>JBHEKP010000035.1:0-7773 GCA_041859375.1 Candidatus Hydrogenedentales bacterium | reverse complement strand
TTCCCTCACGGGCCGAGGACGACGGCCTGGGTTTGTTGCGGGGCGCCGGCGGGCCAGCGGAGCAGGGTGCCGCCGGGAAGGGCGGCCTCCAGGTGGTATTCGATGTCGTTTGCGGCGAGGGCGTCGGCGGGGAGTTCGGCGCGCCAGACACCCCGGTTGACGTGGACGGCGGGCACGGCCTGGTATTCGCCCGTGCCGAGAATACGCCAGCGCAGGACCACCCCGGTGGCGGGCGCGTCACTGAGCACGACGGCCTTGACGGCAATGCCCGCGCCGGGGTCGCGGCTGCCGGGCGCGGCGAGGGTGAAGAGGCGCGGGGGGCCGCCGTAATTGCGCGGCATTTGCGCGTCCTCCGGCAGGGGACTGCCAAGCAGCGCCTCCAGCTCCGCACCGGGCGTGCCGAGCATCTTCGGGAAGGTGTGTCCCTCGATGTTGGCGATGTTGCCGAGTTCGCCGGGGCTGTTCGCCGTGGCGATGAGCCTGCGGCACATTTCCGCGGCGGCGGCGACAAGCTCACGGCGCGCGGGCAGCACCCTCTCCGTGGCGGCCGCCTTCTTCGCGGCGGCGTCCGGTTGGGCCTTGGCCGCGCCGAGTTCCCGGTCAAAGACCGCCCAGGCGCAGTTCATTTTTCCCGCAGCGCATAGGTATTCCAGCGCGTTCAGCCAGTATTCGTAGCGGTAGCGCGCGCCTTCGCCGCGCACGCGGTCCGCCAGCGCGGCGAATTCATCCACAAAGGCGTACTCGTCGCGGGCCAGTTCCCACGGGCGCGAATCGGGAAAGAACGCGCCGGGGCCGGTGGTCCAGGTGGCGGGGCGCGGGGCGCACCCGTCGAGGCGGGCAAAGATGCGCGCCGCGTCGTCCGCGACCTCCGGGCCGAATTCGTGGCGCGCCCAGTCGGCGTAAAAGTCGTCGGCGGAGGGGTCTTCGGACAGCATGGGCAGGTCGGCGGCGTAACCCGCCACCGCGCCGCCACCGCAGTTCACCTTGATGTCAACGCCGTTCCCGGCGATTTCAACGGCGGAAACAACGGGCCAGTCCACCCGCTTCACCAGGCCGACGCGCAGCCGTCCGTCCCCCACCGCCACATTGGGGAAGACGCGGTCCACGGCGGCGTTGACGCCGCCCTCCCGCGCGAGATCGAGGGCCTCCGCCGCCACGACGCCCTGGAGGGCCACGTCGAAGACGCGCCTGCCCATCTCGCCATAGGCGGGCTCGCAGAAGCGCAGGGTGACGGTGTAGACGCCGTTGGGCACGTCAAAGAGGTATTCCTTCGCGTCGAGGCGGATGGTCTGGTAGACCGCGTCGAGGTCCGTTCCGGCGATGTCCGCCGTGGTGTGGGTGGTGGTGACGGGGAACCCGGCGGAGGCGTCGCGGACGCGCCATGAGCCGGCGGGCAGGGCCGCCTGGGGCCACTGCTGGTCCCACCCGGCCTTTGCCAGCGCGGCGAGGGTGGGCGCGATGACGCGGGTGCGCCAGTGGATGCCCATGAGGCCGGTGCATCCGTAGTCCAGGGCGGTCTGCGCGTCGCGGCGCATGCGCCGCGCCCAGAACTGGGGAATGGACATGGCCGGGTCGTCCTCCAGCCACGGGATGGCCCATTTGCCGCGGCCGGTGGTCTTTTTGAAGCCCCCGTCCACGGGCTCAAAGCCGAGCTGGCGGTTGATGCAGCTCATGGCGATGTCCTTGGGCAGCATCTTGTCCAGGTAGGCGCGGTCGAACTGCGGACCGAGCACCCAGCCGCAGGTGGCCAGTTGGAAGGGCGCGCCCGTGTTCCTCAGCGCGGCGTTCGCCGCGAGCAGGTCGGAGACGGTCCGTTTCACCGCCGTTTCGCTGGTGCCGCTCCAGGTCCAGTCCTCGGGCGTCCAGAACCAGTAGTAGTCCAGGGGATGGGTCCGCATGATGCGGGTGAAGACACCCTCATAGGTCTCGCGCACCAGCTCCGGATCGGGCGCGACGCCCGCATCCTCCGCCCAGTCCTTGTAGGCGTCGCCGCCGCAGTTCACGCGGAGGCGGAGCCCCCCCCCCGCCACCTCGACGGCGGCGACGGCGGGAAATTCAACGACCTTCCCGAAGTCCACATCAAGCACGCCGTCGCCGACGGGAATGTTTTCGAAGGTCTTGTCCAGGGCCTTGTTCTTTCCCGCCTCCCTGAAAATGTCCAGGCCTTCGATGACCCGGCGGCCCTCAATGGACACGTCAAAGACGCGCGCGCCGGGGGTGTCGTAGGCGACCTCGCAGAACTTCAGGGTGACCGTGTAACGCCCGTCGGGCACCCTGAAGCGGTAGGCGTCGAGGTTGTAGCGGACGCTCTGGTAAAGGGCGTCGTCCTCGGTGTCCGCAATCTGCGCGCCCGCATAGTTCGCGTTCGCGCCGCCCGCGGCGGAAACGTCCCCGCCGGTGGCGGCGCTTTTCGACAGGATGTACGGGGGCAGGCGCAGGGGCGTCTCAGTGCCCATGCAGGTCTTCACGCCGAGTTTCCGCGCGAAGCCGAAGGCGCCGGCGAAGAGCGCGCCGGTGCGGTTGAACACGGCGTTGTACTCATCCTCCGTGTCCGGGGCGGGCATCATGTCGCGCAGGAAGTCCGCGCCGTAGGCGTCGTCCTCGAACATCACCGCCGCGCCGCAGGCGAAGTCGCCGGTCTTCTTCGCCTTGTAGCCCCAGCCCGAGGTCTGGGCCGTGTTGAAGTACTGGGTGGGGTAGCTTTTGCGGACCGTGCCGTCTGGGTTGACTTGGTCCTTCCCCCCCACCCACACCGTCGGCTCGGAGAGCGGGTAGGTGTGCAGGCCGATGAAGTTCATCCCCATTTTCGGCAGCTGGCCGATGACCGCACGGTACTCCGCCGCGCCCCACCAGTCCGGCCCCTCGGGGAAGTCGTGGAAGGGTTGGATGCCGCGCAGCTCAAAGAGGGGCCTGCGCCACTCCTCCACCTCCGGCAGCGCCAGCGGGGTCTTTTCGTCCGGGGCCACGTCGCCGTGCAGGTAGAAGCGCATGCCCAGCAGCTCGGCGAAGCGGTAGGCCGCGTGGAGCACCGCCGCGTCGCCGCCGCCGACAAGGTAGATCTCGCGCCGCGTTTTGCGCTCCACGCTTTTGACCAGGAAGGACTGCGTATCCAGCGCCATGACGCGGTGGTGCAGTTCCGTGTCGCGGCGGAGCGCCTTGACGGCGGGGCTGTCCTTGACGCCCAGGATTATGGCGGGCCGCCGTTCCGCGCTGTTTTGGACGGGAAGGAGTTCGCCCGCGCACTGGTGGACGCAGCGGCGCAGCTCGCGCGCGGCGTAGGCCGTGAGCGGGCCCGCCTCCGCGTCGTGGACAATCACCACGCCCGACTCCGGCGGGTCCGCGGCCCGCGCCGGGGCGCAGAACGGCAGGACCAGGCACAGGGCCGCGAGTGTCGCGGACAGGCGCAACTGTTTCATGGCAAGTCTCCCCGGGCGCGCCGGGCGCGCCGTGTTGACGCCTACCGGGCGCGGAATTCCGCAAAGGTCTCGTACAGGGCCATCAGGTTTTCTTTTGGGATGCCTGCCTGCACGTTGTGGATGGTGTTGAACACGAAACCGCCGCCGGGCGCGAGGATTTCGAGGCGCTCTTTCACCTGGGCGCGCACCTCGGCGGGCGTGCCGAAGGGAAGCACCTGCTGGGTGTCCACGCCGCCGCCCCAGAAGGAGACCCTGCCGCCGTACTGGTCCTTGAGTTCCCGCGCGTCCATGCAGGCGGCGCTGCACTGCACCGGGTTGAGGATGTCGAAGCCCGCGTCAATGAAGTCGTCGATGAACACGCGCACCGAGCCGCAGGAGTGGATGAAGGACTTCCAGGTGGTGTTCCTGTGCATCCAGTCGTTGACGCGCTTGTGGAAGGGCTTGTAGAGGTCACGGTAGGCGTCGGGCGAGATGAAGGGCGCGTGCTGGGTGCCGAAGTCGGTGCCCGTGGCGAAAATGGCGGTGGGCACCTCCCCCACCACCGCGTGGATCTTCTCCCAGTTGGCCAGGGCGATGCCGCACTGGCGGTCGAAAAGCTCGTAGACATAGTCGCGCCGCGCCACCGTGCTCAGGTACCACTCGGCCACGTCGCGGATGCCCCTGGGATGCTTCAGCCAGGTGGCGGGCACGAGGGCGATGTCGCCGAAGGCCGCGCCGCCGAAATTGGCGAGCACGGCGCGGCCCGACGCGGCGGCGCGTTCCGCCTCCGCCTTGAACCACGCGAGGTCGGCGTCGGAGACGGGGCCGAATTCCTGGAGGTTGTCCTCCACGTTCAGGGTGGCGTCGTCCACCGGATCCTGGCGCACGATGGCGTCGAAATAGTAGCCGCCCCTGGGCATGCGCCCGCTGGGCGGGGCGGACTTGTCGCCCTCGGGGTACATGAGGAGGTCGCCGTTCGGCTCGGGGTCGGTGTTGAAGCCCTCCGGCACCAGCACGGGCGTGCCGTCGGAGAGCCGCCATTCCTTCCAGTGCTCGTTCCTGAAGCCGAACATGGTGCGCGGGCCGCCCAGGGGGACCACGTCCACGCCGAGGGCGTCCAGCAGGTCGGGCGCGATTTCGCCGAGCATCTGGTAGGGCTCCACCACCTTGACCGGCGTGCCCGGCGCGTCGAGGCCGAGGGCCTGGCGCATGAGGTAGACCGAGCTGACCTGCATGCCCGTGACGGCGCTGCCGCCCAGATCCAGCGGCACACAGTCCGGCTCCCGGTGGTTCAGCGTCGCCTCAACCCGTTCACGGTGCGTCATCATGGCACGGCTCCTCTGCGTTGGCCCCGTCGGGGGCGATAAGTGCTGACGGGCATTCTACCAAGAAGGAGGGGGAGATTTAACCACGGAACAAACTGAACACACGGAAGGGGGAAAGGAGGAGGGATTGTCCGCAAAAGGCGCATGGGGCGCAAAAATGGGAAATAGGGCAAGTAAGAACCTTATCTTGGCCTTTAAAAGACCTTTAGCCATACAGGGGAATACACCACCGAATTATCATCCAGCTTGGACAGAACAAGGTTGGCTTCGCCAATCACCCCAAGGAGGGGAAGGTACTTTTTTTTGTCCCCCTGTGACAACGCCCCGCCAAGTTCCTCGATGGCGTTCAGCAGCGTATGCGCGGCACCCCATACGTCGGCATGGGTCCAGCTGGAAACCTCCGCGCGGACGGTCAAAAAATCCTGCTCCCGGTCTGGATGGAGGAGGCACTGCGCAAGAACGTACACCCTGAACGGGTGCCAAAAATCGCCCACCACCCGCTTTACATAACCAAGCAGGCAGAGCATCTCATGCCTTGGCATTGCCCTGGGATTGGCGGCGAGCGCGTGAATTTGTTCCGCCACGGGGGAAAGACCGGCGTGGGCGGCCAGAAGCCGCATGAAAAGCTCAACGCAGGCACAGTAATGGGTGTGGCTGTCCTGGGAACCGGATAAAAGAGCCCTGCTCATGCGGTCGGCGTGGGCGAAAGTTGACCACTCTCCCTGCCGAAGCATCCGGAGGGTTGGATGACGCATACACCGGGAATGGGACGATATATGTTCCCTCAGTGCTTCAAGCAGCATGGCGTGCTGCTGGAAAAAAATCTCCTCATCGGTTCCGGAAAGGACCGTGTACCAAAGGTGCAAATGCCATGGGATCCTCGCTGCATGGTAAAGACACCGGGGATGGTCATCAGCCGTCCAAAGCAACCCCAGTAATCTCAGGCAGTGACATCTCGCGATGATGCTGCTTTTCTCCAGGGAAAATTCGGCCATGGTGCCCCATGCGTCCAGGTTGCGGTAGAGCCGCTGGATTCCTGTCAGTCCCCAAATCTCGCCATGCATGGCCATTAATTCGGATTGGGGCAGTTTTCCTTTTGGAGTCACCGGATGCTTGGAATTGCGCACCAAGTTACAGGCGTATGCGCGATCCCCGCATAATTCGGATATTTTGGAATACATGGATTCGGGTTCAAAGCCGGGGTCATTCTTCTCGTCGCAATAGCGGGCCGTGGCCTCCGCCAGCACAGAATCATCAATCCTCATTGAAAACATCCTCCGTCTCGTATCCGGGTTCATGGTATTCACCGAAAGAGGGAAGATCAATCTTTGTCCGTTCAGCATGTTTAACTACGGACGAAAAAAAGGGGGGATTGGCCGCAAGAGGCGCATGGGGATGCTTGCCGCCACTGGCATGCCTTTCAGGGGGCAGGCCGCTGACGCTGTTTACTCCTAATTCACACGGCCCGATGCGGAACGCGAAGGCCATGCGGGCAAGGGTGAGTTTTTCCGCCCAGGCGGCCCGTGGTTTGCGGAACCTCAGGCGGTCAACTCGGCCACCTTGTCGCGGATGAGCTTCTCGATCTGCCGCATCCGCTTTTTCGTGTCCGCCTCCACGCGCATCACCAGCTTGGGCGAGGTGTTCGACGCCCGGATCAGCCCCCAGCCGTCGGGGAATTCGATGCGCGCGCCGTCAATGGTCACCACGTCCAGGCCCAGCTCCTGCTGGAAATAACGGGTGGCCTCTTTCACCACGCCGAACTTTTTGCCGTCGGGGCAGTCCTGCTCCATCTCGTCGGTGCTGAACCGCTCGGGGATGCTCGCCAGGTGGTCGCTCAGGGGGCGGTCCTCCGCCGCAACCAGCTCCAGCAGCCGCGCGCCCGAATAGATGGCGTCATCAAAGCCGTACCAGCGGTGCTTGAAGAAGATGTGGCCGCTCATCTCCCCGGCCAGCTCCGCGTGGAGCTGTTTCATCGCCGCCTTGATGTGCGAGTGGCCCGTGCGCCACATCACGGCGTCGCCTCCGTGGGCCTCCACGTCCTCGTACATCCCCCGCGAGCATTTCACCTCGCCGATGATGGTCGCGCCGGGCCTGTCCGCGAGGATGCTCCGCGCGAACAGCGCCACCAGCCGGTCGCCGGGCAGGGGGCGGCCCGTCTCGTCACAGCCGCCCAGCCGGTCCACGTCGCCGTCAAAGCCGATGCCGAGGTCCGCCTTGTGCTTTTTCACCATCCGGATCAGGTCAACCAGGTTGGCCCGTTTCGTCGGGTCCGCGTGGTGGTTCGGGAAGGTGCCGTCCACTTCGCAGTACAGGGGTATCACCTCGCAGCCCATGGCCCGGTAGAGTGGCACCGCCACCTTGCCGCCAACGCCGTTCGCCGCGTCAAGCACGATTTTCACTTTGCGCTTCAGCTTGACGCCCCGCATCACCCGCCGCATGTAGCGCGGTGCGATGTCCATCCGCGTGATCGTCACCGGCCCCTTCGCCCGGGGGAATTTCCCGGCCATCGCGATTCTGCCGAGCTTTTGAATCTCCGCGCCGTAAATGGTCGTCTTGCCCGCGCCCACCTTCATGCCGTTGTAGGCCTTCGGGTTGTGGCTCGCCGTGAGCATGAGGCCCCCGTCCACGTCGAGGGTCTGCATGGCGAAATACAGCAGCGGCGTGGGCACCTCGCCGATGTCGATCACGTTCATGCCGCAGGACGTCACCCCGTCAATCACCGCGCCGGCGAAGGCCTTCCCCGTGACCCGGCCGTCCCGGCCAACAACCACCGTGTTGAACTTCCGCCTGCCGCGCATGTACGCCACATAGGCCATGCCCAGCCGCTCCATCACCGTCTCGTCCAGGTCAGCCTTCAGCTCCCGGCCCCTCTCGTCCCGGGGCGGCTCCGTGTCATGCACGCTCTTCGCAATGCCCCGGATGTCGTACTCGCGGAAAATTTCAGGGTTGATGTCCATCCCGTCGCGTCCTTTCTTTCCGGCGGCCCTCCGGCCCGCCAACGCCCCATTCTATCGGCATCCCCCCGCGCCGTTCCAACCCATTCCCTTTCCCCA
>JBHEKP010000366.1:0-4714 GCA_041859375.1 Candidatus Hydrogenedentales bacterium | reverse complement strand
GGCATATTCCCTCTCCCTTTGTTTGCGGCGGTATGCGGCGCGGACGGGAACCCGCCCGCGCCGCACGGCGCGCCTAGGACCAGTTGCAGTTGACCACCACGCGGGCCTTGTCGTAGATGACGGCGAAGTCCGTCACCACGGTCAGGTAGGTGCGGTCCCACTGCTGCCGGATGAGCTTGTCGCTCTCCACCGTGAGGTCCTGCTCGGTGAGCTTCTGCACGGCGTAGCGCGCGTCGAGGAAGGTGATCAGTCCGTCGGGCTGGTCGGGCATCGGCACGAGGGTCATGCCCAGCGGCGAGGGCAGCCCGCCGGTGCGGGTGAAGTCGAAGAGCGACGCGTCGCGGAATTCGTCGAGCGCCAGGAGCCGCGCCAGGGTGAGCCCGTTCACGAGCATGTGGGTCGGCGTGAAGTCGTTGCCGAGCGACAGGGTCAGGAATCCCGTCACCAGGTCGTCAAAGCCCCACGCGCCCGCCGTTTTGCTGTTCAGCGTCTCCGGCGCGGTGCCGCTTCCGGAGGAGTCGCCGAAGGCGAGCACATGGGCGAGGCGCGCGTCGAGGTTGCGCCCGAGGCGCTCGCCGATGCGGCGCAGGTGAACCCGCAGCATGTCCATGGACATGCGCCGGATCACCTCGTAGGAGGCGATGACGCCGCGCCCCTTCTTGTCCAGCCGCACCGTGCGGTCGCCGTAGGTCAGGCTCGACTCCGGGATGGCCGCGCCCTCGGCCACGGTCCGCATCTCCTCCTGCCCCGCCGACTCGCGGATGTAGGGCACGTCGCAGACCGGGCCGCCCACCGCCTCGTCGCGGATGATCAGGCCGGGATGGCGCGGCTTGCCGCGCATGCCCTCCGTGACCGCGCCCCGGACAATGTCGGGGAAGAGCCACTTGGCGTCCGGGTCGGACTGGAAAAAGCGCTCCACCGTGACGCGGCGGAGGTCCACGCCGAACTCCCGCGCGCAGTAGTCCTCCACGGACACGCCGAGGGCGCGGAAATACTGGCCGTGGGTGAGGCCCAGGCCGCCGAGGGTTTCGTGCAGATCGCGGCCGCGCACCGCGGCGAGGCGGTCGGGCTCCTGGGCGAGAAAGCGCGCCTGTTCGCGCATGAGGGTGTTTCCTTCGTTCATTGGGGGCTCCTTTCTAGATGAGCACGTGGACTTTTTCACCGGCCGTGTCGGTGTGGAGCACAATGCCCCGCCCCGTTCCGACGGCGGGCGTTTTCACCCTGCCCGCCGTCGCCGAGGCGGCCACCCCGGTGATCCCGTCCGGCACGGGGGCCGCGCCGGTGTAGGGAAAGTCGCAGACGCCGCGCAGGCGCACCGCCAGGGGCGCGCCGTTGCGGTCGCAGTCCGCGAGGGCCTGGCCCAGCACGGGGCCGCCCTCCGCGGCGGCGTTGTCCACCGTGTAGGGGCCGGTGAGGCTGAGCGCGTCGCCGCGCCTGATGGACACCGCGCCCGAGGCCTTGGTGCGGCAGGTCATCACCAGTTCCGTGATCGGCCCGCCAATGTCGCCGTATGCCATGGTTTGTTCTCCCTGTGTGTTGGTTGGTTCCGCCTCAGCCGAGCAGCAGGCGCAGCGCCGCATCGTTGCGGTCCGCGCGCGCGGCCCGGCCGCCCCCGCCGTCCAGCGCCTCCGGGCGCGAGGCGGGTTCGGGCGGGAAAAGCCCGTCAAGCCGCGTCTCAAAGGCGGCCAGGTGCCCCGTGATCTCCCTCAGGCCGAGGCCCGCCAGCAGGGCGCGCCACGACGCCTCGTCAAAGTGCGCGCCGTCGAGGCGCCGCCCCAGGGCGCACAAGCGTGCCACCGCCCGGTTGCGCGCCTCGACGCCGTCCCCGGCCAGCGCCGCCAGCCGATCCTGGGTCACGCCGTGCTCCCGCGCGGCCAGGGCCAGCGCGCGGGCGGCGGCGGGGCCGAGCCCCCGCTCCCTCCGCCACACGAGCCGCAGCGCGCCCCGCGCGCCCCGGAGGAGCACCGTCCACGTGTCCGCGTCCCGCGACTCCCAGGCGTACTCGCCCCGGTCCAGCCGCTGCGCGCTGCCGTCCTGGTCCAGCCAGCGCAGGGGATGGGGCGCCTTGTCCCCCGCCGTGGCGCCGGGCGCAAGGGCGTCCCCGTCGATGCGCCATCCCGCGAGGCAGCCCCCCGTTTCCATGCGCAGGTCCAGGTGCGGCCCCTCCGCGTCATGGTGGCGGTGGAGCACAAAGCGCCCGTCGCGGGCGGTCCCGGCGGTTGCCGGGTCAAGGGCCTCAACGTTCTCAAGCGTCCAGTGCATGTTCTTCTCCCTTGTTGGGGTTGTGGGCCGGGGGGCGGGGGAATTCGGGGCGCTGCGTGCGATCCCATGGTTCCGCGCCGTGCGCGGCTTCGGGCTCCGGGCCCCTTTCCCCGCGCCCCCCGGCAAAAAATCCGAGCGGCCTCAGCGGAGCGCGGACTGGAGCAGGGACGCCGCAAGACCGCCAAGGTTGGCGACCAGCAGCAGCACCCCCCGCCCCAGCGCCTGCTCCAGCCGCAGCATGCGGTCGCGGATCTCGCGGATGTCCCCGCGCAGCCCGCGAAACTCGGCCTCCGCGACGCGCTCAAAGGCGCAATGGTCGCCGCATCCGCTTTTCATGGCGCTCATTCCTCCTCCCAGGCGGTGCCGCCCGTCCACAGTTCCACCGGCGCGTGGAATTTTTCCCGCGCCGCCGTCAGCGCGCGCGACGCGGTGACCGCGCCGCCCTCCGCCACAAAGGCCGTGCCCTGCGAGCCCGCCGACACGACCGAGCCCTCGATGACCTCGATCACGTCGCGCATGATGAAGTGGCAGGAGCCGCCGCCGTAGTCCCGGCCCGGCACATGGTCGCAGGTCCGCAGGTCGCGCCCGCACACCGAGCATTCGGGCGTGCGGAAGGAGAAGCCGATCGACGTCTCCCGGTACACGCCGCCCTCGATGTTCAGGATGAAGTCCGCGTTCTCCCGCGTGCGCAGCACGTACACCTCGGGCCGCACCGACACCCGGTCCCCGTCGCGGTGCAGCCGCGACCGGAAGAAGGTGCCCCGGGGCAGCGAGCCCCGCAGATCGTGCCGCTCCATCAGCGGGCGGCCCGGCGTCATGCCGCTGATCCGCTCCAGCTCCTCCTCCGGGAAGCGGCTGAAATGGCGGTCCACCTGGTTGTGGCAGAGGTCCAGGGTGAACACGGCGATTTCCTCCGGGCGCAGCGGGCGCAGCGAGTAGCGGTTCACCGCCTCCGCCGTGCCGTCCCCGCCGGTTCCGTCCGCGTCGCGGCGGGCCGTCACAAGGCCCGCGTGGTGAAAGACAAAAGGTTCCAGTTCCATGGTGTCCTCCTGATGGTTGGCGCCGGTTCAGCGCAGGCCGAGGGTTTCGCGGGCGGCCCCGTCCCCGATGAGGCCCGCGTCGCGCAGGCGCAGCGTGTTTTCGATGTCGCGGCCCCGCGCCTCCGCCTCCTTGAGCGTGTCCACCGTGCGGTTTTCGTTCATGCGCACCACCGCGCGCGCCGCCACCCCGCCCAGGGCGAGTTCCGTGTTGTAAATCCGCTCCAGCAGGCCGCCCACCAGCCGGTTCACCGTCTGCACCTGCCGGTTCACCACCTCGAACTGCGCCGTGCCGTAGGTCTCGGTGGAGCCGTAGTTGCGCCCCATGAGCACCGGCATCATGTGCAGCGCGGTGATCACCTGCTCCTCCACCGCCTTGTGGTTGTCGTAGAAAACCTGCGTGCGCTGGTCGCCCTGCACCACCGACACCGACACGTTGTCGTAGGTCACGATGTTCTGGTCGGCCTTGAGGCCCGTGAGGCTTTCCCGCAGCGACGCCAGCGCCGCCTCCGCGCGCGCCCGGTGCGCCCCGGCGTCCTCCCCCGGCAGGCGCGGCTCCGGGGCGCAGCGCACGTGCAGCCGGCTCCAGCCCGCGTTGTGCGCCGCCTTCGCCATGTCCTCCAGAAGCTGCTGCTGAATCTTCACCACGAAGGGGATGGACCGCAGCATCGAGCGCCCGTAGGGGTTCGTGCCGTCCCGGTCCAGCCCCAGGTAAAGAATCCGCGCCTCGGGCAGCGGCACCGTTTCCCCCTCGAACACCTGAAACGGGAGCAGCCGCCCCGACTCCCGGCGGAAGCGCAGCGTCCACACGTCCACCGGCACCGCGTCGTGCAGCCGCGACCGCTCCCGGCCCGGCACCAGCTCCACCGCCGCCGCGCCGTAGGTGAACAGCGCCGCGTAAAGCAGGTCGAGCAGCGCCGTCATGCCCGCGCCGCCGTTCACCCGCCGGTCCAGCTCCGCAATGCGCCCCCGCGCCTCCTCCCCGTCGCGCGCCGACGCCGCGTCGGCAATCTCCACCCGGTGCCCCGTCTGGCAAAGACGCTTCCACGTCCACACCGCGTCCGAAATGTCCGGAACGGCATCCCGCAGCATCCGGTACACGCCCAGCATCTCAAAGGGCGTGTTCCCCGGCAGCGGCAGAAACTCGTTCCACCCCGCCCCAAGCCCCCCCGGCATCCCCTCGGGCCGCGCTGACTGGCCGCCCGCGCCCAGCAGCGGTACCCCCGCCGTCCCCCGCGTCCTGGCCCGGCGGCCACCGGCCCCGCGCCACCGCCTCAGAATCCGTTCCATCATTTTCATCCGCGCTTCTCCCGGGAACGTTGATGTGTCCCTCTATAAGATCAGCGCGGGTTGTTGCGTTTTTCGCGCACTTTTTCCGCATAACACCAGCGGCGGAAAGCCCTTGGGGAATTTTC
>JBHEKP010000337.1:0-18556 GCA_041859375.1 Candidatus Hydrogenedentales bacterium | reverse complement strand
ATCAGCCACGGGGGAGGGATGGACGGGGATGGACGGGAATGGACAAAAATGGACGGGGATGAAAGAGAGGGCTGCGCGGCGCGGAAAATCCTGAGAATCCTGTCAATCCTGTCCAAATTCCCCCTGCCTCTCGTCACCCGGTTGTACTGGGTGACGCCCCTGTCTTCGAAGTTGTACTTCGCCCTCCGTACCCACAAAAACAAAAAACTCAGGGAAACACAGCTTCCAAGACAAGCCCGTCCCGAAGTGCAATTCAAGGAAAAAATATAACTATGTCGCAGATACCCATTAAATCACGGGAATTCCAATAGAGGACAGATATGTAAAGGTTGGGTCATAAAAATCTGGAGCTCGCGTATGGTCCTCTGGATCACCATGGGGTACGACAATAATCATGCCTTGACGTGCGCGCGTGAGTAATACGCGATAGGCATTTTTTTGGAATATCTTTCGCTCTTCCTTTTTAATACGGTTCCATCGATTGCCACAGAATGACCAGTGTCCCCAACCGTTTTTGGAAAACCTAAAGTCCGCATCCCATGTGACACAGGCCCAATCAAGCTCTAGTCCTTGAATGTGAAATTCTGTAGCCACATCTTCTAAATAATACGAGGAACGGACATCTTCCTTTGAATCCAAAAACCAATGAATGGGATCTACCGGCGATTTTATATCAATTGCATACGGTTTTAACCTCTCCGCTTCTGATGAAACTACGATTCCATAGCGCTCAGAACCACGTGCCTGTTTTCGTAGCCACGCTTTTGCGTGCGACAAATCGCGTGTGAGTAATATAGGATAGTTATTAATATTCTGTAAAATGTTACGTGAGCTTTCCACATCGCGATCAAGGATATTTTTTACTAGGGTAGAAACATGTTCGGCTCTAAATGACCTCATAGATACACTCAGATGTAGTTCGTCCTTGTATTCCACATTTTGATGCGTTTTTAGTGACTCTAATGTATGTACCGTAGCATACTCACTATCTGCTAGCCGTGGTGATATATAGATATTCCAATCAGGAAAAGAACGATTTAGTGAGTCTATCCATTCAGCGATTCCAGCTTCGCCAGTATTAATTTCTTGCCCTCCACCAACCAGACAAACTATTACTGCCCAATCTTTATGGCGGTCAAGACATGAAATTAAGAATTCGGGCTCGGATTTATTAAAAAAGGGTATTCCCTTTTTCTTTTGCATGAAAATTGATGTTTGCTCACGATTCCAGGCTCTTTGAGCTTCATCAAAAAGCACTACATGCTCCGGGGGGGCAGCAAAATCAATAAGACATTCGTCACGAAAATGATGAACATTTTGAATAAACGCTTTTACTTCAGACAATACAGTACTTTTTTTTATTCTTTCACCATTTTCTTTATGTTGAAGTACTTTGTTCCTAGTCAAGGCCTCCCTCAGGACACTAACGAGAGGACCATTTCCAGAGAGAAACACACTGTATAAATCTTGTGATTTATCTAGGTTTTCTGTAGCTATATTAAGTCCAACTAAGGTTTTGCCTGCTCCAGGGACACCGGTTACAAAACAAATCGATTTTTTGCCTTCTTTTTTGGAAACCTGGATTATTTTCGAAACAGCATTTGTGGTTTCTTGTAGATTGATTGCTCCAGCATCTGTTCGTGAAATCTCTTTGACTGAATGCCCATTGTATAAAGCAGTTGCCGCTTCGATAATTGTCGGGGTTGGACTGTAACGCCCGCTCTCCCACAAATCAAAATCAATGGATGTGCTAGTACAAAAATTTCCAACGTCCTGTAGTACTTTACGAAGTAATGATGAATTGCTCTTAATAGGGAAAAATATTCGGTCATTTTGTGGAGTCATACAGATGGTAGAGGTAGTAGGAGGCGCGTTAGTGGCAACTAATATAGGGGCGATAAAATTATCATAACTAGTTTCATGAAAATTTTTAAGATCAAGTGCATAATCCCATACTTGGTCAAGTGCGTGGGACTTAAACTCGGATTCCCCTATCTTGAATTCGAGGACAAATATTACTGAGTCAATCAAAAGAAGCACATCAATGCGCTTCCCCATCCTCGGTATTGAAAACTCGAAATAAATCATTCCTTCAAATCCCGACAAAACATCTTTCAGAATATGGATTTCTTCTTGCCAAGCATCGCGTTGCGTATTTTCAAGTTTAAAAGGGTTTTTTATTGCGAGTTTTCCAAGGATTTCATCTGTTGATGCCTTTAGGAATGATGAAATTTTATCACTATAGTATGCTCTGTTCATCGGTAAACCTTGTCTGAACTGTAGCCTTGTAGAAACTACTTACCCACAACCCCCTTAAACAACTGCTCAGGGGGACACTCCAAAGCCTTGGCGAGGGCAACGATGTTGAGGACGGCGACGTTGCGCTCACCCCGCTCAATCCCACCCACATAAGTGCGGTGGAGATCCGCCCTTTCGGCCAGTTCTTCTTGGGAAATTCTCAAAGCTAAACGACGGGTACGAACGTTGTTTCCGAAGGTGATTAGTAAGGGATTTTTCATGCGGAAATGATAGGCGGGGATGAACACTTTGGGTCTACACTCCATGAGTAGCAACCAGAGGAATGGGTGTGGATGGGCGCAAAAAAAACCGCACCCGCCGCGGTGGATGCCGTGGCGGGGGCGGGGGATGCCGTGGGGGCCGGGGGGCGGCGCCTTAGACGTTTTTGATCTTGGCGACGCGGGGGGCCTGGATGCGGTCCATCATGGGCATGGAACCGGCGAGGGGCCGTGCGTACTTGATGAAGTCTTCGGTGACGTGGTTGCCCTCGGCGTTGATGAAGTTGTCGGGCATCTCGGTGGAGTGGCGCGCGACGGTCTCAAGGGGGGTGAGGAAGTAGGAGACGGCGTAGTCGCCCTCGCGCTTGATGGCGACGGAGCCGTCGATGTTGTGCCAGACGGCGTACTGGGCGGCCTTTTCGCCGACCTCGCGGGCCTCGAACTGGTCGACCTCGGAGACGCAGCCGAGGAAGGAGCGCTGGAGGTAGCCGAACGTGTCGGAGCGGACGCGCTTGATGCCCATGGCCTTGACCTGGGCGGCAAGGAGGTCGCCGAGGGCGCCGGTGCCGGAGAGCTGGACGTTGCCGTGGGCGTCCTTTTCACCGCCGGTGAAGGCGGCGATCATGGGGGTGCCGTTCTCGTCGCAGACGCCCTCGGACACGGCGATGACGCAGCGGCCGTACTTCTCGTAGACGGCCTTGACGTCGGCGGTGAACTTGGCGGGGACGAAGGCGCGCTCGGGCAGGTAGACGAGGTGCGGGCCGTCGTCGGGGAACTTCTTGGCGAGGGCGCTGGCGGCGGTGAGGAAGCCGGCGTGGCGGCCCATGACGACGGCGATGTAGACGCCGGGGATGGCGCGGTTGTCGAGGTTGGCGCCGGCGAAGGCCTGGGCGACGAATTTGGCGGCGGAGCCGTAGCCGGGGCAGTGGTCGGTGACCTTGAGGTCGTTGTCGATGGTCTTGGGCACGTGCACCACGCGCAGCTCGTAGCCGGCCTCGCGGGCCTGCTCGTTGACGATGCGGCAGGTGTCGGCGCTGTCGTTGCCGCCGCAGTAGAAGAAGTAGCGGATGTTGTGGACCTTGCACATCTCAAAGATGTTCTTGCAGTAGTCCACGTCCGGTTTGTCGCGGGTGGAGAGGAGGCCGGCGGAGGGGGTGGCCGCGACGGCCTCGAGGTTGTGGGTGGTGGCCTCGGTCAGGTCGAGGAAGTTCTCGTCGATGATGCCGCGGACGCCGTGGAGCGCGCCGTAGACATGGGTGACCTGCGGGTATTTGCGGGCCTCAAGCACGACGCCGACGACGCTCTGGTTGATGACCGCGGTGGGGCCGCCGCCCTGGGCCACGAGGGCCTTGCCTTCCAGTCGGGACATTGCAGTTCTCCTTGTGTTCTAGGATGTTTGGACGGCCTTTACGGCCCGGGAACGCGCGCAACCGCGCGTGAATATAATGACACGGGCGGGAATTCGGATGCAAGCGGCGGGCGGTGCGGGGCGGGCGAAACCGGAAAAGCTGGCCCGCGGATTGCGTGGAAATTCGCGGAAAAACGCCCGCGCGCGGCATCCGTCCACCCCGTCCATTCCGTCCATCCGTGTTGAAGATTTCCCCGTCAGGGCTTGTCGTGGCGGAGGTAGAGGTCGTTGCCCAGGAGGGGGAGCAGGGGCGGCAGCGCCGCCACGGCGGCGGCGGCGCGGAACAGGGGCGATTTGCCCAGGGATTCCGTGAGCCGGTGCTCGCCGCCCCGGAGCAGGTCCGGGTCGGTCCACACGCGGGTGCGCCGGGGGGGGAGCCCCGCGGCGCGGGCGGCGCGGCGCAGCATGGCGGGGGTGTGCTCGCAGAGGTGCACCCGGTCCATCACGGCGAACTGTCCGTCCATGCCCCGGACGAGTCCGGGGTTCCACAGCCGCAGCAGGGGCCGCAGCGCGGGCCAGACGCGCCGGTGGAAGGTGCGGTTGGGCGTGGTGTGGAGCAGCAGGAACCCGCCGGGCCGCAGCACGCGCCCCATTTCGGCCAGCAGCCGCACGCCGCCGGTCCAGGCCAGATGCTCGATCACGTCCCCGGCGAAGACGCGGTCGAAGGAGGCGTCGGGAAAGGGCAGCGCGCGGCAGTCGCCGCGCACCAGGACGGCGGCGGCCCCGGCGGCGTCCAGGGTGCCGCGCGCGATGGCGCAGGCGTCGGGCGAGTAGTCCAGGCCCGTGCAGCGCGCGCCCGCCAGGGCGCATTCCCGGAGCAGCTCGCCCCGGGCGAAGCCGATTTCCAGCAGGTCCATGCCCGGCGCGGGCGCGAGCAGGGCCAGGTGCTTCCCGCGCAGGGCGGACATTTCCCCGCGCAGCCAGAGCGCGTGGCCCTCCACCGCCTCGCTGAGGTAGTAGTCCGCGTCGTACACCGACGGCGGCAGGATCTCATCCCGCCCGGCGGGGCCTTTTTGGGGGCCGCCGGGCCGGTCAGGGTTCAAGGTTGTACTCCGTGATTTTGCGGTAGAGGGTGCTCCGGGCGATGTTGAGCAGTTCGGCGGCCTCTTTGGTGTTGCCGCCGCAGCGGTGCAGCGCCTCGCGGATGTGCCCCTTCTCCAGCTCGTCCAGCGTGGGGAAGGGCGTCTCCTCCTCCGGCGCGGCGTCGCCGAGCCACAGGTCCTCCGGGGTGATCTCGGCCCCCCGCGCCACCACGGCGGCCCGCTCGATGACGTTGCGCAGTTCGCGCACGTTGCCGGGCCAGGGGTGGCGGCGCAGCGCCTCCAGCGCCTCCTCCGACAGGCGACGCGGCGGGCGGCCGCCGCTGTCGCGGGCGGCGTTCTGCAGGAAGCGCGCCGCCAGTTCGGGCACGTCGTCAATCCGCTCGCGCAGCGGCGGGATGCGGATCTCAAAGGCGTTGAGCCGGTGGTACAGGTCGCGGCGGAAGGTGTTCTCGGCCACGGCGCGGCGCAAATCCCTGTTTGTGGCGGCGAGCACGCGCACCGAGACCTGGATGTTGGCGGAGCCGCCGAGCCGCCGGAACAGGCCGGTTTCGATGGCGCGGAGCAGGCGCGCCTGGTTGGGCGCGCTGAGGTCGCCCACCTCGTCGAGGAAGAGGGTGCCGCCGTCGGCCTCCTCCATGAGCCCGCGCCGCGCCGCGTGCGCGCCGGTGAAGGCGCCGCGCTCGTGGCCGAAGACCTCGCTCTCAAACAGGTCGTCCGGGATGGCGGCGCAGTTCACCACCACCAGCGGCTTTGCCGCCAGATCGGACAACTCGTGGATCATGCGCGCCATGAGCTCCTTGCCGGTGCCCGTCTCGCCGAGGATGAGGATGTTCAGGCGCGACCGCGCGCAGCTCCGGGCAAGCTCGCGCACCTCGCGCACGGCGGGGCTGTCGCCGATGATGGGCGCGGCGTGGGCGATGCCCGCCACCAGCCGGCGGTTCTCCACCTCGAGCCGCTCCAGCCGCTCGATGGCGCGCAGGTAGGGCGCGGCGGCGTGGCCCAGCGCGATGAGGTGCTCCAGGTCGCCCTCGTCGTAGAGGCTGGCCGGGGTCTCCCCCCGGGCGATGATGGCGCCCACCGGCTCGCGGCCCAGCACCACCGGCGCCACCAGCGTGCTGCGGATGCGCTGCCCCGCGCCCTTCTGCAAATGCTCCGGCAGCAGCACGCCCTTCTGCTTGCCCATGGACGACACGGCCAGCTCCACCAGCGGCTTGTCCCGGTCAAAATCGGCGGCGGCCTCCGCGGGAAGCACCGAAAGACCCCCGTCGCCGTCGCCGCGCAGCACCATGCAGCACCAGAGCGGGGAAAGCCGCCGCCGCACCGCCGCCAGCAGGGTTTCCCCCAGCCCGGCCACCGTGTCGGCCTGGCTCATGACCCGGCCCAGGTTGAACAGCTCCACCAAGTCCTCCGACGAGCTGGGCCGCCCCTTGCGCAGCAGGCTGTCGCCGCTCTCGTTGGAGTAGACCGGCTTGCCCATCTGCAGCGCCGACGTGGCGGCCACCGCGGCGATGGTGCGGGTCCGCGCCAGGGGCCCCGTGTCCAGCGCCCGGATGACGCCGAACACCGTCGCCCCCACCGCCAGCTCGTCCCCCGGCGCGAGCACCGCGTCCCGCACGGGCGACCCGTTCAGGAAGGTGGCGTTGCGGCTGCCCAGATCCGTGACCCGGGGCCGGTCGCCCTCCATCAGAATCTGGCAGTGGTGCCGCGACACCGTGGGATCGTTCAGGCTGATGGCGCAGGAGGGGTCGCGGCCCAGCACCAGCGGCGCGCCGCTGATGGGCCATGCCATGCCCCGGCCCTCGCCGCGGCGTATTGTCAGATAAAAAACCACGGAACAACTCCCTGCCGTTGCCGGGGCGGAAAAAGCGCGGTCCGTCCCTGCCCGCCATTATGCCGCAAGACGCCGAAACGCACAAGCACCCCGGCGCTCAGCGCAGCACCACCGGCTGCTCCGTCCGCAAGACCACCGGCCCGAGCAGCCCCGACACCGGGTCGCCCCGGTAGTGGGTGGGGATGGCGCCGTAATGGTTGGCCAGGGTGTTGCACACCAGGATCTCTATTTTGTTTTTGCCGGGTTTCACCAGCCCGGAAAGGTCCACCCGCCACGGCGGCGTGATTTTGATCCCGGCGGGCTTGCCGTTCACGCGCACCTCGGCGGACGCGGCCGCCGCGCCCAGGTCAAGCACCACGCGGCCGGCCACCCGCTCTTTCGTGAGTGTGACGGTCCTGCGGTACCACATGCCGCCGGAGTAGTCCGCGAGCGCGCCCATCTTCGACCAGTCGCCCGCGGGCATCACGCCGGGGCCGCAGTCCAGCGCCACCGGCTCGGGCAGGGCCGCGCCGCCCAGGCAGCCGCGCTCCTGCTCCACCCGCAGCGCCACCCGCACCGCCCCCGCCGCGGGTTTTGCCACCGTGGCCGTGTATTCCACCGCGCCGTCGGCGCGCGCCGCGCCGGGGGACATTTCCACCGGCACGCCGTCGGCCCATGCGGACACCGCCCCCCGCGCCGTGATCCTCATGGACCGCAGGCCCGGCGGCGACAGGAATCGGTACCAGCCGGCGGGGTTTGCCGCATCCGGCTTCGGGTCAAAGGGCAGCACGGCGGGGTTGTTGTGCCAGCGCATGGACAGGGGGACGGCCGGGGCCGCCGCGGCGGGCGCGCCCTCCAGTTCCAGGATGAAATGGGTGCGGCCCGGCGTGTCGTAGCGGAGCAGCACCGGATTGGCCCCCGCATGGAGGGGAACCGCCGCCGCCAAATCCTCCACCCTGACGCCGTTGATCCAGACGGCGGCGGGCTTCATCGCGCCGGTGCGCATCACCGCGGCGCCGTCGCGCGGGGCCAGCGCCGTGGTCCACAGGTAATGGCGCCCCCCCGCCTCCTCCTTTTGGTAGTCAATGGAGATGCCGTTGTACTTCGGCGCGCCCAAAACGATGAAGTCGTCGGAGATGAGCTTCTTCAGGCCGTGGTGGCCCTGCGGGCCGGGATCGCCCTCCACGCCCCAGCGGGTCGAGTAGTCGTAGGGCTGCCAGCGGTGCTCCGCGCCGCCCACCGTGACGGGTTCGCCGGGGTTGACGCGGGTGAGCGCGGCCACCCGCCCGTCCTCGGGCGTGGTTTCCGGCATCGGGCCGAGTTTCCAGAAGCGGGTGCCAAAGGAGCAGGCCACCGTCTTCCAGGACGAATCGTCCAGATCGGCCTTCTCCCATCCGGGGTTGGGCGCGGTTTCCTCGGCATGGGCGAAGCGCCGCGCCTCCGCGCCGATCATCCGCTCCGCGACGGGCAGCCGGAAGTCGCCCCAGCGGTTGTCCAGCTTCGGCTCCAGTTCCACCTCCCAGTCGCCGTCGAGCGCGACGGGCGGAGCCGGGTCGGCGGCGACACCCCGCACCGTGGTCTCCACGCCGCCCGCCAGCACGGTGGCGGTTTTTTCGCCCCCGGCGGCGGCATAACCGGTGACTTCGGGTTTCCCGTCCCGCGTTTCAACCCCCGCCACCTCGTCCAAATCCGTCCGGGTTACCGCGGTTCCGGCGTCGCCGGGGCTGAACACAATCACCTGCGCCTCGTCCGCGCCCAGCGGCATCCGCACCCGCGTGCCGTCCCCCTCCGCCGTGAAGGTGCGCACCGGGCGGGCCGTGCCGGTCCAGGGATCCCACAGTTCCACCGCGCCCCGCGCCCGGAAAAAGCACTCCGAGTTTTTCGGCGCGCCCATCACCATGTACACGTCCCGTTCCCCGATTTTGCGGTGCAGCACCTGGCCGCCGCCGCCGGGAATGAAGTCGCGCGGGATGGACGCGGATATGAGCGCCGCCACCGCCGCGTCCGAATCCGCGGCCGCGCCCGTGCCGCCCGCGTCATTGCGCTGCGTCGCGGTCTTTTTTTCGTTCCGCGCCCCGGCGGCGGTCACGCCGAAAATTTCCCGCACCGCCTTGTCGAGTTCGGCGTCCTCCCGGCCCGCGCGGTCCGACGCGGCGGGCAGCGCGCCCGTGGCGATGACCACGCCGCCCGCCCGGTAGAAGGCCAGCGCCTTCTCCACCGTGGACCAGCGCGCCGCCGCCATGCCCGGCAGCACAAGCACGCGGTAGGCCTCGCCCGACACGAGCAGTTGCCGGTCCCTTATCTCCGCCCGCGCCAGCGACTCGAAGTCCATGAAGTCGAAGTCGATGCCGTGGTCCATGTACAGGCGCGTGCCCGTCTCAAAGGCGGCGGCCACCGTCTTTTCACCGCCCATGCCCGCCTCCAGCGGCGCCACGGGGTACATCACCGCCACGTCGCAGCGGTGCGCCCCCTGGCTGAGCAGGTAGCCGAGCCGCTCGAAGTACTTCATGAAGGAGCCCATGTGCTCCCAGTAGGGCATGCGGAAATGGAAGCAGGGCGGCGCCCATTCCCAGTGGCCGCCGTGGGTGGTGTAGTAGAGCCCGTGCAGGTTGAGCAGGCTCGCGCCGTAGAGGAAATTCTTGCACGACGAGTCGAAGATGGTGGCGGGCGTCGCGCCCCAGCCCAGGCTGTGGTACCCCTCCAGCCACACCCTCGGGCGGCGGTACAGGTGCGCCATGGAGCTGGACACCTTGTCCTTGATCAGGTCGGCTTTGCCGCCCGGCGTGTCGTGGCCCGGCGCGGCGTACCAGCGCACGCACCGGAAATAGTCGCCGAATTCCGACGGGTTCTTGCCGCGGCTGCCGGGATCGCACGCGTACATGATGCCCCGGCTCCAGTGCCACTCGAAAATGGGGCGGAAAAAGTTCTCCTCCTCCAGCGACACCATCACGTCCGCGCAGTCCAGCCGCACCTTCGGGGTTTCCGGGCCGATGTCAATGAACAGCGCGGGGAGCAGCGGCAGGATGTCGTAGCCCTTGCGCTTTTTGAACTCCGCCGCGAATTGGCCGTTCCACAGCCAGCCGTCCACGCCGAAGGTGAGCTCGTCGTGGAAGAAATAATTGAGCGCCTTGGAAAGATCACAGGGGCAGTGATCCGCGAAGGGCTGGAAAAAGCGCTCGATCACTTTCGCGCCCGAGGCGGGGTTCATCGGGTCCACCGACCACTCCGGGGACTCCGCGTAGACCACGGCCACCTGCCACAGCCCCTTGGGCGGCGTCCATTCGAGGCGGTTTCCGGTGATCTTGTCCAGCAGGTCCGTGCCGGGGCCGGGTTCGGGTTTTTTCCCCTCCATGCGCCGCGCCGTGGCGCTGACCACGCCGCCGGGCAGCTCCATGGAAAAGGGCGTCCTGCCCTTCGCCCCGGCGGTTTTCACCCGGAGATGCGCGCCCCGCAGGGAGCCGTCGTTGACGCCAATCTTCCGGAACAGGTTGTCATGGCCCGGCCAGTCAATGGTGTAGCCGCTCAGGCCGATGCCCATGCCCCGCTTGCGGCATTCCCCCGCCATCCACCGCCAAATTTCCCACCACGGCTCCGAGAAGATGGGCGGCTCCGCCGGATAGGTCACCATCGCGGGGTCATGGGCGTAGTTGATCTGCACCCCGGGAATCCCCGCGGCGTGCAGTTTGTCCAGCTGCCACAGCAGCCGCTCCTTGTCGAGGGGGTCGCCCGTCCACCACCAGAAGGGCACCTCGCCGTAGCCCGGCGGCGGGCTGGCGAAGCCCTCCAGCGCGTCCAGCCCGGCGTCCGACGCGGGGAAGCCCGGCGCGTCCGGGGGCGGCGGCGGCAGGTTCGCGGGGTCGCTGAATTCCAAATCACCCGCCGCGGCCGGCAGGGCGAACAACAATGCCGCCATCGCAAGAAACGCTCTCATGCTCCCGCCCTTTCTCCCAAATGCGACCCGCAAAAAACACCCCGGAACGGAGTCCCGTTCCGGGGGAACCGTGCCTGCGCAATGTTAAAACGAGATGGTGGACCCGAGATACACCACGTCGTAGTCGTCGTCGCCGTCGCCCTGCCAGGGGAACAGCCCGTTGTAGATGACATAACTCCCGCCGAGTCCGTCCGCGCCGAAGAAATGGGCGTAGGTGAAGTAGAAGCCCAGGTCATCGCTGTACTGGTATTCCGCCGACAGCGCCGCCTCCCAGCCCAGGTTGGTGGGAATCTCGTCGCGGGTGAGCCAGCCGCCCGGCCCCAGCATGGCCTCGTCCGCCTCAAGGTGGGAGACCAGCAGCGAAAGGGCCACGGTTTCCGTGGGCGCCGCCTCGACGCCGACGCCGTAGAAGAGGATGTTGGTCATGTCGGTGAAGGCCAGGAATTCGGTGTATTCCACATCGGAAAAGAGCCGGTTGAAGGGCAGGGTGCGGTCGTTGGAAAAGGGGCTCCTGTCCGGGTCGCCGCCGCCAAGGTACGCGAAGGAGGCGAAAATCCGGGGTGTCCACGGGCACTCAAGGGTGTAGCCGACGGTCGCTGCCGCGGCGGGCGCGCCGTAGTCCGTGTCGGCGGTGCCGAAGCCCGCCGGGCAGGCGCTGAAAAGCCCCTCCACGCCGCCGGTCTGCCACGCCGCCTCCACCTCATAGTCCAGCGCGCCGAATGCGCCCGCCGCGCGCAGGCCCAGCGTGTGCAGGTCGGTTTCAAAGGCCGCCGTCGCGGCGTCGTCCCGCACAAACATCCAGTACGCGTCGAACACATGATCCTCGACGCCGGTGTGGCTGAAATAGACCATGTAAAAGTCCGTGTCGTCCCCGCCGAAGCCGCTCATCCCCTCGGCCAGCTTCGCCGCCACAAGGTCCAGGCTGAAGGTGTCCTGCGCCAGCGTCAGCCGGAGGGCGTCAAAGGACAGGCCGAAGACCGGGGAGGAGTCGCTGTTGTCGCCCACCAGCCACTCGCTGCCGAAGGCGAGTTCCTGCCGGCCCACCCGCAGCGTCAGGGGCACGCCCCACAGCTCCCGCGCCTCCACATAGGCCTGGTAAATTTCCACATCATCGGTGCTGTCCGCCCGGAAGTCGCCGCCCCCCAGGAAACCGGAGCGGAAATCCTCACCCCACGCGTCGTAGGAGGCCGCCTCCACAAAGGCCGTCACGTTGTCCGTGAAGTCGCCCCTCACCGAAAGGCGCGTGAACTGGTCAATGTAGGCGGTTGTGGGAATGGAGTCGTAGTTGTAATACCAGCCGGTGATGCTCAGCGAGCCGCCCAGCTCCACGTTTTGCAGCTCGCCCGCCGCCGGAAGGGCGGCGCACGCCAGCGCCAGCATCAAAACAGACAACACAGACCTGCCCATGTGCGCTCCTCCGAATGGGTTGCTTGACCGGCCCAAATCATACGGCTTTCGCCGCGCCCCGCGCATCTTCTTTGCGGCGGCCGCGGCGGATACGGGCCGCCGGTGGAAACGCGGCCCCGGGGCGGGTATAGTCATTTTCCAATGGACACGCCGACGCCTGAAAAACCGCGGGGGGAAACACCGGGGGGGCCTCCCCCCGCGCCGGAACGCCGGGAACCGCTGGCGCTGCTGCTGCTGGCGGCGGGTGCGCTGGGCGCGCTGTACTATCTGGTGGATCCCGCCGCCGGCTCGGGCCTGTTCTGGGCCTGCCCCTTCCATAAAATCACCGGCCTGCACTGTCCGGGCTGCGGCGGCCAGCGCGCGCTCCATGAGCTGCTCCACGGCCGCGTCACGGCGGCGCTCTCGGCAAACGCCCTCGCGGTGCTGCTGGTGTTTCCGGCGGTCTTTGCCGCGGCGGCGGCCCATGTGCTGAACAGCCTCGGCCTTGCGCGCGTCCGCCCGCCGCAGCCCGGAAACCGGGGCCTGCTCCTGCTCGGCGTCGTCGCGCTGGCCTTCGCGGTGCTGCGCAACCTGCCCGTGCCCCCCCTGGACTGGTTAGCGCCCTGAGGGGCGGCGGCGTCTTGCCCTTTGGCGGCGGCGGGGCTATCATGTCCGCAGTGAACCAACCAACACGGAAAGGCGCGGCCATGAACAACCACCCCATCTCAAGAAGGTCTTTTCTGGCATCCTCCGGCGCGGCGGCGGGCGCGGGCGTCCTCCTGGGCCGCACCGCCCACGGCGCGAACGAACGCGTCTCCGTGGGGCTCATCGGCGTGGGCGAGCGCGGCTCCTACCACCTCGGCGAGCTCCTGAAACTCCGCGACAGCCACAAGGTGGACATCACCGCCGTCTGCGACGTGTGGAAACCGAACCGCGAACGCGCCGCCGCAAAGGTGGAAAAGGACTCGGGACGCGCCCCCTTCAGCACCAGCCGCTTCCACGAGGTGCTCGCCCGCGCGGACGTGGACGCCGTGGTCATCGCGACGCCCGACTTCGGGCACACGCCCATCATGATCGAGGCGCTGAAGGCCGGGAAGGACGTGTACGTGGAAAAGCCCATGTCCCTCACCGTGGAGGAGGCGAGCGAGGCCCTCGATCTCGCCCGCGCCAACAACCGCGTGGTCCAGGCCGGCACCCAGCGCCGCAGCGAGGGACGCTGGAAATCCGCCCGCGAATTCCTGGCGGGAGGCACCCTCGGCCCCATGACCCGCATCTCCACGGCCAACTGCTTCAACCACCCCCGCTGGGCCCGCGACTTCAGCGACTGCCGGGAGGAGGACGTGGACTGGCAGGCCTACCTCTTCAACCGCCCCGCCGTGCCCTTCGATCCGCGCCTGCTCCGGCGCTGGCACCATTTCCGCATGTGCACCAACGGCCTCTCCGGGCTGTGGATGGCCCATCTCATTGACGCCGCCCACATCATCACCGGCGCGGCCTACCCCGCCAGCGCGGTGGCCCTCGGCGGACTCTACCTGTGGAAGGACGGACGCGAGCACGGCGACCAGTTCCACGCGATTCTGGACTATCCCGAAGGCTTCCTCTTCGACTGGGAAATGAGCCTCACCAACGGCGCGCCCACCCGCTACAACCTCCACGGCCGCTACGGCACGCTCGACATGGAAAAGCTCGCCTGGTCCGGCGAGGGCGGCGAAAAGGGCAAAGAATGCGCCCCCGGCAAACTCGACCCCGGCACGGACGTCCACCACATGGGCAACTGGCTCGACTGCATCCGCAGCCGTGAAAAACCCAACGCCGACATCGAATACGGGCACCAGCACGCCGTGGCCACCATCATGGCCGCCGCCGCCCTCGACACCGGACAGCGCATGAAATACGACCGCGAAAAAAGGGCCATATACCCCGGCTGAGGCGCGCCTGCCTGGCAAGCGCTCCCCTGTAAACCTTACCGTTCTCGTCACCCAGTTGCACTGGGTGACGGGCATGTCATCGAAGTTGTGCTTCGTTCTTCTCCCCTCTTCCCCTTCGCGCCTTTGCGTTAGGTTGCTTCTTTTCCCTCTCCCCTTGCCCCTCTTTTTTGTGTTCCTTGTGCCTTTTGTGGCTAATCTCTTCTCCCCTTCCCTTTCTGTGTGTTCCGTGTGTTCCGTGGTTATCTTCCCCTCTTTCCCCTTCGCGTCTTCGCGCCCTCGCGTGAGCCTCTTTATCCCATCCGCTTCCGGATTTCCGCGATCTGCCCCGCCCAGCGCGCCCGATCACGGGTGATGTACCCGGCCATGGCCTCCGCCCAGAGGTCCCGGTTTTCAACGGCCTCCAGGATGCGGTCGCGGAGCGATTCGGCGCTGTGGTCGGTGAACAGGCCCAGCCCCTCAAACTCCGCGCGGATGACGGGGCTGTCCGAGGTGACAAAGGGCTTGCCCAGCGCGACGCTCTCGCGGATGGACCAGAGCAGCGTGTCCCGCCGCAGCGTGAGGGAGAGGGTCACGTCGCACGCGTCCATGAGCGCGGCGAACACCGGCTTGGACAGGAAACCGGTGAGCACCACGTTCCCCGGCGCGTCCCCCGGTGAGAGCCCCGCCTTCGCGGGGTCGCCGGTGACAAAGAAGCGCGCCCCCGGCATGAGCCGCGCGGCGGCGAACACCTCCCGCCACGCGTCGTCCACGGCGAAGCGGTTCACCATGAACACGCGCGGCGCGCCGGGCGCGTCCAGCGCCGCCCGCAGCGGGCCCAGGTCCCCCGGCTCCGCCAGCAGCTCATCCCGCGTGACGGCGGGCGACTTCAGCAGCAGCGCCGTGTCCCCGCGCCAGCGGCGCAGCATTTCCAGGTTGGCCTCGTTGTGCGCAAGGTTCAGGCGAATCCGCCGCGCAAGGGGGCGCTGGAGCCAGTGGAACAGCCGCCATTTCCCGTCAAGGAAGGACGAATGGTTGTCCGCCGCCACGGGCGCGCCCGTGCGGACGCCGTACCACCAGGCCTGGACCAGCGCGAAGACCGGCGGCACCTGCACATACACGGCGGAGGGCCGCAGGCGCCGCAGCGCCCGCGCCGTGTCCAGCGCCTGGAAGAGGTAGCGCACCGGCGCGGGCGTGCCGCCCCGGTCCCATCCGGGCCGCCACGCGTGGAACGGCACCGCGCCCAGATCCCGCGCCAGACGCCCCCCCCGCCCGCTGCCGCTGTCCTCGCGGCACCAGAAAAGAAAGAGCGGCGGACCCTTGTCCCCGCCGGAAGATCGGCTGTTTTTGGTGTTTTTGCTCATGCTGAAAAAAACGCTTCCGTGACGGACGGGGCGCGCACCCGCCCAATCCCCCATGCGCGCCGCGGCCCCCGTCCCCCCCGCGCCCGCGCGGGCCGCCTCACACGCCGGTCTGGCCCAACTGGTCAATCATGTTGATCATCGGCAGGAAGAGGGACACGAAGAGGATGAGCACCGCCACGCCGACGATGATGGTGAACACGGGCTGGAGCGCCTCGCCGAGTCCGGACACGGCGATTTTCACCTCCTCCTCGTACACCTCCGCAATCTGCTCCGCCACCGCGTCCACCCGCCCGGACTCCTCGCCGGTCACAAACATGTCGGCCACGACGGGCGGGATGACGGCGCTTTGGCGCATCGGCGCCTCCAGGCCGCCGCCCTGCTCCACCGAGTTGCGCATGGCCTGGAGCGACTCCGCCACCGCCCGGTTGTGGATCGCGTTCCGCGTCAGGTCGAGGGTGGCCATCATGGACAGGCCGCTCCGGAGCAGCAGCCCCATGGTGCGGCACATTTCGACGATGGCGTTCTTGTGGATGATGGGGCCGATGATCGGCACGCGCAGCTTGGCGCGGTCCGAGGCGAGCCGCCGGAGCGGGTTGTTCACGTACCACAGCTTGTAGGCCGCGACGAGAACCAGCGCCAGCGCGACGGGCAGCCACCACCACACGCGCACGACGGCGGACATGGCGATGAGGAAGCGCGTGGGCGCGGGCACCGCAAGGCCGGAACGGCCGAAGAAGTCGGCGAACACGGGCACCACGAAGGAGGAGATGACAAACAGCGCGATGCAGCAGGCAATGACCAGCAGCACCGGGTACACCATCGCGCCCCGCACCCGCTTGCGCAGCAGCTCCCGCTCCTCGCGGTAGTCCACCAGCCGCCGCAGCACCGTCGTGAGCGTGCCGCTCGCCTCGCTCGCCTTGATCAGGCTCACAAACACCGTGTCAAACTGGCGCGGATGGCGGTCAAAGGCGGTCCAAAGCGGGTTGCCGCCCTCCACAAATTCCGCGATGTCCGCCACCACCGCCCGCGCCGCCGCGCGGTCGCCGCGCTGCGCCAGGGTCTTGAGCGACTTGAGGATGGGCGTGCCCGAGTCGAGCATCATGATAAGCTGGCGCAGGAACACGGTGATGTCGGACTGGCGCACGCCGCCTCCGCTGAAGAGACCGGCCGCCTTCGCCCCGTCCTCCTGCTGCTCCGGCGCGCCCCCGGCGCGGGCCTCGCCGGGGGTTGTGTTGTCCCTGCGCGCCACGCGCCGCACCTTCTTTTTGCCGCCGGGGTTTTCCGATTCGCCTGTCATGTCCGCCATCCTCCAAAAGGACCGCCGGGCCGCCCCTACCGGGCGTCACCCGGCGGAGCCGTTCCGTTCCACCAGACAATCTCATGGCCGCCGTCCGGGAGCAGCCGGACAACCGTGTCCACCCCCGCATGGCAGCGGCCGTACTCGATGCCCTTCGCCGTGCGGCCCGCCACCGCCGCGCTCGTGATTCTGAACACCAGCCCGTCCGCCGCGCCCGCCGCCTCCGCCGCAAGGGGCGGCAGCAGCGCCGGGTCGGACACGGGCGTTATGGTCACCTTCGCCCGGGCAAAGCGGTCCGTCAGCACCGCCGCCGGGTCCGGCGCCGCGCCGCGCACCGGACCGTATGTGTTGAACGGGTATTCACGTTCCCCCGCCGCCTTCGCCGGATCGCCCGCGGCACGCGCCCGCAGCACCGCGCCGATGCCCGCCCGCGCGCCGCCCTCCGCCGCAAGGCCCGCCCGCGTCTGAAGCAGCCGGTAGTCAGCGGCGTCCGCCTCGATCATCATGTGTTTCAGCCACGCCGCGCCCAGCACGGAAAACACGGCCAGCAGGCCCAGCGCCATGAAGAGCGCCGCGCCGCGCCGTCCCGCCTTTTCTTTCCGTGTCCGGTTGCGCATGGTCCTCATCTCACGTTGATGCTGAACGCAGCCTTGCGCGCCGCCTGCCTGTCCGTCCCGGCGGGGTCCGCCATGAGCAGGCTCACCCGCACCGCGCGCGGCGGCGTGTTTTCGCGCCACTCCGGCCGCCAGGCCGCGCCGTCAAAATAGGAGAGCCGCATCCCGGCGACGCCCTTCGCCACCTCGGTGTCCGTGCCGCCCGCCACGCCGGTGCTCGGCACCGAACGGCGCAGCAGCCGCGCCGCGCCCGCGCCCTCCCGGTCAATCACATAGGTCACCAGCACCCGCTCCCGGCCGCCCGTGGCGGCGTTCACCTGCTCCACCGGCAGCGTCACCCGGTCGTCCGCGAGCTCCGCCGCGCCGCCCCCGTTCACCCCGCCCCGCACGCCCGTGAAGGCCCCCGGCGCGGTGCGCGACGAAAGCACCGCCGCAAAGTCGTCCCCCATGCTCTCAAACGCCGCCGCCGCGCCGGTTTCCAACCGCGCCAGTGACGACGCCCCGTTCCAGTAGCCGGTGACGCGGATGAATGCGGTCACGCCGATGGTGGTCACCACGGAAAGCACCGTCATCACGACAAGCAGTTCCAAAAGGGTGAATCCGCGCCGGTTCATTGCGCGCCCCCCTGCGCCGCGGCGGCGGCCTCCACCGTCGGCGACTCCACCGCCGAGGTGAGGCAGAGCGACCGCGGACGGCCCGACTCCAGCCACCGCACCACCACCGTCACCTCCACCGCGTCGCCGCCCTCCAGGGTCCGCGCCTGCGCGCTCCAGCGGAAGGCCTCATAATCCGCCATGACACGGGTGCGCGCCTTGTCGGACTGGGGAAGCGCCTCCGGCGGATCGAAGGGATACCCATCCGGACGCTCCTTCTCCGCGCGCGGGGCCACCGCCCCGTTCACCACGCCTTCCCGGCGGCCCCACTGGAACAGCTCCGGGTTGCGCTGGATTTCGCCGAGCTTCTCCCCGGCAAGGGAGGCGGCCACCGACTGGTTGCGGCTCTGGCGGGAAAGGTCAAGGCTGGCGCTGAAGAAGGAGGTGAACACGGCCACCGCCACGGCCATGACACTGAGGGCCGTGATGAGCTCCACCAGGGTGAAACCGTTTTGCGCCGCGCCTGTTGTCTTCCGCAACACTGCCAACGTCATTCCTTCCGCGTTTCGCGCCGCCGCCCCCTGTGGCCGGACGCAGGCTTATGCTAACCGTATTTCTTAAAATTGTCAATCAACTTGCGGCCGCGCGGCAATCCCGCCAAACCCGGCAGGACAACCCCGTCACCCGCCC
>JBHEKP010000324.1:0-24211 GCA_041859375.1 Candidatus Hydrogenedentales bacterium | reverse complement strand
GCGCGCCCGCGCTTTTTTGGGGGGAGACAGGGGGCCCGGAATTGTGGTAGTGTCTGCGGCCAACCGATACGATAGGAGACCGGCATGAACCGCATTCTGCTGACCCTGTGCCTTCCCGCGCTGACGCTCTTGGCCGCGCCCCCCGCGCCGGCCGGAGAGGATGCCCCGCAGTCGGAGCGGGTGCACGCGTTCTATTACACGTGGTACCGCAACCCGGACACGGACGGGCACTGGTCGCACTGGAACCACAACGTGCTGCTCAAGGACGGCTCCGGAACCGCGTTCACGCCGCCGGAGGACATCGGTGCGAACTTCTACCCCGCCGCGGGGCTTTACAGTTCCATGAACCCCAACGACACGCGGCGGCACATGGAGGAGATGAAACGGGCAGGGGTTGGGGTGGCCGCGGTGACGTGGTGGGGAACGGATCACCCCACCAACAAGGCCCTTCCGGTGGTGTTCGAGGCGGCGCGGGAAACGGGCATGAAGGTCTGTTTCCACCTTGAACCCTTCCCCGGGCGCGGCGCGGCAACCACCCGGCAGGCGCTGGCGTACCTCCACGAGCATTATGGCGCCCATCCCGCGCTGTTCCGGCACAAGGGCAGGCCGCTTGTCTACGTGTATGACTCCTATCTGACCCCGCCCGGGGAATGGGCCTCCATTTTCACCAAAACCGGCGCGGACACCATCCGGGACACGCCCCTGGACTGCGTCGCCGTGGGTCTTTGGGTGAAGGAAAAGGACGGGGAGGCGCTGAGGCGGGGCGGATTTGACGGGGCCTACACCTATTTCGCCACCGACGGGTTCACCCACGGATCAACGGTGGAAAACTGGCCGGGCATGGCGCGGTGGCTGGCTGAAAAGGGCATGATTTTCATCCCAAGCGCCGGTCCGGGCTATGACGACACGCGCATCCGCCCCTGGAACGGGGAAAACCGGCGGGACCGCGAAAAGGGCGCCTACTATGACCGCATGTTCGCCGCGGCACTGGCGGTGAATCCGGAGATCGTCTCCGTCACGTCCTACAACGAGTGGCACGAGGGCACGCAGATAGAGCCCGCAGCGCCAAGGCAGTCGCCGGGATTCACCTACGCCGACCATCAGGGACTGCCGCCGGAATGGTACCTTGACCGCACCCGGCACTGGGCGGGACAACTGAAGGCGCGCTAGGCACGCTCACCGCGCCAGCGTGGCGCACCAGGCGATGACGAGCTGCGCGGCGTAGTACAGGGGCAGCCCGATTTGGGCATTGACCGCGCCGGGGGCGACAAAACGGCCGCGGGCCACAAAGATGTCGGACGCGTAAAAGAGCAGCGCGCCCAGCAGCAGCACCCAGTCGCCCCGCCGCGCCGAAGCGCCCGCCGCCAGCGCCACCATGAGCGTGATCACCACAATATAGGCGAAGACAGGAACGCGCATGTCCCCCAGGTGCGGATTCAGCCACAACGCCATCACCACCGCCGGAACCAGCAGCACCGCCAGCGCGCCGAGCGACCAGTCCCACCGCACCCCGTAAAGGATGAACGCCGCGCCGTAGGCCACATGGGCCAGGAAAAAGGAGCCAACGCCGAGCAGAAATATCTTGTCCGTGCCCGAAATCAGAAACAGGTCGCCCCACCATGAGAAGAAAAGCCCCACCAGCACGGCCAGACCGAAGAGGCTGTGGCACGCGCCGGAGGAAACCGCCATGGCGATGAAACCCGTGGACGCCAGCATCTTGAACATGCCCGACACATGGTTTCCCATGGACGCGGTGCCCAGCAGCGCCGCCAGCGCCGCCACGGTCAACAGAACGCTTGGTATCATGGTGCGACAACTCCCGCCCGGTTTTCTGCCTGCCCCATTGTACCCCGCGCGGGCGCGGCGTGTCACCAGCGCCGCGGGGATGTGTTGCTTTTTTTTTGTTTGCGGGTATAATTGGAGCGTGTAGTGGGTTGGTTTAACGCAACATGGGAGGAAACATCATGGTTGCCATCTCTCGGTTTTCTGTCTTTTTGATTGTCACCCTTCTTTTGGCGGCATTGCCGTCCGCCGCGGCACATGCCGCAGCAACCCTCACCGAACCGCTGGTTCAATATGGTTACGGCACCTTGACGGCCCGGCCGGTTGTCACACCGGACGGGGAACACATGGTGACCGGTTCCGGCGATGGAAATGCGCGGTTGTGGGATTTGGACACGGGAGAAGTTGTCCGAACACTCGGGGGAGGCCGGACGGTTACCGCGGTGGGATGTTCGCCGGACGGTTTGCTGCTGCTCACCGGCCACGATGACGCGGCGGTGAATCTCTGGAACATGGGCACGGGCAATTTTATCCGGGCCTTCACCGGCCACGGCGGGGACGCCGATAAGGCGATCAACACCGTTGCCTTTTCCCCGGACGGTTCAAAGGTCTTGACAGGCTCAAGTGATTCCACGGCAAAACTGTGGAACACAAACACGGGCGAACTTCTGCGCACCTTCACAGGACACACAAAGAGGGTCACGGCGGCCGTCTTTACCCCGGACGGCGCCCAGGTGCTGACGGGGGCGGAAGACAACCAGGTCAGGGTGTGGAACACGCAGTCGGGTGAGCTCATCCGAACCTTTGCGATCACCGGCGCGGGAGAGTTTACCGGATTGGATGTTTCAGGAAACGGCGCGCTGCTGCTCACCGGCGCGCGTGGATACCACAACCCGGACACCCAGCAGTATTACGGCGAGGCAAAGCTGTGGAACCTTGCGACGGGTGAGGAGCAGAGGACGTTTACCATATCCGACGGCTGCTATGCCGTGGCCTTTTCACCTGACGGTTCACGGGTGCTTGCGGGGGGGCGCGCATGGATTCCGGACACGGATCAGGATATTGGAAAGGTTGTGATGTGGAACGCGGAAACCGGGGCGGAAATTCTGACCTTCACGGGCCATGACGGCGGGGTGGACGGCATCGACCTCACCCCGGACGGGGCCGGGCTGCTCACGGGCGGCACGCATGCCGATGTGGCCCCGAAATTGTGGAACACGGACACGGGCGGGCTCATCCGGAATTTCACCGGCCACACCCTCGCCGTGTCCGCAGTGGCCCTTTCCGGCGATTTGTCAAAAGTGCTGACGACATCACAGATGAGAGACGGGAAGATGAACCTGTGGGAAACGCCCACGGGCGCGTTGATCAGAAGTTTCGGCGAAAGCGCGGGCCCCGCCGCATTGTCCCCCAATGGTTCCATCGCGGCCGCAGGCCACGGAGACAAGATCAAGCTTTGGGACACCGCAACCGGCGCCGCCATACGGGAACTCACGGGGCACTCCTCAAACATTTCCGTTGTTGAATTTTCACCCGACGGGATGACACTGCTCACGGCGTCAATCGGCGGTCCGAACCAGACCGTCATCCTGTGGAATGTGGCCACGGGCGCGCAGCTTCAGTCTTTTCCGGGAAGCGGGGGCACTTTCTCCCCTGATGGCATGCGGGTTTTGACATGGTGGGACTTCGGGGGGGACACCAAGACCCTTTGGGACGCCGCCACCGGCGCGCAATTGCGCCAGTACACATCAGGCAAACCGGGGAAAGCGGCCTTTTCCGATGACAGCGCCACCATCCTTGTGGCGGAAAGAAACGGCGCGGGAAGCGTTGCCATACTGGACGCGGCGACAGGCGCAATCCTGCAGTCCGCATCCCTGTACGAAACCAAATGCTTTTCCCCGGACGGAACGATGGCGTTTGCCTCCAACAACACAAGCGGAGGCGCCCAGGTGTGCAATGCCGGCACCGGAGTTGAACTGCTCTCATTGGACGAGAGTATTTTCGATGTTCAAGACGCCGGCTTTTTCCCCAACGGCATTTTTTTGCTCACCGGCGGCGGGGACGGCATCGCCCGGCTGTGGGCGCTGCCGGGGGAACCCCGCCCGGTGCGGGTGCCCGCGCTGACCGGGGTTGCCCGCACGGCGGCGCGGCAGCTTGCGGAGGCGGCGGGAATGTATGTGCGCAACGAGACGGGGCGCTATGACGCGGTGGTTCCGGCGGAACAGGTGCTGGAACAGCAGCCCGCCGCGAATCTGCTCGGTGACGCGGGCGCGCCGGTGGATCTGGTGTATTCGCTGGGGGTGGAAACCGTGGCGGTTCCCAACCTGGCCGGCCTTGAACGCATCGCGGCGCGCCAGGCAATCACGGCCGCGCGTCTGTACGTCGGCGGGGAAACGGAGGCGTACCATCCGACGGCCCCCGTGGACGAGGTGGTCGGCCAAACCCCGGCGGCGGGCGCGCAGGCGCAGATTTGGACAACGGTGGACATGGTGGTGTCGAAGGGCCCCCAACCGGTGGCCGTGCCCAACGTGTCCGGCATGACCCTCACGGAGGCGCAGGCGGCGCTTGCCGGGGCGGGGCTTGCGCAGGGCGTTGTGACCCTCCAGTTCAACAACATCATTCCGGTGGAACGGGTGATCAGCCAGACCCCGGCGGCGGGCGCCACGGTGCCGCCCGGCACATTGGTGAACCTGGCGGTGTCCAAGGGTCCGCAAACGGCCACAGTCCCGGATTTGGCCGGACTGACCCAGACCCAGGCGCAGGCGGCAATCACCGGGCTCGGCCTGGTTGTGGGCACGGTGACGCAGGAATACCACCCCACAACGCAGGTGGGGCGGGTGATCAGCCAGACACCGGCGGCGGGCTCCCAGGCGGCCGCGGGCTCGCTGGTGAATTTTGCCGTGTCCATGGGGCCGCAGCCGGTGGAACAGGAGGGCGAGCCGGAAACACCGCCCACCCCGGAGGAGGCGCGGAACCAGTTGTCCGCCGGGTTTGACGCGGCCGACACGGACGCGGACCAGTTCCTCAGCTTTGGCGAGGCGCAACTGGCCCTGCCGGGGCTGACCCGCGATGTCTTTGACCAGATGGACGCGGACGGCAACGGCCTGCTCGACCGGGATGAGCTTGGCATGGACGGAGACGGCGGGTGCGGCGGATGCGGCGGATGCCGGAAGGGCTCTTTCACACCCGGGGCCGTGAAGGGCCGTCTGGCCGATCTGTTCCTGCTGGGCCTGGGCCTCGTGGTGCTGGGCGTCGTCCGCCGCACAGGCTGAACGCGCACAGCGGCTGAAGCGACACACCGCCGGGACGGTTTCCTTCGGGAGGCCGTCCCGGCTTCGCATTCAGGCGGGGACGGAAGGCCGGTTTCATTTCAGCGGCCCTTTTCCCCTTCCGGGCACAGGGCGGCGATTTCCGGGGGAAGGTCATCGTAATAAACCCGCGCCAGGGCAAGGCCCTGCGGCGGGGCGCAATGGCCCCGGAAGGGGCCGCGCGCGGCAAGCTGGCCGGTGATGAAGGCGGCGGGGAAGCGTCCCCGGGCCACCTCGATGAGGGTGCCGCAGATGTTGCGCACCATTTTGTAGAGGAACCCGTCGCCGAAGAATTCCAAATGCCACTGGTTCGGATGATCCGCCGGGCCTGACCAGCCGCCCCGGTGGAGGGTGACGGAGAAGACGGTGCGCACGGTGGTTTTCATCTGGCTGCCCGCGCTTTGGAACCCCGCGAAGTCGCGCCGCCCCGTGAACAGGCCCAGGCAGGACTCCAGCAGCCCCAAATCCACCGCGTAGGGCACATGCCAGGAATAGCGCGCCGCGAGGGGGTCCGGCTCGCGGCCGAAATCGAAGGCGTAGAGGTAGCGCTTGGCCCTGGCGGAAAAGCGCGCGTTGAATTCCGGCGGGGCCGTTTCCAATGACTCGACGCGCACCCCGGGCGCGAGCATTTTGGAGACCGCGTGGCGCAGCCGCACCGGCGGCGCGCCGGGCCACCGGCAGGAGAAGACCTGCCCCAGCGCGTGCACCCCGGCGTCGGTGCGCCCCGCGCCCTGGATGGGCACCGGCTGTCCGGCGATTTTGGCGAAGGCGTCCTCGATGGCCGCCTGGACGGACGGCCCGTTTTCCTGCCGCTGCCATCCGGAGAAGCCGGTGCCGTCATAGCGGCACACGCCCTTGAGTGTGGTGGGTTCCCTGTCCATCAGTCCGGAATTTTCCGACGAGGATCAGTCGTCGTCCTCCTCCTCTTCAGGCATGCAGTTGACCGCCCAGCGCTTGTTGTCAAGCTGCCGGATGGTGCCGTCGTTGCTGAGTATTTCGAGCACCGCGCGGGACAGGTGGCCCCGGCGGCCCTCCGGGCCGCAGTGGATGCCCAGCCGCTTCCCGATGTCCACGTTGCGCAGCCCCTCCCCGCCCGCCTCCTCCAGCAGGACAAACACGGCGGTCTTGAGCTCCGCCAGGGCGGACTGGGCCATTCCATAGGCTTTTTTCACGGACATGGTTGTCTCTCCCTTTCTTGGTTCGGGGCACCACTATAGCATCAGCCGCCGGGGGTCATCATAATCAGCGTGACCGCCTCGTAGAGGGCGGCCGCGGCGAGGATGAGCCCCGTGGCCAGGACACCGTCGAAAAAGGCGCGCATGCCCGCGGCGACGCGGTTCATGTCGCGCGCGGCGAATCCGGAGAAAAGGCGCACGCTCCACACCGTCACGGCGAAGCAGGCGAGGATGTAGGCCTCAAGCTCAAGCACCATGGTGATGGTGTGGAACACGTAACTGGCGGCGGTGCCGGTCCAGAGCGGGCTCATGACAAAGCCCGCGAGGGTGAAGCTGAAGAGGTTCTTCGCCAGGCCGAAGGGGATGCCGAAGGCGGAGATCATGAAGGTGTACTCGACGGTCTGGTCGATGTAGTTGTTGCGGAAGGTGGCCAGCGCGGCCTGGAAAACGTCCCCGGACAGGTAGGCGCTGCCGATGTAATCGAGGCCGCCCTCGGCGAAGAGGGAGCCCACATAGTCCACCATGCGGTAGTTCAGCAGGGGATCCCGCGCCGCAGAAAGCATGGCCAGGAACATGGCTCCGTACATGACCAGGTGCATCATCCGCCACATGCGGGGCCGCTCCCCCGCCTCGCGCGCCAGCGAGCGCAGGGACATGGCGTCCGTTCCGGAGGCGAGCGCGCGCAGGATCAGCGAATGCAGCCGCCACCCCGCCAGCGCCGCCAGCGCCATGCCCGCCAGGGTCATCCAAAACACCACGGGCAGCACCCGTGCCCGGTTGTTGACGTAAAGTGTTTCCTCCCCCCCACCGTCCGCCTCCGCGCCGTCCCCGCCGTCCCGTTCCGCGTCCGGCCCCTCCCACGCCAGCGCCCCCTTGGGCTCCACCCATCCGTGGACGGTTTTGCCGTCGGCGGGAAATGCGGCGTCCAGTTCCGGGCCGTCAAAAACCAGGTAGGTGAAGGCGAAGCCCGCCACGGCGGGGTTGAGCCGGCCCACCACGGTGTACTCACGGCCGCCCAGCAGGAAGGGCGCGGCGCGGGCAAGGTCGCCCGCCAGCGCCTCGGGCGCGCCCGGCGCGGGCAGCCGCCCCTCGGCCAGCAGGGGCGCGGCGTCCTCCGGGGGCATGGCCACGGCGGCCACCAGCTCGTTCCTGGTGAGGAGTTTCGCCATTTCGGGCTCCTCGTCCAGCAGGGCGGTCTTTTTCAACTGATCCAGGAATTCCTCGCCCGGCACCGGCTTGTCCCGCCCGGCCTCGCGGGCTCGCAGAGCCAGCGCCTCCGGCGGCGGGGCCATCCCCTCCGACGCGCGCAGCACCACCGCCGCCGCCGACCAGGGCTGGCCCTGCGCCAGACGCGCCTCCACTGAGGCCGCGGCGGCGATGAGGGTGAGCGCGGCGAAGATGCCCGCCAGGGCCAGAACGAAGTCCCGCCCCGGCGGCGCGGGCGGCGGGGCGGGGACATTCTCAATGATGAAATCGGGGGGCTGGAGCGGCTCCTCCATCAGGCGGCTCCGGGCGTCCCGGCCATGGCCTGCACCGGCGGCGGGCCCATCTTGTCGATCATGCGGTCGAAGAGCGCCTTGAAATAGGCCTCCGCGTTCGGGCCGAACCAGTTCATGAAGCCGATTTCATAGCCGAGCTGCTTGCCGTCCAGCTCGGTGTAGTAGCGGTCCGGGGAGAGATAGCCGCAGTAGGTGTTGCTGAAGCCGTGCGCCCACAGTTTCCAGCCCGCCCGCGCCTTTTCCTCGCGCCATTCCTTGGCGAGTTCGCCGCTGAAGTCATAGGGCAGGCCGAGGAAGAACAGATCGCCCAGGCGAACGCCCTGTATCCAGCCCTCGGAGGGCACCCCCATGATTTTTGTCACAAAGGGGGACACGCGCCACTTCGGGGAGACCGGGCGCATCTGCGCGCCGGGCATGCCCACGGGCATGCCCACGGAGGCCACGTCCACGCTGGTCCTGTATTCGGTGATTTGCGCGGCGCTCTCCAGCACCTTCCTGGCGAGGCTCTGGCCGAAGGCGATGACGCGGTCCGAGTCCGTGGGCGCCTCGGGCGCGCGCGGGCTCATGGAGCCGACCGCGCCGCCGAGATAGACGCACATGCCGCCCGTGGTGCTTTCCACGGCGCGCTGCAGCTCGCCGGGGTACTCCGCGGAGAACTGGCGCTGATCGCCGCCGAAGATTGTGGGGTGGGCGGAGAAGCGCACCACGTGGCACTTCTCTCCGGTCAGCTTTTCCACCACCATGTACTGGAGGGCCGAGTCCACCGCCGCGTCGCGGGTGCGGTTGCGGATGGATTCGGGCGTGTCCACCGCGCCGTCCGCCATTTTGGCCGGGGCCATGGTGTTGTAGGCCTCGATGATCGCGTCGGCCATGGCGTTGGCGATGAATTCCGCCACCTTCGGATCATACTTGCCGCCCGCGATGCGCCCGGCGACGCCCGGCGCGAAGGCGCCGGAGGCGCAGTGGCTGTGGCTGGCGGTGAAGAGGATGTTGTTCGCCGTGAGCGGGGTTTGCGCGCCCACCTTTTTGCGCACAAGGTCCGTCACGTTCGGCGTGATGATCAGGATGTCGTTGCCCACCAGGGCGACGTTGTCAACGCCGTCGCCGAAGACAACCGCCTTGGAGTACAGCTCGTCGCGCACGCCGGTGGACGGCGCGCCCTTGCGGTCGCCGTAGCCGTTGAGCGGGGTGCCCTTGGGCGGCGTGATGCTGCGGGCCGCCCAGCCCGCGCGCAGCTTGCCCGGCGTGCCGGTGATGTCCGCCAGCGCAGTGTTTTTGTCTATGTCGGCCAGCGCCTTCTTGTAGTAGGAGGAGGAGGCGAATTTCGAATCCTTGTACACCGGCCACGGGCCGATGCAGGCCACGAACAGCACCGCCACCGCCGCCGTGAAGAGGACGATCCCAAGCAGGATTTTTTTGAGCATTTTCATCGTTCTTGACTCCAGTGTGTTTTTTTCACGGGCGGGGCGCCTAGAAATCTATGGACGCCTTCAGCACGCCGTCCCGGTTCTCCGCAACCAGTTCAAACGCATCCATGCTCCGCTCCAGCGGGAAGGAATGCGTGACCAATGACTCCAAATCCAGTTTTCCCGACGCCGCCAGCGCCAGGGTGGCCGGGTAATTATGCAGGAAACGGCGGCACCATTGCAGGGTCAGCTCCTTGCGACGGGCAACCCCCACCGGAAGCGGGTCGCTGTCAACGCCGCTGATGCCCGTGAGCACGCAGACGCCCCCCGGCCGCACCGCATGGACCGCCAGCGCCAGCCCGTCTGATCCGTTGCCGCAGTCGAAGGCGACATCCACCCCCCGGCCGCCGGTGCGCCCCCTCAGCCAGTCCAGCGCCGCGGCGCCGCCCTCCGCCGGACTCCCTGCTTTTCCAACAAAAGCGGCGTCCACACCGTAACGGGACGCCGCCGCCGCCCGGTAGGGAAGCAGATCGACGCCGTACAGCTCGCGCACGCCCGACATCTTCGCCACCTGCGCCGTGAGCAGCCCCACCGGGCCCAGCCCAAAAATCACCGCCGTGCAGCCGGGGCGCAGGCGGGCAAGCTCCACCGTGCGCACCGCCACGGCGGCGGGCTCAATCATCGCCGCCACAGGGGCGGTCATGCCCTCCGGCACGGGAAAGCAGAAACGCGCGTCCACGGCCATATACTCGCGCAGCGCCCCGTCGCAGCCGGGGCCGCCGGGAAAGAACATGCCCTCGCACACGTTGTAATGGCCGGTGCGGCACCATTCGCAGCGCATGCACGGAATGCCCGGCTCCACCGCCACACGCCTGCCCGTCAGCCCCGCGTCCGCCTCCGCCCCCGCCGCCTCCACAATCCCGGCGTATTCATGGCCGAGGATGGTCGGTGTTGTCAGCCGGTTCCCGCCGATGCGGCCGTCGAGGAAATAGTGCATGTCCGACCCGCACACGCCCACCGACTCCACCCGCACAAGCACCTCATGCGGGCCGGGGACCGGGCGTTCCTCCTCCACCAGCCGCATGTCGCGCGGGGCGAACCATCTGACCGCTTTGATTTTGGGCATGTGCGCGTCCATCACCGCCCGAAAAAGGGTTTTCGGCGCGGATTGCCTGTTTTGTTACCGGGAGGGATAACAGCCCCGCCACGGGGGACATTTCCCGGGGCGGAGTGCATATTGTCCGCGACAGCGGACCGGTGCTGCAACCTTTGACGCGCCGCCGACGTCTGCGGTTTCGCCCCGGTGCCCCCGTGACCGGACAAAAAAACGCCCCGGCGCGCGATCCGCCGGGGCGTTTTGTCTCTGGCTTGCCGTTTAGATGCCGTTGCGGTTCTGGTAGAGGAATTCCTCGTTGGTGCGCGGGATGACGGGCGTGTAGCCGGGCAGCGGCTTGATCTGCTGGTGCCACGCGTCGAGGAAGCTGAAGTCCTGCGGGAAGTACTCCTGCTCCATCTCGGCGGGGGGCACGATCCAGTTCTGCGCGCCCACAACGCACACGGGCGCGTCAAGGTCGTCGAAGGCCATCTGGGTGAGCTGGCCCGCGATGGTGTGCAGGTAGCTGCCGCGCTCGCAGGCGTCGCTGGCCACGATGATCTTGCCGGTTTTTTTCACCGACGCGAGCACCTTGTCGTAATTGAAGGGCACCAGGGTGCGTCCGTCAATGAGCTCGACGGAGATGCCGTACTCTTTTTCGAAGCGCTTCGCCGCCGCGTTGGCCCGGTACAGGGTGGCGCCGAAGGTGAGGATGGTCAGGTCCGACCCCTCCCGGATGATTTCGGGCTCGCCGATGGGCAGGGTGTAGTATTCGGCGGGCACACCGCCGGGCTGGAAGATTTCGGTCTGGTTGTAAAGGCCCTGGCCCTCGAAGAAGACCACCGGGTCGCTGCCGCGCATGGCGGAGGCGAGGAGTCCCTTGGCGCTGTAGGGCGTGGCCGGGAAGATGACCTTCAGGCCGGGGACGTGCGCGCAGAGCGCGGTCCAGTCCTGGGAGTGCTGGGCGCCGTACTTCGCGCCCACGGACACGCGCAGCACGATGGGCAGCCTGATCAGCCCCGCCGACATGGCCTGCCACTTGGGCATCTGGTTGAACACCTCGTCGCCGGCGCGGCCCATGAAGTCGCAGTACATCAGCTCCACCAGCGGGCGCGCGCCCTCCATCGCCGCGCCCACGGCGGTGCCCACGATGGCCGCCTCGGAGATGGGCGAGTTGAACAGGCGGTTGTAGGGGAGCGACTCCGCCAGGGTCTGGTACACCGCGAAGGCGCCGCCCCACTCGCGGCACTCCTCGCCGTAGGCCACGACGCGGCTGTCGTTGTAGAAGTGGTGGATGACCGTCTCAAAGAGGGCCTCGCCGTAGGTGACGGCCTTGTTGCCCTTGAGCACGGAGCCGTCCTCGGCGATGCCGCTGCGCGACTTCTTCGCGATGGCCTTCACCCGGGGGTTCTCCTCCATCGGCATGTTCACGTCGTCGGCGCGGCGCAGTCCGGGAAGCTCCTTCTCCTCGACGTTGGAGAACATCAGGTTGCACACGCCCTCGCGGGTGGTGAGCTTCATGCGCGGCGACGTCTCCGGGGAAACGGCCAGGCGGCAGGCCTTGGTGACCTTGCGCGTGGCATAGGCCTTCACTGAGTCAAGCTGATCCTGCGTGGCAACGCCCGCCTTGACCAGTTTCGCGCCGAACTCGGTGATCGGGTCCACTGCGCGCCACAGGTCGATTTCCTCGCGCTCGCGGTAGGCCGACTGGTCGCTGGGCGAGTGGCCCGCCTGGCGGTAGCACAGCACGTCGAGGAACACGGGGCCGTCGCCCTTTTTGATGATTTCGAGCTTGCGGCGGTAGGCCTCGGCCAGCGCGAGGGGGTTGTTTCCGTCCACCACCTCGGCGTGCATGTTTTCCGGGTTCCAAGCCGCGCCGCAGCGGGCGAGCCGGTCAAAGCCGGCGGTCTCGCCGATGGGCTGGCCGCCCATGCCGTAGAAGTTGTCCATGAAGTTGAAGATGAGCGGCAGGCCGCCCCGGGCGTGTTCGGGCCACAGGTTCTTGAACTGGGCCATGGTCGAGAAGCCGAGCGCCTCCCACACCGGGCCGCAGCCGATGGATGCGTCGCCGATGTTGCACACGCACACGCCCTTCTCCCCCAGCACCTTCTTGCCCAGGGCCGCGCCGGTGGTGATGTCGGCGCTGCCGCCGACGATGGCGTTGGCCGGGTAAATGCCGAAGGGCAGGCAGAAGGCGTGCATGGAACCGCCCATGCCCCGGCTGAAGCCGGTGTCGCGGCCGAAGATTTCGGCGAGCAGCCCGTAAAGCAGGAAGTCGATGCCCAGTTCCTCCTCCTCCGAGGTGGCCAGGGCGGGCTTCTTTTTGCCCTTGGGCGTGAGCGAGAGGCCGGTCCAGTCCGGCTCGTGCTTTTCCACGATGCCCAGGAGCCGTCCGTCAAAGTAGCCCTTCATAATCTTGTCCAGCCCGCCGCCCGCGAGATCCTGGACGGCGCGCAGGCTCTTGGCGATGATTTCGCCGTGGCTGCGGTGGCTGCCGAAGATGTGGTCATCCACGCCAAGGTGCAGGCACTCGCCCACCGCCGCGCCCTCCTGGCCGATGGAAAGGTGGGCCGGGCCCGCGTGGTTGTACTCAATGCCCTGGTAGGAGCCGAGCTTTTTGATGTTGTCGAGCATCGTCTCGAATTCACGGATCAGGACCATGTCGCGGTACACCCGCAGGCAGGTTTCCACCGTCACGCCGGAACCGGAGGCAAGCTCGTCCTGGACGCTTTTCTGGTAGGTGTTGACCGGGATTTTGCCCAGGTTCAGCACGCCGCTTTTACGCACTTTTTCTGGCACCACCATCAATTTTTTGGTCATGGTACTCGGCCCTTGTCTGGAGTAGAAGCCTTGTTGGGCGCACCCCGCCCACCCGGGCGGCGTGCGGCTCCAAAACAGGAGGAATAAAACAGCGGAATTGTAGCACAGCCCCGCGCCAAAGTGCGAAAAACTGGCCCGGGGATGGCAAAAAAAGGGGCATCCGGACCTGAAAGGCCCGGATGCCCGCGCAAAAAAACTTGTGGCTACAGGGAGCTGAAGGAGCCGATGACGTTGGCCACCGTGCCCAGCACGGGCTCGTTTGCGCCCTGGAGTTTCTGGTTCGCCTCGGCGGCGCTCATGCCCTGCAGGCCCGGCATGGGCACATACTTGACGAACTCGACATGGCCGTCCATGTACAGCACGTTGCAGCCGCCCGGCACGTGGTTGAAGGTGGTGTCCTTGCTGCCGGTGGAAATGGCGTCCATCATCATCCAGAGGCTGCTCTGGGCCATGTTGGAGGCGGCGGGGTTGTTGATGTCCGTGATGAGGAAACGCTCGATGCCCTCGCGCAGGCGGTAGATGGTGGAGCCTCCCCCGTTGCCGAAGGTGTCAAAGGCCGTTCCCGACAGGTCGGCGTCGCGGTCAATGTCACGCGCCAGCGCGACCGGATTGGACAGGTACTGGGCGAAATTGGTCAGCTCAAGCACGCCCTCAAGGGTCGCGCCCACCTGGATGGGCACCAGCGTCCCGGCGGGCAGGGAGCCGCCGATGCTGGCCAGCGCGTTCACCGCCTGGAAGTTTTCAATCACGTCGCAGGGCTTCAGCTTGTCCAGCGCCCAGCCGAGATAAATGTAGTCCGCGCCGATGAGCCAGGGCTCGTTGGCCACGCCCTTTGTAGGGTCCTGCACCCACTCATAGTGGTCACCCGCCGAGGGCGAGGACGGGCACACGCAGATGTTGGCGTCCGTCAGGTATTCGGGATAGACGGCCGTCACCGCCGGGCCCGCGCCCATAACGATGTCATACCCGCCGCCGGGCTGCTGCTTGAGGATTTGCAGCGGCGGATAGTTGCCCTTGGCCTCGTTGCCGTACATTTTGAACACCAGCCCCCACTGCTTCAGGTTGTTCTGGCAGGAGGAGCGGCGCGCGGCCTCGCGCGCGCGCGCCAGCGCGGGCAGCAGAATCGCCGCCAGAATGCCGATGATGGCAATCACCACCAACAACTCAATCAATGTGAATCCATTTCGTCTCATGATGTCTTTTCCTTTTTTGTGTTGTATACAACCCGTAACAGGAAAAGTATAACCCGCCGCGCCGTCCGGGGCAAGAGCCCCGCCAACGCGGCGGGAAAAGGAGTTAACAGGGCCTCAGGCTTCCTCGACCACCTTGTAACCGTGGGCGTCTGCCAGGGCGAACACGGCCTCGCGCAGGTCGCCGTAGGCGGTCACCCGGTGCCAACCGTAGGCATCCCACATGGTGAAGAGCTTTTCAATGTCGCCCTTGGGCTCCACGGCCAGCTTGGTCCGGCAGGCCCGGTCGTCCGGGTCATTGGCCACGGCCCGGCCTTGGTGGAAGAGGATTTCCTTCCTGTCGGGGCCGAGCTCAATGGTGGTGGTCATGTGCCCCACGGGCAGGATGGAACGCACCGAGGCCCCCTGCCGGTCCTCGGAGTGGGTGAGAATCTGGAAGGGGTTGGTCGGGCCGGAGGGGCCGAAGGGGCGGTTGGACGCGACGCAGTGGGCGTAGATAATCTGCCCCTTTGACGTGTCAATGACCGGGTCGGAGATGTAGCCGGGCCTGCCGCCGGTCATGGCGGTGAGTGTCACCATGGTGGCGGTGGAGCGGATGTCGCACTCGCAGGCGCCGATAAGCCCCTCGTTGCACAATTCATGGAATCCCAAGCAGGGATAGGCGTGGATGTGGCCGCCGTAGAATCCGCCGAGGCAGTTCACGGTGATGGCGTTGGCGCCGTGGGCGGTGAGCACCTGCTTCATGCCCAGATACATGGCCGCGGAGGTTTCCAGGGTTTCCATGGACACCCCCTCGACCAGCGCGGCGCTCTTTTGCCACCGTTCCGCCACCGCGCGGGACTCGTCCCGGTCCGCCTTGCCCCATGCGTCGTTCACCTCGGAAAAGGGCACCATCTCCACAGGAATGCCCATGTAGGGCTCCTTCGCGCCGCCGTTCTGGTCAAGCACGGCGAGGATTTTGGAGGCCTTCATGCGCTCCATGCATTCGGCGGTGGACGCCACGGCCAGCGGATCGGCGGTGCAGGGGTCCGTGCCCGCCTTCACGTGGCGCTCCCGGCGCACTTTCGCCGTGGCGGCGGCAAACTCGTCCGCCTTCGCGGTTTCAAAACACTTGACCGCCGCCATCAGGTCGTCCATGTTCGAAGAGGCGACAAAACCGAGGTTCGGGGTCTTTTTCCGGAGGAAATCCGCCGTGTACACGAGGAAACCGCCGCTGCCGCCGTATTGGAAGTCGGCGTAGAGCACCGGCTTGCCCGATGTGGCGATGGTCTGCACCACCCGGTTCCAGCAGTTCATCTGGTACACGATGTATCCGTCGGGGCCGTTCTTCTTGTCGTCGTGAAGAATCTTCTTCGCGTCATCCTCGCCGGTGGCCATGGCGGGCGTGAATTCGAAGCCGGGGAAGGCCTGGGCCAGCGCGCCCGTGATACGGTCCATCACCGGGGTGAATTCAAAGCCCACATTGGGCCAGTCCGGCCCCGGCTGGGTGGCCGCGTGCAGTGAATACACCACACGGATGCGCTTTTTCCCGGTTGCCGCCGCGGCAAGGGCCCGCTGAGTCAGGGGCAGCACGCCCAGCGCGCCCGCGCAGGCGCATCCGGCCGCGAGAAACTGCCTGCGGCTCACGGGACAGCACGCGCATCCCACCGGCATCTCCTTCTTTGTCATGACCGTTCCCTTTCTGTGGTTGAAAAAACACCCGTTGACCTTGCACCAGCGTAACACTTTTCCCGGAGACTGGCAACATGCCCGCGCGGCCCGGTTTTGGCCCAATCCGGAGCCGCCGCAAGGTGCGGCGGCGAATTATTTGACTCGGGCGGGGTTAATTTGTATAATTCCGCTTCCTTTTGAAACTTGTTAGGAGACGTGTCATGAAAGTGCTTACCTCGCTCAAGAGCGCCAAGACGCGCCACCCCGACTGCAAGGTGGTCCGCCGCAAGGGGCGTATTTACGTCATTTGCAAGACCAACCCCCGCTTCAAGGCGCGTCAGGGCTGATCGCATCCCACACGTTCTCGTCACGCCGCCGTTGATTCCCAGGGAATCCGGCGGCGTTGCCGTTTTCGGGGGTGCGGCCCGGAATTACCGGCCCGCCGTATCCGCTCCGTGGCAGCGGGGCAGGCTGAGGGTGAAGGTGCTTCCAGCCCCCGGGGCGCTTTCGAGCGCAATGGAGCCGCCGTTCAACGCGGCAATCTTCCGCACAATGGACAATCCCAGGCCGGTGCCCAGTATTCCATCGGTGTTTTTGTTGCGGAGCCGGCCGAAATCACGGAAAAGCCGGTCCTGCTCCTCCGGGGCGATGCCGATGCCGGTGTCGGCCACGGCAATCACGGCCCTGTCGCCCTGAAACCCCATCCGCACCGCCACCTCCCCCCCCGGCCGGTTGTATTTCACCGCGTTTGAAACCAGGTTGGCCAGCACGGTGGCGATTTCCCAGCGGTCGGCGCGGAGCATCATCCCGGACGGTGCGTCCATGCGCAGCACAACGCCTTTTTCCCGTGCGCGGTCCGCCTGGGCGTCCATGGCGTCCCGCGCAAGCTCCACCGCGTCCACGTATTCGATGCGCCGGGGGCGCTCGCCGGACTCCAGCCGGGTCAGGTCAAGGAGATCGTCCACCATGCGGCGCATGTTTTCAAGCCGGGCCGAGGCGCGCCCGATAAATTCATCGTATGCGTCCAGTTCGCCGCCCAAAGTGCGGCTGTGGATTACGTTCAGGCAGCTTTCCACGGCGCTCAGGGGGGACTTCAGCTCATGGGCCAGCACCGACACAAACTCAAAGCGGACACGGTGCCGCTCCTGCTCCAGGGCGCGGGTCCGGCGCAGCAGAAACTGCCGGTGCGCCGCCTTTTCCACCGCGTGCAGAAACTGTGCCGTGGAAAAGGGCTTGGGCAGCAAATCCCACGCGCCCCGGTGCGCGGCGTCCATGGCGCATTCCACTGACGCCGCCGGATCGGTGAGAATCACGCACATGTCCCCGGCGCAGGCGCGCATCTGGCAGATCAAGTCCTCCCCGGACAGGCAGGGAAGGGTGTTGTCAAGCACAAGGATGTCCGGGGGGGACTCGATAATTTCGGCGCAGCCGCCGCAGGAGTCGCAGGCCTCGCCCACCGAAAAGCCGCATTCCCCCCCGTCCCCCGGCGCGCGGCAGACAAAGCCCTCCAGCGCACGCCGCATGGCGTCGCGCGCCGCCCCGTCGTTGTCCACCAGCAACACCCGCATCTCGTCCAAGACAGTGCGTCCTCCGGTTGAACCGGGGCCAGTGTAGCATCCGCCGCGCGCACACCGCCACCGCGGACGCCCGCATGTCAAAAAAAACGGGGGTGCGGGCGTTTTTGTTTAACGCCGCCATTCGGTATGCTATTTTTCCGTTGTCTGCCGTGGAAAGGACCGGTCCCATGCTTCATAAAATAATCCCCGCGCTTCTTGCCCCGCTGCTGGCGTTTGCCGCCGCCGGACAGGACGCCGCCCCGAAAACCATCTTCGAATCGAAGGCCCTGCTGCCAAACGGCACCTTTGAGGCTGCCTCCCCCGTGGAAAACGGCGGAACGGCGCATCCCGCGGGCTGGATGCTTGAATCACCCGCGGACGGTGCACCGGACCTGTGGGCCGCGGACAGGGAGACGGCCCTTCAGGGGGGCGCGTCGCTGCGCCTTGCCGGCGGGGTCCAGCCGGTGCGGGTGGCGTCGGACCCGATTGTGCTGGACGCGGAATTCACCAGCCTGGGCGTTGTGGCCATGTGCCGGGGGGCGGGCGGAACGGCGGCGCTGCGCTGGCTGGCGGGGGACGGCACGGTGCTGCGCGAGGATGCGCTGGAGTCGTTTCCCGCGGCGGGCGGCGGCGAATGGACGCGGCATGCCCTCAAGGAAACCGCCCGGCCCGGAGGGGCGGAACGGGTGGTCATGCTGCTCGGCGCAACGGCGGGGGAGGGTGCGGCGTGCTGGTGGGACGGTGTGGACATCACGGGCAATTTTGAGCGGATCCCCTCGGCGCGGGTGCTGGTGAACCAGGTGGGCTATGAGCGTTTCATGGCGAAGCGTTTTGTGGTGGAGACCAATTTCCAAAAGGGGGACGGCACCTTCGAACTGGTCAACCAGGACGGCCGGAGCGCCTTTTCCGGGGTGCTGGCGGGCGGCGAGCGCATCACCGGCGCGAACAACTCCGACTGGGGCTTCAATTATTATTACGGCGACTTCACCGACCTGAACGACGAGGGGGTTTTCACCGTCCGCGTGAAGGCGGGGGGCGTCGAGGCCGCCCCCGCCACCGTCAAAATTGTCTATGACCTGCTTTGGAAGGAGACTTTCGATCCCGTGGTGCGCGCCCTGTCGCGCTGCCGCAACACGGGGGAGGGGCCGTGGTGGAAGGACCCCGCCGGGGAGCAGACCGTTTCCGACATGGAATGCCTGTGGACGCTGACCGGCGCCTGGGCCGGACTCCAGTGGCGCCTGAAAATACAGGGGGGCGTGTCGCCGCTGGAGGAGGAGATGCTCTGGGGCCTTTCCAGGGCGGCGCAACTGGCCGAAAAGGACTTGTCCGGCGTCGCCGACGGGGATCTGCCGAAACTCGCCGCCTCCCTCGCGCTGGCGGCGCGAAAACTCGGGGACGCGCCGCTGACCGCCGCCGCGACGGCGGCCTGCGGGGAACTCAAGAGGCGCATGGCCTCGGGGGATCCCGCACCGTTCGGCAGGGCGCTGCCCTTTTCCGCCGCATGGGACCTGCACAAGGCCACGGAGTCGGCGGAATGGCTGGAGCAGGCGAAGGCATGGTATCCGGGCATCAACAGCGAGGCGATGGATCCCCTGCTGGAGTACGAGTCGGACGTGGTTGATCCGCGCGTCACCATCCCCATCACGGTGGAGCTGGGCGCGACCCTGTCGAAACTTGCGGAAAGCCTGCGCAAGCCCGTGAAAAACGCCTTCGGCCTGTACGCCGCGGCGGACGGCGCGGACCACACCTTCTTCCTGCCCGTGGGCGGCGCGAAAAAGGACGCGCCCCAGGGAAACACCCGGCGGGTGCTCGCCGCCGGGGAGATGATGGGCCGCGCCTACCGTTTTGTGGCGCAGCCTGAAAACCTTGCCTTTGTCTACAACCAGTTGAACTGGCTGCTCGGGGTGAACCCCGCCGGAATCTGCCTGCTGGAGGGCGCGCCGGGCGGCACACCCGCCAAGGCGGTGATGCCCGGCGGCCAGCCAGCCGCCGACCGTGCCGCATGGGCGGGGTTCCCGCTGGACGGTGTGATCGCGCGCGGGCCCGGCGACGACCGGCCCTGGCTGCCGGACGCGGGCGGGGATGCGGAAATGCGCGCCGCCTACGGGGTCTCCCTGTGCAACACGGTGAAGTACATCGGCCTGCTTTCCCAGGTGAAACGAATCCGCACGGTGCTGCCCGAAGAGCCAAAACGCTGATTCATCCAATATCCAGTGCAAAGTCCAACGCCGGAGGATGTGCCATGTCCAGCCATGTGACCAAACTGGGGGTTGTGACGGCCGCATTGCTGATCTGCGCCGTCGCGGGGGCGCAGGTGCCGGAGACAAAGTGGGTTTTCGGGGCGAAGTCAAACCTCTACGCGCCGCCGCTCACGGCGGAGCTGTGCCCCAATCCGGGGCTGGAAACCATCCTCAGCGACAGCGAGGCGCGGCGGCTGCGCTGCATCGGCGCGGATGGCAAACAGTTGTGGGAATTCGACGGCGGTTGGAAGAAACGTCTCATCTCCGCCGCCGCGCTGAGTGACGCGGATGCGTCGGGTGCGCGACTGCTGGCCGTGGGCAACGCCGACGGTTCGCTGGTCTGCGTGGATGCCGCCACCGGCGCGGAGCGGTGGCGCGCGCAGGCGGGGCCGGTGGAATGGGGCGGCGGGGTCTGGGCCGACGTGGACGGCGGCGGCGCGCAGGCATTGGTGGTGGCCACGCTGGCCCAGGGCATCGCCGCCTATTCGCGCGCCGGCGCGGAACTGTGGCGGTGGCGCGGCCCGGAGGAGGGACCGCCGGTTGAGGTGGCCTGCGTGCCCGCGGCGGCGGATGCGGACGGTGACGGCAAATGCGAGATTTACGCGGGCACACGATGGGGTGTTGTGTGCCTGAACGGCGACGGCACACCGCGCTGGCGTCAGGACACGGGGGACGACTTCACCGCATCGGTGGTGGTGGCCGACGCTGAGAACGACGGCGCGGCGGAATGCTACACCATGTCGCGGGACGACGACTTTCTGTGGCGGCTGGACGCGCGCGACGGCGCGGTGGCCTGGAAACTGCCCCTGGCGTCCGGCGCGGATGTGTACAACGGCTCCTCCATCGCCGTGGGCGATCTGGACCGGGACGGCCTCCGGGAGGTGGTGGCGGCGGACCGGCTCGGAGCGGTGCATGCCGTGCGACCCTCCGGGGTGCTCATGTGGATGTTCCGCACCGGCAGGGAGGTGCATGCGGCGGTGAGCCTGGGCGACGTGGACGGCAACGGCGCGGTGGACGTGCTGGCCGCAAGCGGCGACCACAACCTTTACTGCCTCGACGGCACGGGCCGCGAGCAGTGGCGTTTCACGGCGGGCCTGCGGCTGGTGCATCCGGCGACCATCACCGATGTGGAGGGCGACGGCAAGACGGACATGCTCGTGTGCGGCAGCGACCGCAACCTGTACTGCCTCACCCTGGGCGGACGCTATGACGCGGCCCTTGTGCCCTGGCCCTCGCGCCGCCACGATCCCGCCCAGACGGGCTCCGCCCTTGGCGTTCCCCGCCGTCCGGTGGTGGAAACGACACGGGAACTCTTTGCCTACGGCGCCTTCGAACAGGGCAAGGTGCGGGACGGCCTGGAGCAAACCCCCAAGGACAATCCCCTCCGCGCGGAGGTGCTGAACCGGCCCCGGGGTTGGAAATGCGCCACACCGGGGGCGGACATGGCGTTGACGGCGGAAATCCGCCATGGCGGGGAAAAGTGCGTGGCGCTGGATGTGCCGGGCGAAATAGTTTCTGACAGCATCGCCCTGGAACCGGGGCTGCGCCGGGTGGGTGCGGAGATTTATGGCCGTGGCGAAGGGCTTTCGGCCTCGCTGCGCTGGACGGGCGCGGCGGGCCTGCTCCGCGAAGACGCCCTGACGGCGGGCGTGGACGCGGACGGATGGAGGCCCTTTTCAGCGGAGGGAATCATTCCGCCCCCGACGGCGGTTTTCCTGAGCCTGGCGCTCCGTTCCGAAACCCCGGGCGCATGCTGGGATGACGCGAAGATCACGGGGGTCTCCTCCGAAGCGCCCACGGTGGCGGTGCTTGTGAACCAGGCGGGCTATGACACGGGCGCGCCGAAACGTTTTGTGGTGCAGGCAAACATCAAAACCGGGGATGCCCGGTATGAGGTGCTTCGCGGCGACGGTTCCACGGCCCATGAGGGCGTGCTCACCCCGGCGGGGCGCATCACCGGGGCCTACGGCCAGGACTGGGGCCATGAATATTACACCGGCGACCTTGCCGCCTTTGACACGCCGGGGAAATACCGCATACGGGCCGTGCTGGACGGCGCGGAGGGCCTTTCCTGGCCCTTTGAAGTCGGCCCGGACCAGCTTTGGAAAGCCACGGCGCGCGCGGCGTACCGGTTCTTCTATTACCAGCGCTGCGGCTGCGAGGTGCCGGGTTTCCACGGCCCCTGCCATCTGGACGACGCCACCGGCCCCGACGGGAAAAAACAGTTTGACGTGGCGGGCGGCTGGCATGACGCGGGCGACTACAACAAGTACCACAACGCGCCCTATGTGCACGGGCTGGCCAGGGCCTACGGCTGGAACCCGTCCGACTTTGACGCCACCGCCACCGAAGCGGGCGGCGGCTTCCTCGACGAGATCCTCTGGGGCGGCGCGCACGCCCGGCGGATGGTCACCGCGGACGGCTCGTCCTTCGGCTCCATCACCAGCGGCTACGGCTTCTGGGGCCCCCCGGAACTGGAGACGGACAACCTGCCCGGCACGGGCGACGAGCGCCCCGCGTCCGTGGAGCGCGGCGACAACCCCGACGAGCACCATGCCGCGCTGGCGCGCATTGCCGCGCTGATCAAGGCGCGGGGCGGCGCGGACGCGGAGGCGTGGGCCGAACCGGCGGCGCGCAGCCTGAAATTCGCACTCGACAACAACCGGCGCGGCTGGCACCAGCTCAGCGCGGCCACAGACCTCTTCCTGGCCACGGGCAAGGCCGAATACGACGCGCTGGCGCGGGAGCTTTTCGCGGGGCTGAGCCCGAGCGCTGATACAGATCCCACGCCGATGCTGGTGGATGTGGTGCGCAGGTATGACGCCGCCTTCGGCGGGGATCACGGCGGCGTTCTCCGCGCCATGCTCACGCGCCGGGCGGAGGCGCTGCTCAAACTGGCGGACAACCCCTTTGGTCTCTGCACCTTCGGCCCGCCGGAGAAACCCAATTTCTTCAACACTCCCGCCGGGGGCGGCGGTTGGCATGTCGGCAACAGCACCTACCTGTTTGACTGCGCCACCATCGCGGCGCTCGCCTGCCAGTACGCGCCCGACCCGCGCCTCGTGGAATTCATCCGCAACCAGTTCAACTGGACGCTGGGCGTGAACCCCTTCAACATCAGCCTGATGGAGGGTGTGGGCAGCGCCTTCCTGCCCACCTACCACCACCGCCAGGCTTTTGCGGGCGTGGCGCGCGGTGCGGTGCCCGGCAGCGTGGTCAACGGCGTCACCTGGCGCTCCGTGGGCGACGACCGGCCCTATGTGGACCTGCGCGGCCTTGACATCCCCTCCTTCGAGTCGAACGAGTGCTGGCTGCCCCACAACACCGCCTACCTCAACGCGCTCTCGGCGCTGCGGGGGTGCGAATGAGCGCGCTCCGCCCCCACACCGTGCCCATGGACGCGGGTCCGTCCCCCGTGTTCCGCATCCTCCAGGTCACGGACATTCACGCGGATGTCTCCGAGGTTGACAACATCCAAACCCGGGACGGCATCCGGCGCCTGGCGGACCTGCATTCCCCCGACCTGCTCATGGTCACCGGGGACGTGTGGTGCTCCGACGACAAGCCCCACCTCGCGCCCATGTGGCGCAACCGCGAATTGTCCTTTCTGAACGCCCTCGGCGTGCCCTGGGCGCTGACCTACGGCAACCATGATTACACGGAAAACGATCCGGCGGGGCTGCTGGCGTCCATCGGCCGCATGTCCAACGCGCGCATCCCAGCGCCGACGCCGCGCGGCGACTACCGCATCGAACTCCGCCGGGACGGCGAGGCGCTGTGGGATCTCTTCGTCCTCAACTCCGGCGAGGCATGGCGCATGCCCGGCGATCTGGACTGGTTTCTCGCGGAGACGGACGCGCTGCGCCGCGAGCGGGAAAAAACGGTTCCGGCGCTGCTGTTTTTCCATATCCCGCTGGGTAACCACCAGCGCGCCATTGATGAGGGGCGCTTCAACGGGCTGGCCCTCGAACCCGCCTCCGGCTGGGGGGATGATGACGGATGCGGCGCGGAACTGGTCAAGGGCGCGGGGAATGTGCGGGCCTGCTTCTGCGGCCACATGCACCGCAACGACGGCTGGTTCGACGAGGGCGGCGTCCGCTTTCACTTCAGCCGCTCCTCCGGTTTCGGCGGCTACGGCCACGACACCACCCCCAAGGGCGGCAGGCTGATCGAAATAGATCTTGCCACAGGCGTGTTGGAAAGCCGCACCGTGCTCCACTGCGGGGGATGAGGGAGGCTCGCCGATCTCAGGGGCCTTTAAAACGGCCTTCATTTTGTTTTCTTTGTGTTCCTTGTGCCTTTTGTGGCCAATCCCCTCCTCTTTCCCTTCAATTTGTTTTCTTTGTGTTCCTTGTGCCCCTTGTGGTTAATCTCCCCTTCCGTGTGTTCCGTCCCTTCCGTGGTTAATCTTCCCCTTCCGTGTGTTCCGTGTATTCCGTGGTTAATCCCCTTCCCAATCTGCGCAATCTGCGGATTCTCTCCAAAAACGCAA
>JBHEKP010000287.1:0-20230 GCA_041859375.1 Candidatus Hydrogenedentales bacterium | reverse complement strand
TGCTCGCCGCCCCACTTGTCGGCGTTTGGCTCGAAGAGCGCCTCCCCCACCGCGCCGAGCGCGCAGTCCTTGGCGCTCTGGTACGCGGCGGCATAGCCCAGCACGATGTCCGGCGCCTGGTCCATGGCCCCGCCCCTGTTCACCCCGCGCGGGTGCAGGGCGGCAAAGACAGGCGCGCCCGTGGCGGGATCCTTGACCCCGGCCAGCTTTTCCCGCAGCTCGGCGATGAGCGCGTCCGCCCCGTCGGGCGAAACGACGCCAACCGTTTCGCGGCCCTTCAGGTTCAGGTAGAGCGAACTGAGCCCCACGCTGTAGGCGCGGGTATTCGCCCAGTCCACCCCCTGGAGAAAGCCCCCGGCGGCGGCCCTGGGATCCGCCACGGCGAGATAGCCGTTGTCGCGCAGCCAGGTGTTCAGGTGGAACCCCGTGCGCCAGGTGCCGAAGCCGTGATCCGAAAGAACGAAGAGCGTGTCGTCGCCGCGCAGCCGCTCCATGACACGGCCGGTGATGGCGTCCGCCTTCCTGTAGGTCATCTCCAGCGCCGTCCGCCACCGTTCCGGCGCGCCGGGATCGTGCAGCGGGTGCTTTCCGTCGCGGAAGCGCCAGAACATGTGGCCCACCCGGTCGGTGGCGGTCCATGCGCTGATGAACAGGTCCGCCCCGCCCCGGTCCAGCTCGTCCAGCGTGAGCCGTTCGTGCCACGCCATGGTCTGCTCCACGTCCTTCAGGAAGGCGTCCTCGTCCAAATCGTTTTGGCGCAGGGCGTTCGTGTCATAGGACCAGCCGACGGTCTTGTAAAGTCCGAACCGTTCCGCCAGCGAGGCGGCGTAGTCGTCGGGATGGGTGAAGGGCGCGTAGGGCGCGCGCGGATGAAACTGCGCGCAGGCTGCGTAAAGGCGGACCCCCTCCCCCGTGCCCAGCGCCATGGGATAAAAACGGGTGATCCCCTCCACGGCGTATTTGTCCGACACCTTGAAATGGAGCTCCAGCCAGTCCGACCATTCCCCGCGCGCCAGTTCCACCTGTTTGCCGCCGGACTCCACCCGGCCCCGTCCGGCCTGACGGTCCACCGAAATCCGCAACTCCACGGGGGCATATGCGCCGGGCCTGCCAAAGGGTACCCGCGCGTCGCGCGGCCCCGTCAGTTCCACCACCGCGGAATCGCTGCCGTCAAACTGAAGGGGAAGACGCCTGCCCCCCGCCAGCTTTTCAGACAGTTCCTCCGGGGAAAAACGGTCCGACAGGCTGAAATAGGTGCTGGTGGTGCCGCGCAGATCGGGCACGCCGAGTCCGCACAGCATGGAACCGTGCTTCAAGGGGTCCGAGGGAAAAATAAAGGGCACGTTGAGGATGCGGGAACTCAGCCCCTGCCCGTCCGCCGCCGCCCAGAAGGGCGTCCCCTTACGGTAGGTCACCCCGTGCGCCGGGGCGGTAACCGCCCCGTCCGGGCCCAGCGCCGCCGGTTCCAACTTTCCCGTTCCCACCAATGGCAGCGGTCCCGCCGCCCCGGCGGGATTGCGGCGGATGAAGTCGAAAATATTGTGGCCGCCCGGATTCACGCAGGTGGCAAAGGAATTCCACGCCACGGGCGACTGGGGCGGGGCGGTGGTGGCCAGTTCAGCAAAGGCCCCTGACTGGCGCAGCCTGTCCAGGTTGGGCAGCTCGCCCCGTTCCAGCATCTCCCGGACAATCTTCGGCTCCATGCCGTCAAAACCCAGCATGACCACCCGGCCCGGCCCGCGAACGGCCCCCGCCTTGATGGAAAACAGGCCCGCGCACACCGCAGCCCCCGCCAGAAAGGAGCGCCGCGAAACCGTTCCAGGACTGTGTGAATTGCCAGACATCAGGGTTCCCGCACAAGCCGTATGCCCACATCCTCCGGCGGCGTGGTTTGTCCGGGGATGTGGATGCCCCGGGCTGCGGCGCGGCACTGGGCCGCGCCGGACTGCCAGCTTCCGCCGCGGAACACCTCGTACTCCGGTGTTCCATTGGCCGCATGTTCCAACACGCCCAACCCGTCGCACCATTCCGCGACATTCCCCAAAATATCGCGCAGGTTCCACGGGTTGGGGGGCAGTTCCGCGCAGGCATGGGGTTTTCCGCCGCTGTTTTCCGAAAACCAGGCGTGCTGCGGAAGGGTTTCGGCGTCATCGCCGAAATAAAACCGGGTGGTGGTGTCGGCGCGGCAGGCATGCTCCCACTGCGCCTCCGTGGGCAGGGCGAAGGGGCCCGGCATGCCGTGGTTCATCCGTCCCGCCACCGCGCGCGCCTGCTCCAGTGACAGCCCGCTTACGGGGAGGTTCAGGTCGTCCGGCGGCGTCATGCCGGGGGGCGGCTCCCTCATGACGCGCAGATAGTCCCCCCAGCCCAGCTCGCAGCGGCTCATCCAAAACCCGCGCCGGAACACGGCCTGACGCCGGGTCTCGTCCACGGTGCGGTCGCGGTCGTACTGCGGGCTGCCCATGACGCAGACGCCCGCGGGCACCCACACAAACGTGATCCCCTCAAAGACGCGCTCCGCGCCCGCCTGCCGGTAGGAGTCGGGCCGCCACCACGCCCCCCGGCGGCCGCCCGGCCCGGTGGGCACCAGCGGACCCGCGTTCGCCCGGACGGCGTCGTTCCCCCCGGCCTGGGGCCGGTCCAGGAAAAAGGGCTGCACCAGCAGCAGCAAAAGCATGACAATCAGCACCGCCGAAAGCAGCGTCAGGCGCTGGCGCGTGGTCACCCGCCGCGCCTCCCACACCCCGAAATGCACCAGCGCGCCAGCGAGAAAGCCCACAACCGCCCAGGAAAGATACGGGGGCAGGAAGAGGATGATGCCCATCACCCTGTCAAACAGGGCCAGCGTGTCGTTGGCGGCGCTTATCAGTTCCGCGTCGTCAAAAACCAAGAACAGGCTGAACACCATCCCGCAGAAAAACAGGGGGATTCCCAGCCCCAGCGCCCATGTCATTCGCGGGTTCACTGGAAGCGCCCCCTTTCCTCCGGCTCCTCAACCTCCGGGATCCCGTCCGCGAAATCGCCCCACTCGTCGCGGCCCCGCTGGTAAATGCGCAGGGCGAAATAAACCACCGCGAGCAACACCGTCGCAAGCAGGAGAAGGAGCGGCACATAGGACCACATCCGCAGGAGATCGGCGGGCTGGCGCGTGTCCGCCCAGGGCAGCAGCCCCGGCGTCTTTTGCGGATCCACCGCCTGGAGGGTGAGCCGGAAGAACCCGGCAAGAAAACCGGCCAGCGCGCCCATCCACAGGCTGCGCCCAAGCACCCGCCAGCCGGGCCGGGACACCTCGAAACGCACCGGGATGGAAAGGTTGCCGCCGTTGGTCTCCACCACCACCCGCGCCTCCTGGATGGTGCCCGGGTCCAGCCCCTGGCCCACCAGGTGGATGGCAAGCTCCACGGGCTCCCCCTCAATCTGGTGGTCCACCATCATGAACCCGGTGGACTCCGTGGCCAGGGTGACCGAACCGGACAGATGGCCCCGTCCGCCGTTGAACACCAGCAGGTTGAGGGTCTTGCCCCCCTCCGTGGTGACCGTTCCGCCGTCCAGCTCCTCCGCGTCGGCCATGACCACCGGTTTTCCGATGCCCGGATCAAGCAGTTGCAGCACCGACTCCAGCTTGCGCTCCCATGAGGCCACCGGATCGATGATCACCTCGTCCAGCGGCGCGGGCTCCTTCAGCCGCCCGGTGAAGACCAGCCAGGAACGGATGTGGCCCGACCGCAGCAGCCGGATGCCCTGCTGGCGCATCGCCGGTGTCTGGGACAGCGCCGCCGCCAGCTCCTCCGGGCTTCTCGCCAGCGCGGATCCGACGCGGATGGGGGTGTCGGGATCAAAATGGCAGCGCAGGCAGAAGTAGGCCAGCTCCGGGTCCTTGTTCTCGTGGACCTCCGCGCATTTTTCGACAAAAAGAAGGTCTTCCCGCCGGTCGGGAAAGGAGGCGCGCAGCCATTCGGCAATCCAGCCCTTGAACAGGTACCGGCGCAGGATCATGGATATGCCGGGGGTGCGCTCGATGGCCTCGGGCAAATCCTCCGGCGTGCGCACCAGCGAGGAGCCCAGCCTGAGCGGGCGGGCGGGGTCAAGGGTGTGGAGCAGCGCGAACAGCCCCAGATCAATGTCGGAAACCCGCCTGCGCAGCGAAGCCACGCGCAGGGAAAGGGACTTGATTTCGGGGGTGTTTCCAAGCGCCGCCAGCCACACCTCGATGCATCCGCTGAACAGGGCCTTCCCGAATTCGTCCCGGCAGGGGATGGTGTGCGCCGAAAGGGCCTCCACCATCTGGGCGACGCTCACCAGTTGAAGGCTTCCAATTTCCAGGGGCAGGGTGGGGTCGAGCACATAGCGCAGCTTGAACACGCCCAGTTCGATGTTGTCGGAGAATTCCTCCTCCAGCGCCGCCGCCTGCGCCCCCAGTTTGGTGTCGAAAAGCATGAGCCACTGGGAGACGAATCCGCGCAGCAGATCCTTGGCGACGTCGAATTCCCCGAGCCGCCGCGCCATCTCGCGGGGCGTGGTGATGGCGGGGAGGCTCCGGTACGGGATGCGCTTGCCCGCCGCCGCGGTCTCATGGTCCGGCAGGCCGTTGTCCGTGAGCACCGGCTCGCCCCGCAGCCAGGCCGTCACCTGCCGGTAGCCCCAGCGCAGGGAGGGCTCCACCCGGAGCAGCCCGTTGATCAGCCTGGCGAATTCGGGGGAGAGCGTCTTCGGCCGGGGCACCGCGCCCCTGAAATGGCACCCGAGCACCGTGTTCCTGTCCATGCCCGCGAAGGGGGACCGCCCCTCCAGCAGGTGCAGCAGTGTCACCCCCAGCGCGTAATAGTCCGTCTTCGGCCCCACCTCCTTGCCGTCAATCAGCTCCGGCGCGGCGAAGTCAAGCGTGAAAAAACCGGCCGTGGTGGTGCGGCGCACCTTGCCCGGGGCCTCCAGCATGGAGCTCACGCCGAAGTCGCCTATGACCAGGTTCTCCTTGTCCAAGCCGCGGAAGAACATGTTGTTGGGCTTGATGTCGCGGTGGATGATTCCCGCCTCGTGCAGGTAGCGCAGCCCCCGCGCTATCTCCCGGAGGTGGACCCGGAGCTCCGCCTCGCCGATGGGCATGTGGTCCGCAAGGCTTCCGCCCGCGCAGTAGTCCATCACCTCGTACAGCCGCCCCGCCCAGGTGCCGTAGCCGTGCAGGGCGATGACGTCGGGGTGCCGCATGGACAGGAGGCTCTGGAGCACGGCCTCCTTCGGGGCGGCCTTGTCGTGGTAGACCTTCAGGGCGAAAACCTGCCCGTTTTCCCGGTCGGCGCAGCGGTAGACCTCCGCCTCGCCCGTGGGCTCCCCGATGGGCCCCTCAAGAATCTCATAACGGTCGGCCACAACATCCCCCGCCCCCAGCGAAGAGGGGTGGGCGATTCTCGGGGCGGCCGCGCCCTCCTCCCCGCCGAAACGGGCGGTGGCGCGGGTTTCCCCCCCCTCCGCGAAGCGCTCCGTGGCCCGTTCCGAAGCCTCGTCAAAGCGCTCGGTGGGGCGGCTTGAAGGGTCGCCGTCAAACCTTTCGGTCGGGCGGTCACCCATGGGCGGGCGTCTCCGCGCCGTCCGGTCCGGCCTCCACCAGCACGATTGAGATGTTGTCCGTCCCGCCCGAGTCCATGGCCGCCTCCATGAGCAGCGCGCCCCGCTCGTGGAGCGTCCCAGGCCCCGCCAGCAGCTCCTCCATCTTCTCAAGGGCGGTCTCGTCGTGGAGCCCGTCGGAGCAGATCAAAAGCGCGTCCCCCGGCTTCATGGAGGCGGGTTCCGAAACATGCAGGCTGAACTGCTCCGTGCCCAGGCCGTTGGTGATGACATGGCGCATCCCGCTCGAAAGCGCCTCCTCCGGGGTCATCTGCCCGGCGCGCACCGCGAGGGCCACCAGGGAGTCGTCCTGCGTGAGCTGGCGCAGCGCGCCGCCGCGGAAACGGTACACCCGGCTGTCCCCGGCGTGGAACACAAAGTATTCCCTGCCCGAAAGCGCCACCCCGGCCACCGTGGCGCCCATCCCCTGCAGCGCGGGGGAACCGGCGGCGTCCTCAAGGATCTCCCGGTTGGCCCGCCCCACCGCGGCCTCCAGGGCGCGGCGGATGGACTCAAGCCCGCCTTTCTTCTCCGAACCGTGGAATTCCCCGTCAATGGTGTGCAGCGCGATTCTTGCCGCGGTTTCCCCGGCGGCGTGCCCGCCCATGCCGTCCGCAACCGCCGCGAGGAATCCGACGCGCCGGATTTCGGCGTCGTCCTCGGAAAACTCCGCGTCAACGGTGTCACCGTTTTTTATGGTCCTCCCGAGGAGCACAAAATCCTCATTGTGTCCGCGGACGGGCCCCTGGTGGGTGCGGGCGTGGGCATGGAAGGTAATCATGCGCCGAGTATCCTCACGGTCAGCCCCACCCCGGCGAGCATCAGCCGGTCGCCGTTGCGCACGGGCATCCGCACGCCCGGCGCCACCCGGCGGTTGTTCACGGAGGTGGGGTTGGTGTAGTCCGCCTGCGGAATGGGGGTCACATACCACTGGCCGTCCTCGCAGTCAAAGCGGCAGTGGCGTCGGTGCACAAACTGGATGCCGGGCGTCTGGGCGAGCTGCGCCTCCGCCGTGCTCGTGGGGTGGGACTGGCCCACAATCCACCCCGGCCGTATGGCGTGGCACTGCCCGCTGTCCTCGCAGTCAAGATAAAGGATGGCGGGTGCGGGCGGCGCGCTTTCCGCCCGCGTCCCGGGGTCCGCGGGCGCGGGCGCGACCGGAGCGGCGGGGGACGCCTGCACGGCCGGGGCGGCGGCGGGGGCCGGTTCGGGCGCGGCGGGCCTGGGGGCCGCCGGGGTGGCGGGCACCATGCCCAGGAATTCCCCGTCCTTGTCGCACACCTCCGCAAGTTCGCCGTTTTGGTGGCCGCATCTCGGGCATATTTTCACATACTTCATCTGCTCATGCTCCGTCCGGGGCGCGGTCATCCCCGCCGCCCACCCCAAGTTCCCCGCACAATGCGGCGCGGTCCCGCGCGTCCGACACGCCGATAATCATGTCGCATTTCCCGGACCTGCTCAAGCCCAGGTTGACGCGCCCCGCCGGAAGGGACTCCACCTGCGCGCGCAGCGCCGCCCCCCGGGCGGTGAGATAGTGAATCCGCTGGTTTCCCGAGCCCGCAATGGGTCCCTGCGGCGGAAAATCCTCAAGGTAGGGGCCGTCTATGAGAATGTCCGTCATTTCCAGCAGCGCCGCCCGTGCGGGCTCCTCCCGGAGCTCCTCCAGGACATAGCCGCTGTAAACAAGAACGCTCCATTCCGGGCGCTCCCCCGCCAGCGCCTCCAACAGCACGCGGAGCGGCCCCGCCTGGTCGAAGGGCTCCCCGCCGGAGATGGTGACGCCGTCCAGGGGCGTTTCAATGCGGCGGATGCGGCGCAGGAGGGTGTCCACCGGCACGTCCCTTCCCGCGTCGCGGGGCTGCATCTCGGGGCTGATGCAGCCGGGGCAGTCCCGGCCGCAGCCCGCCACCCACAGCACCAGCCGGCTGCCCGGGCCCAGCGCGGTGACCGGATGGGCCGCGGCGTAAAGGCGGAGGCTGCTCATTCGCGCTCCACCTTGACCGTCAGCTCGAAGCGCGTGCCCGCGTCGGGGCCGTGGTCCGCAAGGTTGAGCACGCGCACCCGGCTGTGGGCGGGCACGTTGTTGTCGAAGAGCGCGCGGCTGAGCGGGTTCACCAGCGCCGAGTCCACCGCGTTGCGGATGCCCCGGCCCCCGTGGTGGAGCAGGGTGCGGGCGAAGGCCACCAGCTTGTCGCGGGCGGCCTGCTCCACCACGATGCTCGTCTTGCGCGTCTCCATGGAGGCGCGGGCGAGCTTGCCGATGAGCAGATCCACAATCTGCTCGTCCAGCGGCGGCTTGATGAAGTCGAAGACCACGAAGTTGTCGCCGAACCGGTTCAGGATCTCCGGGCGGCCCAGCACATAGTTGAAATGGTCGCGGATGGCCTCCAGCACGATTTCGCGCATCTGGTGGTAGGGCATGTCGGAGGTGACCAGGGTCTGGTTCTGCCCCTCCGACCGGTCCACCGTGCCAAGGTTGCTCGTGAAGATGATGATGCACTCCGAGAAGTAGACGGTGTCGCCCTTGCCGTCGGTGAGGCGGCCGTCGTCCAGGATCTGAAGGAACTTGTCGAAGATGCTGCCGTGCGCCTTCTCAATCTCGTCGAAGAGCAGGATGGAGAAGGGGTTCTTCTTGACCGCGTTCGTGAGCTGGCCGCCCTCCTCGTAGCCCACATAGCCGGGGGGCGCGCCGAGCAGGCGCTGGTCCGACTGGGGCGCGGCGTACTCGCTCATGTCGAAGCGCAGCAGCCGCTCCTCCTGCCCGAAGAGCAGCTCGGCCATGGCCTTGGCCATCTCCGTCTTGCCCACGCCCGTGGGGCCGGCGAAGAACAGGACGCCGCGCGGGCGGTTCGTCTTGTTGGCGTCGCCCGCGGCCAGGCCGATCACGGCGCGCTTCACAATGTCGAGCACCCGCGCCACCGCCGCCTCCTGGCCCTTGATGCGCGTGCGCACAAAGGCCTCCGCGTCCTTGAGCCGGTCCGGGCCGATCTGGTCCCACTCGCTCGTGGTCACGCCGTACTTGTACATCTCGGCGATGCGCTTGACGTTGGACACGCCGCTCTCCTGGTCGATGATGGGAATCTGCTCGCGCACCGACAGGTTCAGCAGGCTGCGCATCTCGTAGTTCGTCAGGCCCTCGCTCAGGTCCACAAAGTCCTTAATCACCTGCTTCGACGCGCCCACCTGCGCCGACTGCGCGCCGTGGAAGAAGCGGTAGTAGCGGCGGATGAAGCGGGTGCGCTCCTCGCGGTCCGGCAGCTCGATGTGGATGGAGCGCGCGCGGGGGTTGTTCAGGTACAGGAAGACCGGAAGGTCGTTCAGCTTTTCGCACACCAGGATCAGCAGGTTGTTCCAGCGCCGGTCCTCGCGCACCACCTCCCGGCTGGTGAGGGTCGCCTTGAGCAGCCGGGTCATGAGCACCCGCTCCTCCTTGGGGAGCCGGTCGGGCGACGAGGTCAGGCGCGACGCGAAATCCACCACAAACGCGCAGGGCACCCGCGTGTTCTGCAGGCCCACGCCGATCCGGTGGAACACCGCCTCCATGTCCACCGGCTTGGGCCTGCCCCCGCGGATGCGGTCCGCGGCCCGGCTCATCATGCCCCCCTGCTGCGGCGCGGGCAGGTTCCGGCCGCCCTCCTCGCCGGGCGCGGCGGCGTCGCGCCCGCAGGCATCCGCGCCCTCCTGGCCCTTTTCCTTCTCCAAATCCTCCCCGCGCTCCACTTTCCGGAAAAGCGCCTCCATCTCCGGCGTGGCGAAGGTCAGCTCCTCCACCGGGTCCGCCCAGGCCACCACCTCGTAGTCCGCGCCCAGGAGAAAGCGCCGCAGAAATCCGGGCAGGTCGCTCTCCGTCCACCGTATCTCCCCGGGCGTCTCGCCCCGTACCGGAAACGACACCAGGTCGTAGGCGTTGCCGTACACAAACAGCACGTTCTTGATGCTGACAAACCGCGCCATCTCGCGCAGCCAGCGCGGCGACTCGTCATTGATGACTATCATCCAACTGCCTCCCTCGGTTTCGGCCCGCACCCCTATTGTAACTGCAAGCGTAAATCTCCGCAACGGGAGGGGATTCTTTTTCCCGCCGGTGCTATAATAAACCAAACGGGAGGTTATTAATCCATGAGCGGACAGGTTGTTGCGACACTGATGACGATTCCGGCGGCGGCGCGGACGGCGGGAATGATTGAAGAGGCGGCGGGGCGGACCTTTTTCGCCATCAGCGTAATAGGCCGGGCGGCCTCCGTGAAAACACTGGCGGACAGGTGTGTGGAGGCCGCCAATGAGCAGCGCAGGCGGGAAAAGGAAAACCTCGCCAAATGGCATGATCACTGCGAGCGCACACGGGAACTCATGAGGGAGGTTGCCGTTGCCGAGTCCGCCGCCCGCGCGTCGGAGGAACGGCTGGCGGGCGTGTCCCTGGCCGCCCCCGGCAGGGTTCACACCACGCCCGAACATGAAGAAAAGCACCATCCGTCGCCGCGGCCCGCGCCGGACCGGAACGAAAACCGCCTTGCACCCGCGCTCGTGGAGTCACTGCTGCTTGAGCTTGCGGAAATCCTTGCGGAACTTCCCCCGGCGCTTCGTGCGGCAGCAGGGTCCCCCGTGCCCCTGCTGGAGGGGCAGCTTCAGCGCTGGCGGCACCGTCTGGCCGGGGGGGACACGCCGGACCTGCATGAATTCCAGGGATTGCGCGACGCCTTCAGGAATTCCCTCGCCGCCTTTGCCGGGGAGCTTCAGGCGCGGCGCGCCCGGCAGGCCCTCCTGCACGAACGGATTGAGGCGGTGCTGGATTATGTTCTTTACGAGGAGCAGCTTGTTCTCGCATGCCCGGGGGAAACCGCCTGCCGGGATGAAATCACCGCGCTGCGGATGCAGCTTGAGGTAATGCTTGGAACCGGGGACGCCGGGGAGGGCGCAATCGCCCTCATAGAACGGCGCGCCGCAACGCTCCAGCCGGAGATAGAACAGGCCGTGGTGGATGCGTCCTGGCGGGAGGGGCTCTCCGAATCACTTCAGCGCAACCTTCAGGAGATGGGTTACAGCCCGGTCCAGCCTTTCGGGGACGCAGGACACCCCTTGAACATCGGCGTCCTTAGAATACCCGGAGGCGAGCTCCTGCGCGCCGCCCTCCATAAAAACCACCAACTGGCCTTCGAGGTGGTCCATGAAAGGACGCCGGGGGCCGACCCCAATGCGCCATTAACCCCGCAAGAGCGCGAGTTTCTTGTCAAACAGGAGCAGCAGTGGTGCGGCGACCTGCATGAGCTCATCCGCCGCCTTGTTGCAGAGGGGTTTCATTATGACGTGTCCTTCGAGCGGGTGCTGCCTGAGGAATCCGTGAGGGTGGTGCTGGTGGAGACGGCGGATGATCTGCTGACAGGGGAGGAAATGGAGTCGGATTCCGGACAGCAGCGCCACTTTGAGTAACTGCGGAGTTTATAACGGAAGGGTTCTTGCATGAGCGGACATGTGGTTGCGACCCCGATGGTGATTCCCCAGGCCTTTCCCCTGGTCCAGGTGGCGACGGGGCTGGCCGGCGGCGCCGCCTTTGTCATCTGCGCGGGCGGCCTGGCGGCGGGGGTGAAGGCGCTGACGGACAAGTGCGTGGATGCGGCCAACGAAAAACGCATCCAGGAAAAGCTGCGCCACATCCAGTGGCAGGCCTACTGCGAAGGGGTCCAACGGCAGGCCGAGGACATCTCCGCCGCCGAGTCGGCCGTGCGCGGCTCGGAAAAACGGCTCGCGGCGATGGCGCTGGGCGAGGCGGCGGAGCAGCGCCAGAAACTGGAGGGGGAGCATCCGCTGGCACCGGAGGCGCGGGCGCAACTGAAACTGGGCGAAAGCCGGATTTCCCCGGCCCAGTCCGACGCCGCCCTCCGCGAATTCGCGGGGGTGCTGGAGGAACTGCCCGCCGTGCTGCGCGCCGCCAAGGGCTCGCCGGTGCCCAGGCTGGAGGATCAGCTCAAGCGCATGCGCGCACGCCTCGCAGAGGGCGACACGCCGGACCGCCAGGAACTGGCGGGTTTCCGGGACACGCTCCGGGAAACGCTCGCGGCGTTCACGGCGGACCTGGAGGCGCGCCGCGCGCGCCAGGCCGCGCTCCGGGACCGGCTGGAGGCGGCGCTCGACGTCATCCTCTACGCGGAACAGCTCGCCCTCTCCCTGCCGGAGGAAATCCCCGCGCTCGGCGAGGCCGCCGCGCTGCGCGCCCAACTGGGGGCCATGCTGGACTCCGGCGGCGCACCCGAGGGCGAGATTGCCATGATCGAGCGGCGCGCCGCCACCATGCGCCTGGAAATCGAGCAGGCCGTGGTGGACGCATCGTGGCAGGAGGGCCTGTCCGAATCGCTGATGCGCAATCTCCGCGAAATGGGCTACGAAACGCTCCAGCCCTTCGGCGGCGCGGGGCCGGTGAACACCGCCGTGCTGCGCGTGCCCGGCGGCGAGCAGCTCCGCGTGGCCCTGCACAAGAACCATCAGATGGCCTTTGAGGTCGTCCATGAGCGCCCTGCGGGCGCGGACTCCTCCGCGCCGCTGAGTGTGGCGGAGCGCGCCCATCTTGCCCTGCAGGAGCAGCGCTGGTGCGGCGACCTGCACGAGCTGATCCGCCGCCTCGTCGCCGAGGGCTTCCCCTACCAGGTCTCCTTCGAGCACGAACTGCCCGAAGAGTCGGTGAAGGTCGTGCTGGTGGAAACGGCGGACGACCTGCTGGCGGAGGAGGATGCGGAGGGGGACGAAACCGAAAAACGCCGTTTTTTGGACTGAGTTTCACGGCGCGACACACGGGAGGAAGGCCCTCACATGAGCGGACATACCATCTTTTCCCTGGTGGTTCCGGGGACAGGCGGCCTGCTGGCGATCTCCAGCGCCGCGGGGCTGGCGGTTTCGGTGAAGGTGGTGATGGACGGCTGCGTGGCCGCCGCCATGGAAAAACAGCAGCGGGAAAAAGAGCGTCTCGTCCAGTGGCACGCCTACTGCGCGCGGACACAGGAACTGATGGCGGCCATGTCCGCCGCCGAGTCCGCCGTGCGCGGCTCGGAAAAACGGCTCGCGGCGCTGGCGCTGGGGGAGGCGGCGGAGCAGCGCCAGAAGCTGGAGGGGGAGCATCCGCTGGCGCCGGAGGCGCGGGCGCAACTGAAACTGGGCGAAAGCCGAATTTCCCCGGCCCGGTCCGACGCCGCCCTCCGCGAATTCGCGGGGGTGCTGAAGGAACTCCCCGCCGTGCTGCGCGCCGCCAAGGGTTCGCCGGTGCCGCGCCTGGAGGATCAGCTCAAACGCATGCGCGCACGCCTCGCCGAGGGCGACACGCCGGACCGGCACGAGCTGGAGGGATTCCGCGACACGCTCCGTGCGACCCTGTCGGCCTTTGCGTCGGACCTGGAGGCGCGCCGCGCGCGCCAGGCCGCGCTCCGGGACCGGCTGGAGGCTGCGCTCGACGTCATCCTCCACGCGGAACAGCTCGCCCTTGCCCTGCCGGAGGACACATCAGGCCGGGACGAGATCATTGCCCTGCGGGCACAATTGGAAACGATGCTCGAATCGGACGATGTCGGCGGGGGCGGCGCCGCACTGATCGAAAGGCGCGCGGAAACCCTCCGGGGGGAAATCAACCAGGCCGTGCTGGACGCCTCATGGCAGGAGGGCCTTTCCCGGTCACTGCTGCGCAACCTCCAGGAAATGGGTTACGAAACACTCCGTGGCTTCGGTGGGGATGGGACGGTGAACACCGCCGTGCTGCGCGTGCCCGGCGGCGAACAATTGCGCGTGGCGATGCACAAAAACCATCAGATGGCCTTTGAGGTCGTGCACGAGCGCCCCGCGGGCGCGGATCCCGCCGCCCCGCTGACCCTGGCGGAGCGCGCCCATCTCGCCCTGCAGGAGCAGCGCTGGTGCGGCGACATGCACGAGCTCATCCGCCGCCTCGTCGCCGAGGGTTTCCCCTACCAGGTTTCCTTCGAGCATGAACTGCCCGAGGAGTCGGTGAAGGTGGTGCTGGTGGAAACGGCGGACGACCTGCTCGACGAATCCGCCGACGCCGAAGACAGGGAATCAAAACGCCGTTACCTGGAGTAAACGGGCACGGCGGGGCGCGGCCGGTTTTTCGCCGCCCCCGCGCGGTGTTGAAAAGCGCCGCAAACCGGACGCAGAATATCGGCGTGCCCTGTGACCCCTCACGCCAACCCCTGGAGGCATTGACCATGGACGCATTGAACCGCCGCAGTTTCCTCACCGCTTCCGCCCTGGGCATGGCCTCGGTGCCCTTCGCCCTCTCCACCGCCCGCGCGCAGGACGCGGTGGTGCCCCCCAGCGAAAAGGTGCGCGTGGGGCTGATAGGCTGCGGCGGCATCTCCGAGGCGGACCTGGCCTGCTTCCTCCTCAACCCCGAGGTGGACTGCCCGATCATCTGCGACGTGGACGACGCGATGATCGCGCGCCGCGCCAACCAGGTGGAGGGGCTGCGCGGAAAACTGCCCGACACGGTCAAGGACTTCCGGCGGGTCATCGACCGCAACGACGTGGACGTGGTGCTCGTGTGCACCCCGGACCACTGGCACGCCCTGCCCACCATCTACGCCTGCGAGTCCGGCAAGGACGTGTACGTCGAGAAACCCCTCGGCCGCTCCATCGACGAGGGCCGCGCCATGCTGGAGGCGGCCAAAAAATTCAACCGGGTGGTCCAGATGGGCACCCACTGGCGCAGCGGCGCGCACTACCGAGACGCGGTGGAATTCGTCCAGTCGGGGAAACTGGGCAAGGTGCGCATGGTCCGCTGCTGGGCCTATCTCGACTGGCTCGGCGGCATCGGCAACCCGCCCGACTCCGCGCCGCCCGACGGCGTGGACTACGACATGTGGCTCGGACCCGCGCCGCTGCGGCCCTTCAACAAGAACCGCTTCCACTTCAACTTCCGCTGGTTCTGGGACTACGCGGGCGGCCTCATGACCGACTGGGGCGTGCACCTGCTGAACGTGTGCCTCTGGGCCATGGGACCGGAGCCCCCGCTGCGCGTGAGCTCCCTCGGCGGCAAGCACGTGCTCCAGGACAACTCGGAGACGCCCGACACGCAGGTGGCGGTCTACGACTTCCCGAGCTACTCGCTCATCTTCGAGCACCAGATTCAGGGCGGGGTGGGGCCGGGCAACCAGCCCCACGGCATGCTCTTCAGCGGCAGCGAGGGCACCCTCATCGTCAGCGAGCACGGATGGACCGTGACCCCCGAGCCGAAGAAGAAGAGCCTGGAGGAAATCAAACAGCCCGAGGGGAAGGACGCGCGACCCGCCCATGTGCGCAACTTCCTGGACTGCGTGAAATCGCGGGAGAACCCCGTGGAGAACCTGGAGGTGGGCCACTACGTGTCCACCATCGCCCACCTGGGCAACCTCGCATTCCGCTCGAAGAGCGAAATCCACTGGGACACCGAGAAGGAGGTGGCCGTGGGCAATCCGGCCGCCGACGCGATGGTGGCCTGCGAGTACCGCGGCCCCTGGGAGCTCGGATACGGCAGAAGGGGCTGATCCCCGGACGCTCAGCCCTTGGCCCAAATCTCGTTGAGCAGCGAATAGCCCGCCTGCGCCAGCGTCTCGCACTCGCGCACAATCGCGGGGCCCTCGCCCCGGCGCAGCCGCAGCCGGAGCTGGGTCATCTCCTTCGCCAGCGGAATCACCCGCACGCCGAATTCGTGGGCCAGCTCGGTGCGCCCGCGCCCGTGGAGGCGGCTCAGCGCCTCGTCGCAGCCGCACACAATCGAGCTGGCCTTGATCAGCAGGCTCCGCGCCTCGATGACGGCGGGCGTGGCGTAAATGGCGTTGAGCAGGTGCTCCCGCGCCGCGTGCACCCGCACCACATCCTCCAGCGGGCGCCGGCCCCGCTCGGAGCTGAGGATGGTCTCCTCGGTCTCGCCGATGTCCAGGGCGTAGCGCCGCGCAAGGTCCAGGTCCACCATCACCTGGCGGCGGTCCGCCTCCAGCACCCGCAGCGCGATGCGGTCGCGCCACTCAAGGCACACCTCCGGCTCCGCGATCATCAGCAGCTGGCCCTGGCCGGGGAACATTTCCAGGTGCCGCGTGTGGTCCATCGGCAGCCAGCCCCGCGACCGGACAAAGGCGGTCATGTCGTAGATTTCCAGCCTGCCCGGAAGTTCGCCGGGAAAGCTGACATTCACCGACACCACCTGGTCCGCGTCGTTGCTCACGATGTAGCACAGGTGGAAATTCTCGCCGCGCAGCCAGTAGGCGCCGCCGTAGTCCATCCCCTGGGGCAGGTGCGACTGTGGATGGCCCGTGACCGAGATTGTCCACCCCTCAAGGGGCGGCTCCGCGGTGGGCGTGCCCATGAACAGCGGGGCCAGCACCGAAAGCCGCTCGATGCGGTTGCCCAGCTCGGCCCAAAGATCGCTGAAGGTCAGGAAGGGGCCCGTCAGCGACCGCTCGCAGTGGCCGCCCGTCCAGACCGGGTCGTTGTGGTAGGCCCGCGTGAACCAGCCCCGCGCCCCGTTGGCAAGCACCTTGTTCAGCATCAGGCGCATCTCGGGGCAGCTGTTCCACCGGGGCGCGCCGCCCGCCGAAACAAATCCGGGCACCGTCACCCAGAGCGGCGCCTCGGGGGCCACGGCGGCGTGGGTGCGCACCGCCTTGCCGATGGACCAGGCGGCGTCCGACTTGAGGTAATTAAACCACTTCAATCCCGGCATGGCCCCGTGGAGCGACAGCGCGCCGGGGTCCGGAAAGGGCACCGCCAGGGGGCGCAGGCCGTCCGTGCGGGCGGTGTGGCACCGCAGCGCGAGCAGCGCCCCCGCATCCTCCTCCTGCGGCGGCGTGTTGGCGCCCCAGGCCACCACCGAGGGCGACTTGGCAAAGGGCGCCGTCATCAAATCCGCCTGCCTCTCCAGCTCCCCCGCGTCCTTCCAGGGCCAGTCGAAAAGCGGCACGATTTTCAGGTCGAAGGATTCCGCCAGCGCAAGCAGGTCCGCGGCGGCGGCGGCGTCAAGGGACGAGGCGTCCTCAAGGGCCACGCAGTTGTGGTGGTGCCGGGTGATGTCCTCGAAGGCCAGCCGCCAGTAGTCGTGGAAGGACACGTCCATCAAATCCGCCAGCCGGCTGGCCGACTGGGCGTTCATGAACACGCCGAAGGGGAAGAAATCCAGCGCCGGGCTGGACGCGGGAAGGGGCGGCGCGCTCCGCAGCACAGAAATGCGGCCGGCGCAGAAGGCCGACTCCTCCGGGGTCAGCGCCCGGAAGCGGATCGACTGGATTTCCAGCGACTCCGTGTTGCGCCACGCCGAGTAAAGGCGCACGCCCATCCAGTCCAGCGACGCCGGGAACCCGTCGTGGGAAACCAGCGCCGCCGCCGTCTGCCACTCCCGGGACGGCTCCAGATGGATCAGGCGCTCGCCGCCGGGATAATGCAGCACCAGCGCGGGCATCGCCTTGGAGCTGAGGCAGCGGTACGTCGCCTCGACCACGGGGGTCCGGCCAAGGTCAACCGGAAAGGGGCCGCCCTCCAGGTTGCGCGTGGTCAGGGCCGCCCAGAATTCCGGCTGCGACCGGTCCAGGTTGTCTATGCGCCGGATGTCCTCGAAATGGCCGATAAGCGCCACCCCGTCGTCCGTGCGCCGCAGGCGCGGCGGAACGGACTGCCATCCGTTCTCCAGCGGATCGTCGGAGAGCGCCCATTTCGCCAGTTCACCGGCGTCGAAAAGCGTCTGCTCCGCCGCCTCACTCGAAGGAGGGCTGGGGCATGTTGATGATGGGAGTGTTTTGAGTATCCCAAGGCGCTTGTAGGGCATTGATCTTGTCCTGTAGTCCGCGCACCGCGGGCGTTTTTTCCGCAACTGGCTTCACCGGGTAACGGCCGTCGGCGGGCCCGCCCCCGGCGGCAACCCCCTTCACCGCCGCAAAGGTCTGGCGGGCGGCCTCGCCGCCGTCAATCCGGATCAGCCCCGTGATTTCGCCGGTCTTCAGCGCCGCGCGGGTGTCGGGGCTGTTGTCACCGGGGCCCACCAGCCCGATCACGCCCGCCCGCTTCATCTCGCGCGCGGCCTTCAGAATCACCGGCACATGATGGGGGCGCGATCCGATGTAGCAGGCCAGTTCCGGGCGCTTGTCCATCAGCTCAGCCGCGTGGGCCGCCGTGAGGCTCCGGTCGCCCTTGTCCTCCTGAACCACGTCCATGAGATAGTCGCCGGCCTTCAGCCCCTCCTCAAGGCCCGCAAGAAACGCCTTGTCGGCGGCGTCCTCCTTGTCCTTCAAAAACACCGCCACCTTCAGCCCGCCGGGCACCGACGACGCCGTGAGCTCCGCAGCGGCGAGGCCCGTGTCCTTCGGTTCCACCCCCACCCAGGCCTTGCAGCCGCTGTCCGCCCCGTCCTTCATCAGCAGGATCAGCGACACCCGGCCCGAAAGCGACTTGAGGTAAGCCGCCTGCTTCTCCGGCTCCACCGGGCACACCGCCACAATGGAAGCGCCGCCGTCCACAAGCTGCTGGATGATCTGCTGCTGCTGCTCCGGCGTCGCGGGCGAGGGCATCTTGACATCCAGGGCCACCCCGGCGTCCGCACCCTCCTTGTCCGACGCCTCGCGGAACTGCGTCCAAAATTCGGATATGCCGTCGGTCACCACCGCGGCCTTCACCGGGGCCTGCGCCGAAGCCGCCGCGGAAAAGGCCAGGCATGCGGCCAGCATCATCACGACAAATAAGCGGTTCATGGAAATTCTCCTGTGTTGTCACCACCGCAAAAACGCTGTTTCCGGTCATCCTTGGGACATATCATCGCCGATTCGCCCCGCCGGGTTCCAACCACGGCGGCGGCGCATCAGCCCAGGCGCTGCCCCAGCCACGCCGTCACATCCGCCAGCACCTCCTCCTTGCAGATGTCGTTCCACAACTCGTGGAAGCCGCCCTCGTGCATCTTCAGCGTTTTGTCCGCCGATCCCATCCGCTCAAAAAGCGTCCGGCTGCCCCGGCACGGCACAATCCGGTCCGCCGTGCCGTGAAAAACCAGCGCGGGCAGCGTGATCTTCCCGTAGGCCGCCTCCGCCGCGGCAATCGCACGCTGAAACTCCGCGCCCGTGCGCGCCGCCACCCGCCCGTGAAACGCGAGCGGATCCTTGTCCGCCGCCGCCGCCACCGCGGGCTCCCGGGAAAGCCCCGAGTTCTCCACCCTGCCCACCGGAAGCCACGGAAGCACCGAGGAAATCACCCCCGCCAGCTTCAGCAGCGCCGGGGGCACATCGTCCGTGAAGCCAAGGAACGGGCTGCTGAACACCGCCCCCCGGCACGCGGGATTGCGCGTCTGCAAAAAGCGCGTCAGCACCATCCCCCCCATGCTGTGGCCCATCATAAACCACGGCTCCCGCCATTCCGCCGCGCCCGCCTGCGCCAAAAACGCGTCCAAATCATCCAGAAAATCATCAAACCGCGCCACATACGCCCGCCGCCCCGGCGAACGGCCGTGGCCCCGCTGGTCATACGCGTGCACCGCAAAGCCCGCCCCGTTCAGATGCTCCGCCACATGCCCGTACCGCGCGCTGTGGTCGCCAAACCCGTGCAGCAGCACCACCCGCCCCCGCACCGCCCCCTCCGGCAGCCACGTCTGCCCGTACAAACGCATCCCGTCCCGCGCGTCAAACTCATATTCCTGCCGCATGGTCCCGGCCTCCTCTGGTTTCAGGCTCTTCCCCAATAATAGCCGCCCCGCGCCCCCGGCGCAATTCTCCCCGCGGGTTGACCCCATTTTGCACCCCTTATAATCCCCTTCGTCATCCCTCCCGTGCCTCCGTGCCTCTGAACACACTATCTCCGTGTGAAAATTCCTTTCTTCTTCGCGCCTTCGCGTGCCCCCCCCCGAATCCTCACACATAGACACGGAACCACACTGGAAAATTTCTTGCCGGGGCGAACGCACGGAACCACACTGGAAAATTTCTTGTAGGGGCGGACCCCCGTGTCCGCTCGTCTTCCTTCCTTCGCGCCCTCCGCGCCTTCGCGTGAACTTCCTCCCCCTCTTTTCATTCTTCGCGCCTTCGCGCCTTCGCGTGAAAATCCCCGGAATGCAAACCGTGACACACGCCAAGTCCATGTCCCATCACTTTGGATCGCGCCAGGCAGATTGACTGTCCCGGCCATATCCGGCGATTCGAGGCCCCGCGCACTGCTTGCGCCATACGGCTGAGAACAGTAGAATGACCTGAAGAAGTTGGAAGCCTTTGACAGTCGAATCATGAGGGGTTTGAATGGCTGGTGATGGAATGGCGGGGACGGGGACGGGCGTCCAGCATCCCCCTAAATCCCCCTGCACAAGGAGGACTTAAGGGATGGTCAACCCGGCGGGTTGTTGGCGCTTTGGCGTGTCTCTGCCTCCCCGCTGGCGGCGAACCAGCTAGCAATAATGACTGACAACAGGACTAATCTCGTCACCAAGTTACACTTGGTGACGGGTATGCATGCGAAGTTGAACTTCGCATTTGTTGTTGATCCGGAGTTTGCCACAGCGGCAATCCGTGGAAACCAGCAAAGAAACTCAAATCATAGCAGAGCCATAAGGGAATAACATCGGAAGGTCATATAATGAACGGCAAGATACAATATTCTGGCGGACCATGGCCGTTTGGTATGAAATTTTGTTTTGGCC
>JBHEKP010000130.1:0-9827 GCA_041859375.1 Candidatus Hydrogenedentales bacterium | reverse complement strand
CGGGGTTGTCCCCGCAGGCCCGCTTTTGCCAACGGTTATTCGTCGCGGGTCAGGGGTGTGCCGCAGATGTCGCACACGGTGGACTTCACCAGGGTCATGAGCAGCCAGATGGGCAGCCAGAAGCCAAAGGTGAAGAGGGTGGTGCGGAGCTGTTTCTTGTGGTCAACAGGCTCGTGGTGGCAGGTGACATTCTTTTTGCAGTTGTAGCAGTACAGGGTTTCCTGGGTGTTTTTCATCTGTTCATCCTTTCTCAAACACAAACCGTGCGGCGCGGTCCCCAACAACGGGAAACCGCCGCGGACAAAGAGGGGGTGCCGGGGAAGGGATGAATCTCAGATGATCAGGCTGCTTTTGAGCAGCAGGACGGTGCGGGGGGAGGGCGACGCGCCCGTGCGGGAGGCACGGACCGTTCCCGTGTTGGGCGGCGAGGCCGCGCCGTCCGCGACGGCGCAGGGGGTCGCGCCGAATCCGTCGGGACGGAATGACGGATCGTGCGGCGTGTTCTGACGGGATGTCTGCACGAAAAGGTCAAGCGGGGCGGGCATGCCGGCGGAGAAGCTTGCCGGCGGGTTTTCCCCCTGGGCGGGAAGCGTCCGGCAGGCATGAAACTGCGCGGCGGCCAGCAGAAGGACCACCACCACGGTCGTCACACCCCGCGCCAAAAGTGTTTGGCGGGTTTTGCCGCAACGTTTCATGCGGGGAATTGTACAGGAATCCGGGCCGCAATGAAAAAAGCCGGACGGGGCCAGCCGGTTTCTCCACCCCTTCCCGCGCCGTTGCGCTTGCGGCACGGGGCGCTTCTGTTCTACAGTGTCGCCCATGACATGGAATCCCCCCACACCCTTTGAATGGAACCATTGCGGCACCTGCGGCGCGCGTCTCGTCCACCGCGACGACGGCGAGCGGCCCCGCCCCTACTGCGCCGCGTGCAACCGCTTTTTCTACCGCAACCCCGTGCCCGCGTGCTGCGTCTTTGCGCGCGACGCTGCGGGGGCGCTGCTCTTCGCCCAGCGGGACGTGGAGCCCCACGCCGGGCGCTGGACCCTGCCGGGCGGCTTCATGGAGTCCGGCGAGACCGGCGAGGAGTGCGTCCTGCGCGAGCTGATGGAGGAGACGGGGCTGCGCGGTTTCGGGCCTCGTCTGCTGGGCGCGACGCTGGGGAAAAGCGCCCTGTACGACAGCGTGCTGGTGCTGGGCTATGTGCTGGACCGCTGGGAGGGCGTCCCGGAGCCCGGCAGCGACGCGCGGGACCTGCGCTTTTTCATCCGTGATGAAAGGCCCGACGTGCCCTTCCGCGCGCACCGCGAACTGCTGCAAATTTACGACGGCCTGCGCCCATGACCGACAAGGAACTCGCGCAACTGGGCATCGCCTCACCAGCGGCGGTGGCCGCCGTCCGGCGCTGCCTCCAGCACGCCGCGCAGGCGGGAATCTCCCCCAAACAGCTCCGCAAACTGATCCGGGCGGTGGCTAACCGTCCGGAAAAGCACCGTACCCACGCCCTCTTCGCGCCCCTCGCGGAGGCGCTCCACAACGACGGCGGCGCGAACACGGCGGCGGTGCTGCGCCACGCAAAGGCGGAGGAGGAGGAACTGCACGGGCCGTCCCTCCATCCCGGCGGCGGCGCGCCCTGGCGCAAATGGGGCCGCAACCTGGACGACAACGCTGTGAAACAGATGGAGGCGGCGTGCAGCCTCGCCGTGTCGGTGCGCGGCGCGCTCATGCCCGACGCGCACGTGGGCTACGGCCTGCCCATCGGCGGGGTGCTCGCCGCGCGCAACGCGGTGATCCCCTACGCCGTGGGCGTGGACATCGCCTGCCGCATGCGCATGACCGTGCTCGACCTGCCCGTCTCCGCGCTGGACCGCAACATCGAGCAGCTCCGCCGCGCCATCGAGGACGAGACCCGCTTCGGCGTGGGGGCCACCTTCCAGCGCCGCCGCGAGCACGCCGTGATGGACGCGGACTGGACGGTTTCCCCCGTCACCCGCTCCCACCGCGACAAGGCCTGGGCCCAGCTCGGCACCAGCGGCAGCGGCAACCATTTCGTGGAATTCGGCTCGCTGGAGGTGCTGGACGCGGACGCGGGGCTGGAACCGGGAACCTATGTGGCGCTGCTCAGCCACAGCGGCAGCCGGGGCACGGGCGCGGCGGTGTGCGAGCATTACAGCCGCATCGCCCGGGACCGGCGGCGCGGCCTGCCCGACGCGGTGCGCTACCTGGCCTGGCTTGATCTGGACAGCGCCGAGGGCCGCGAATACTGGGATGCCATGGAACTGATGGGCGCCTATGCGGCGGCGAACCACGCGCTCATCCACAAGCACATCACAAAGCACCTGGGCGCGCACCCGCTGCTGGAGGTGGAAAACCACCACAACTTCGCGTGGAAGGAGGTCCACGACGGGGAGGTGGTGGTGGTGCACCGCAAGGGCGCCACGCCCGCCGGAAAGGGGGTCACCGGCATCATCCCCGGCTCCATGGCCGCGCCGGGCTATCTGGTGCGCGGCCTCGGCAACCCGGAAAGCCTGAACAGCGCCTCCCACGGCGCGGGCCGCGTGATGAGCCGCAACAAGGCGCGCGAATCCTTCCGCTGGCATGACGCGAAGGCCCTGCTGGAGGAGCGCCGCGTCATCGTCATGTCCGCGGGCGTGGACGAGCTGCCCATGGTCTACAAGGATATCGGGGAGGTCATGGCCGCCCAGACCGATCTTGTCGAGGCGCTCGCCCGGTTCCAGCCGCGTCTTGTCAAAATGGCGCCCGCCGGAGAAAAGCCCGAGGACTGAGCCGGGGTGGCGCTTCTCTCCTCAGTTCACCCCGCGCAGATTCACCAGTGTGTCCGTCTCACCGCCGGGCAGGCTGGGCTGACGCAGCGCGGGCTCGCCGGGGAGGCCGGGGTTGTAGCCGCAGAGGCAGCGCAGGATAACCTCGGCGAAGGCGGCGCCGCAGCCCTCAAAGTAGTCCTGTCCGCCGATGAAGGCCTTGCGCACGGGCCGGGTGGGCGAGGAGACGTAGTGGGACTGGCCGAAGGGGCCCTCGTCCAGCACGGACTCGGCGGCGCGCAGCAGTTCCCGCGCGCGGCCGGGCCTTCCCAGCAGGGCGCAGCCCTCCGCGGCCAGCGCGGGCCAGGCCCCGTAGGAGCCGGTGAAGCCGTGGTCGGCGCGGAGCGAATTGCCCGGCCAGGGGGACTGGAGGGTGGCCATGATTTCCGGCGAGGCCAGCGTGGCCAGCGCGGAGGGATCCTCCAGCGACAGCGCGCGGGGCCAGCATCCCGCCCAGAGTTCGCGGTCAGCGGCGTCCATCATTCTTTCGCGCAGTCCGGGGGAAAGATCCCCGGTCATGCAGGCCGCCACGGTGAGAAAGTCCACAATGCTGCGGGCCTCGACTTCCCGTCCGTCCGGCATGCGGCAGCGCCACCAGCCGGTGGCGTCGTCGCCCAGGCGCAGCACCTCCCGCGCGAGCGCGTCCGCCTCGTTCCTGAGTGTTTCGGCGCGGGCCGCACCGCCGCGCGTCTCATGAATGCGGGCGAGGGTGCGCATCATCCACACGTTGGCGGCGTTGAAGGAGGCCACCTGGTTGGTGTAGGTGGGCACCGTTTCAAGGAGGTTGTCCTTGGTGCCGTAGTCGGCAAGGCCGCCGGGGTTTTTCACCAGGGTTTTCCAGTGCAACGCCAGCTCCTCCATCAGGGAGAGCACGCTTTTCCCGCCGATGTCCCCGTCCAGAAAGGCCCAGTCGCCGGTGACGCGCAGGTAGGTCCAGAGCAGGTTGAACACGGTGTAGTCGTTGGCGCTGTACCAGGGGCCGACACCCTTGAGGGTGAGAAAGTCCACGGCGTAGCAGCCGTGGATGTCGGTCTGGAGAAAGAGGCGGAGCTGCGCCCTCACCTGTTCGGGATCCAGCAGCGCCCAGAGGGTGGCATAGCTGATGGTGTCCCAGAAATAGGTGAGCGTGGGCGCGTAGTGGGGCGAGGCGGTGGCGAATATGCGGGGGAAACCCGTGGCGAAGTTGGTGCGCTCCAGGCAGAGCCAGCTCAGCACGCTGCCGTAATAGACGCGGCGCAGCGCCTTGTCCCCCGTTTCCAGCAGGGGAAGATGGCCGGAGAAGTGGCCGTTGTTTGGCGTGAACGCCGCGTCGAAGCGCTCCTGCCAGCGGTCATGGGCGGCGTCAAACACCACCGTGAAGTCTCCGGCCCATCCGGCGGCTTTGGCGCGGATCGTTTCCCCGTCACCGCCAACGGCCAGGACAAACTCCACCGTCCGCGTCTCCCCCGCGTTCAGGGACAGGTTCCATGCGGCGCGGGCACTGGTACCGTCTTCCAGCGAGTCCGGCTTTGCGGCAAAGGCGAAAACGGCAACCGCCGGGGACTCGCCGTCCGCAACGGCAAGCATTCCGTCCGGGGTCGCTTCAGCGGCGGCTTTTTTGTCCGTGCCGGGGCGGGGCGGTCCCCATTCCCAGGTGCGGTCGAAACGGCGGAGAAACAGGCCCGTGTTCACCCCCAGTTCCACCCGACGGGTCCCGTCCGTTTCATTGGTGACCATGGCGCGGAAGAGGACACCCCCGTCCTCAAAGGCCATCCGCACCGCCGTCTCCACACGGAGGCCGTCCGACACCGCGCCGCGCCGGATTTCATGGGCCAGCCATTGCGACCATTGCGCGGGAATGTCTTGTCCGTCCAGCGTCAGCCGCGCCGTCCCGCCGCCCTGCGACAGGGGCGGAAGGGTGAGGCTTTCGATGGAAAGGACGTTGCGCCCCGCCGCCAGCCCGCCGTGGAAATTGCATATCGCAGGCATCTGCTCCAGCGTCGGGCACAACTGCCGTGCGCCGGAGAGTTCCCCCAGCTTCGGCGGCACGGACGCGGCGCTGGTGGTTCCGGCCAGCAACAACAGCAGAAAAAAGGCGGCGTGGCGGCGGGTCATATTCCGGTCGCTCCATGGTTCGCGGGAGTATACCACGCAAAACATCCGGCGACCCTGCGGCTGTCCGCCTTATCCGCGCAGCAGGGCCAGCACCCGGGAGGGATAACGCGCGAAGACAACGCCAATGCCCGCCAGAACAAGCGATGACAGCACGCCCCCGATGGCACGGGCGGAAAAGCCCATGGCCTGAATGTGTCCGTATATGGTCAGCAGGCCTGCGGGAAGGCCGGAAAGTCCCCGTCCAATCATGTACAAGCCGATGAGCACAACACCCGCGGAGAGAAGCTCCGCCGCGGCGGGGGCGGCGGGCGCCTCCCCCTCCCCGCCCACTCCCGCGAACGCCGCAACCGCCCCGGTCCGCAGGAGCAAAAACAGGCCAAAGCCCAGGTGCAGCAGCATGCACACCGCAATCCCCGCAAGCATGGGCAGCGCCGCAGGATCACCGCCAATGGAACCGGGCGCGCCCGCGCCCATGGCAAACACACCAAGCAACTGCGGGACAAACCAAAGCGTGCCCGCCGTGAGATAGAGCCCCAGCAGCTTGCATCCGGCAATAAAAATGCTTCTCATTCCTCCGTCCTTCCATGGTTGCGTTGGGACAAAAACACTCAGTTGCCGCCCCCCAGCACCGCCAGCACAAAGCTGCGGCCATGGACGGCAAAACCCGAAAAGGCCCTCGCCTGGATTTCCCCCATCGCCCGCACGCCCTCGGGCCCGTGCTCGGCCGTAATCATGTCCACAATGCCGCGCCGCTCCGGTATGTCGTTCAATTCCACGGCGGGATTGGAGACATAATAGGACGGCATGTACTTCAAAATGGCCCGGTTCATTTTCATCGTCAGCCCGTGGGTGGCGGCGGACAGACAGTCGCGGGGGACGTCATCGTCATACCGTGGAATCTCCCGGGGCGCGAGCAGCGCGGCGAGGGTGGGATCCTGCACGTCCCCGGCCAGCACGGCCCCGTTGAGGATGATTCCCTGGAAGGTTTCCAGCGCCACATGGCGGTTTGACGCGAGCTGGATGGCGTCCTCCTGGGGGCCGGGCCACCCCAGCATGCTGAGCAGGTTGACCCAGAGCATCCGCAGGGTCGAATAACCGGGCAGGGCGGCGGTGTGGTAGGGCATGGAAAGGTCGCCGAGATAATGCAGACCCCACCCCATGAAACGCCAGCCCCAGTAGTCCTGGCCGCGGCTGAAGGCGAATTCCGACAGGGATTTGAACAGGTGGATGCGGTATTCCGGATAGGTTTCCTTCAGGAACGCCGCGAAGAGGTAGACGATCCATGATTCATGGTAGATGCCCATGTGGAACGGCGCCTGGGACCCGTAGTCCAGGTTGGGGTTGCCGAAGGGCTGCGCGCCAAACCCGTATTCCAGCCCGAAGGGCGTGTTGTTGTCCTCAAAAAGGCCGATGTCCATGCCGTAGTCCGGCTCGTTGCTGGCGGTGGCGGCCACATCCAGGGGGGAAAGCAGATCCCCCGGGGAATGGGCCTTAAAGTCAAAGACCTCCAAGCTGGAGGTGTTTTGGAGGATGGACACCTCCGACGGGTCAAGCGAGGGCGCCTTTGCGGATTCCACCCCCGCCGGGGGACTCACATACAGGGGGGTCTTTATGCCGGGGTTCACCCGGATGGCCCTGAGGAAACGCTGCACGATGTCATCCGGATTGCCGGTTGCCTGGAAGGCCAGCGCGTCGGGGCGCGCCCGGTAGGCGGGCATGTTTTCCCTGGCCCATGCCTCCTCCGCCTCCAAAAAGGCGGGGAGGTCCGCCTCAACGGCGATCAGAAACGACTGCAGGGACGTTGCCGCCACCGGGGCCGCGCCATTCACCTCCGTCATGGTGGAGAGCACCGGCCTGGTGAAAAGCGGGTGGTGCTCCCAGGCGGCGGCGAAATGGGGGGCGCACAAAACCAGTGCGGCAAGCGCGGACACAAAAACGGGCTTTCGGTTGCGCATGGGTACGGATTCCTTGCTTTTACGGGACGGTTCAAAGGGCTTCCGGAGGCCAATCCCCGGCCGGTCTTTCGTAATTGTAGACGCAAAGCCCGGCAGAGTCAACCCGCGGCGGCTAGGCGGTCCAGTCCCGCGCCGGGCGTGTCCGCAGCCCGTTGGCCTCGCTGTCGTTGATGAATTCCCCCTTTTCGGGGTCCATCTCCAGTTTGCGCCCCAGCATCCAGGCCAGCGCCGCCGCGTGGCACGCGGTGTGGGAACGATACATGGTCTCCCCGTTGGCCGCCGTCCGCCCGCGCGACTTGACACAGTCCAGGAAATTCCGGGAATGCTCCCGCACGTCAATGCCGGCCTCGCCCCGGGAGAGCGGGGGCAGCTCCCGCAGAAGCTGTTCGGAATGCGCCCTGATGCCGCCGCTGTCGCCCGCCTCCACCCAGCCCTCGTCGCCCTCGAAACGCACGGGGCAGGTGCCCAGCTCCTGAATCCACCCCGGCCGGTCCCCGAAGGGCGTCTCCAGAAAGTGCATCACCAGCGTGACACCGTTGGCATAACGCGCCGTGACACCCTTTTTCCCCGGCTCATAGGAGAGGGGCATGGTGCCGTCGGCCTGGTTGGCCCACTGGCACAGGTCCACCGTGTGGGCGCCCCAGTCCAGCAGCCGGGCGCCCGAGTCGAAGTCGTACTGCCCCCGCCAGTCGCCGTTGACGTACCCGCTGTTGTACTGTCGCCACGGCGCGGGCCCCAGCCACAGGTTCCAGTCCACCACGTCCGGATCGGGCGTCGGCTCCCCCGGCAGCCAGGCCGTCTTTATCTCCGGCACATACACGCTGGCGTGGAGGGTGCGGAGCCGGCCGAGCCGGCCCGCGTGCGCGAGTTCCACGGCGCGGCGGAAATTGGCCACACTGCGCCGCTGCGTCCCGGCCTGGAACACGCGGCCCGTGCGCCAGGCGGTCTCCGCGAGGAGCCGGCAGTCGGTGATGGTGATCCCGCAGGGCTTCTCGCTGTACACGTCCTTGCCCGCCTCCATGGCGAGGATGGACGCCGGGGAGTGCCACCGGTCGCCCGTGGCGATGAGCACCGCGTCAATGTCGTCGCGCGCGAGCAGTTCGCGGAAGTCGCGGTAGGCGGTGCAGCCGCCCCCGCCGTGGCGCCCGTCCACGAATTCCTTGCCCGCCCTGCGGCGGGACGCCTGGACGTCCGCCACGGCAACGCACTGCACGTCGGGATGGCCGAGCATCTGCGGCAGGACATGCTTGCAACGCGGCCCGATCCCGATGACGCCCAGTGTGATCCGCCCGCTTGGGGCAACCGCGCGCCCCCTTCCCGCAACGCAGGAGGAGGTGACGAGGGGCGCGCCAACGGTGGCCGCAGAGGCGGCGCGGCGCATGAACTGACGGCGGGTGGAAAGGGGGTCTTTGGCCATCGAATGCTCCTCCGGTGTGCGCGGATGCGCCGGGACGGAACCTTTTCGCCGCCGTCCGCGCCGCTGAGAGCATATCCCATCACGGGCGGGCGCTCAACCCGGAGGGCCGGATGGGCGAAAAAAACACAAGTCCGCCCCCCCCGGTCCGGAGGGGGCGGACAGACCGCATGCGCGGGACGCCCTCTTATTCAACCATCGGCGCGGGCTGCGGCACGGCCACCGGGCCCATGAGCGCGGCGGCGGTTTTCACCAGGCCGATGAACTCCGCGCGCGCGCCGTCGGGGTCCGCGCCCCGTCCCCGCCGCGCCAGCTCAATCACCTGGTCCATGGTGGCGGAGCCGCTGTGGGCCGAGCGGCGCAGCAGCATCCCGAAGGCCGCCACGGACGCGGCAAACTGGTAGTCCGGCGCGACGGGCGCCTCCACCACCCCGGCGGGCACGGGCAGCTCCAGTTTGCTGCTCTCGCTGCCGTCGGGGTGCTTGTAGCGGAGCTTCACCGTCATCCACTCGCCCGCGGCGGGCGCGTCTCCGGCGGGTTTGGCCGCTTCGGCGGACTGCGGCGTCGTCTGGTACTTCAGCGAATCCACCTGCGGCGGCGCCGGGACCACCCCGGGGGGCGTGATTTCATAAAGCGCCGTGACCGTGTGGCCCGCGCCCACCTCGCCCGCGTCCTTGTGGTCGTCGTTGAAGTCCTGCGCGGCGAGGGCCCGGTTCTCGTAGCCGATGAGCCGGTACGCGCCCACGCGGGAGGGGTTGAACTCCACCTGGATTTTCACGTCCTTGGCGATGGTGAACAGCGTGGCCGACGCCTGGTCGAGCAGCACCCTGCGCGCCTCCTCGAAGGAGTCAATGTAGGCGTAGTTGCCGTTGCCCTTGTCGGCGAGGGCCTCCATGCGGCCGTCCTGCAGGTTGCCCCGGCCGAAGCCAAGCACCGAGAGGAACACGCCGGACTGCGCCTCGCGCTGGATCATCCCCACCAGCGCGTCCGTGTCACTCACGCCCACGTTGAAGTCGCCGTCGGTTGCGAGGATCACGCGGTTGACGCCGCCCTGGATGAAGCTGCGCCGGGCGAGGTCGTAGGCCATCTGGATGCCGCCCGCGCCGTTGGTCGAGCCGCCCGCCCGGAGGCCGTCCAGGATGCGGAGGATCGTTGCCTGGTTGTCGCCGGGGGTGGGCTGCAGCTGCACGCCCGCGTTGCCCGCGTAGGTGACGATGGAGATGCGGTCGCGCCCGTCCAGGCTCCGCGCCAGCAGCTTCATGCCCTGTTTCAGCAGGGGCAGCTTGTCGCCGTCCGACATCGAGCCCGACACGTCAACCAGAAACACCAGGTTCGCGGCGGGCCGCTCCTGTGCGGGCAGTTCCTTGCCCCGCAGGCCGATACGCGCCAGAAAGTGCCCCGGGTTCCACGGGCAGGGGTGCATGTCCACCGCCACGGCGAAGGGCGCGTCGCCCTGCGGCGCGGGGTAGTCGTACTTGAAGTAGTTGATCAGCTCCTCGATGCGCACGGCGTCCGCCGGGGGCAGCGTGCCCTGGCCCAGGAAGC
>JBHEKP010000073.1:0-35593 GCA_041859375.1 Candidatus Hydrogenedentales bacterium | reverse complement strand
GGCCAGGCAGCCCGCCGCGAACAGCAACGCCGCGCCAATCCGTGTGCATCCGGTCATCGTGTGTCCCTTCCCGGGTTTGGGCCAAAACGCCCGCCGTGCTTCACTCCTGATGATAGCCCACAACCGCCCAAAATAAAAACGGACAAACGCCCCGACCGGCCGTTTTTTGTTGACAAGTCAAAGCAATAAAACTATTCTGTTGTTGTTCTGGTCGCGCGGGGTGTTGCGCGGCGGAACAGTACGGGAGGGTTCAAAATGCCACAGCAGGGTCTTTGGGGCGGTGGCGGGGATGTTTCAGGGGGTGAATCATCACGGGATGCCGGCGGGAATGGTGCATACGTTTTTGACGGCAGGGTTATCACGGGAAGAAAGGGAGCCATCATGGGCAAGGGGATGCATGCGGTGCTTATGGCGGCAGTGGCGCTGCTCGGTGCTTCCGGCTCTTTCGCTTTGCCCAGCGATGTCCCGCGCGAGGAAACCTGGGTGACCAACGGAGCGGTGAGCGCCATTGTCACCACGCCCACCACTACCTATATCGGGGGTGAATTTACCCAGGTGGGCCCCTACACCGGCAACGGCGTGCCCATCGACGCAGGCACGGGTGCGCCCGTCGCCGTCTATCCCAAGGTCGTGGGCACCGTGTATGCCTGTGTCCCCGACGGCACGGGCGGGTGGTACATCGGCGGCTCCTTCATCCGGGTGGGCACGGTTTTGCGGAACTGTATTGCCCACATCCTCGCCGATGGAACTGTTGACCCCCTATGGAATCCCAACGCGAACGGTGTAATATCCGACTTGGCGGTGTCGGGGACGATGGTCTACGCCGGGGGCCAATTCACCAACATCGGCGGTCAGCCGCGCAACAACATCGCCGCGCTCGACGCCACAACGGGCACGGCCACGGCATGGAATCCCAACGCGAGCAACACAGTCCACACCTTGGCGGTGTCGGGGACGACAGTCTACGCCGGGGGCTCCTTCACCAACATCGGCGGCCAGCCGCGCAACCACATCGCCGCGCTCGATGCCACCACGGGCCTGGCCACGGCGTGGAATCCCAACGCGAACTACGCAGTCTACACCTTGGCGGTGTCGGGCGCAACGGTTTACGCCGGGGGTATTTTCACCAGCATCGGCGGGCAGACGCGCAACCACATCGCCGCGCTCGACGCCACAACGGGCATGGCCACGGCATGGAATCCCAACGCGAGCGGCTTGTCAGTCATCGCTTTGGCGGTGTCGGGCACGACGGTTTACGCCGGGGGCGATTTCACCACCATCGGCGGCCAGCCGCGCAACCGCATCGCCGCGCTGGACGCGACGACCGGCACGGCCACGGCTTGGAACCCCGACGCGAGTGTTTCTGGTATTGGTGGCTCAGTCTATGCCTTGGCGGTGTCGGGCTCGACGGTATACGCCGGGGGTAGTTTCACCACCATCGGCGGCCAGCCGCGCAACCGCATCGCCACACTCGACGCCACGACGGGCGCGCCCACAGCCTGGAATCCCAACGCGGACGGTAATGTCCATGCCTTGGCGGTGTCGGGCGCAACGGTGTACGCCGGGGGCGGTTTCACCACCATCGGCGGCCAGACGCGCAACCGCCTTGCCGCATTCGACGCCACAACGGGTGCGCTTACGGCGTGGAACCCCAACGCAAACAACATAGTCAACGCCTTGACGGCGTCGGGGACGACGGTGTACGCCGGGGGCCCTTTCACCAACATCGGTGGTCAGCCGCGGAACTACATCGCCGCACTCGATGCCACCACGGGACTGGCCACGGCGTGGAACCCCAACGCAAACAACGAAATCCGCGCCTTGGCGGTGTCGGGGACGACGGTGTACGCCGGGGGCGGTTTCACCAGCATTGGCGGCCAGACACGCAACCTTATCGCCGCGCTCTACGCCACCACCGGCACGGCCACCGCATGGAACCCCAACGCGAGCGGCAATTTATTCCCATTCGTCTCCGCCTTGGCGGTTTCGGGCACGACGGTGTACGCCGGGGGAGGGTTCTTAACCATCGGCGGCCAGCCGCGCAACAACCTCGCCGCGCTCGACGTAACGACGGGTACGGCCACGGCATGGAACCCCAACGCGAAAAGCTTTGTCTACGACTTGGTGGTGTCGGGCACGACGGTGTACGTCGCGGGTAATTTCACCATCATCGGCGGCCAGACGCGCAACCACATCGCCGCGCTCGACGCCACGACGGGCGCGCCCGCAGCCTGGAACCCCAACGCGGACGGTAATGTCCACGCCTTGGCGGTGTCGGGAGCGACAGTGTACGCCGGGGGTGATTTTTGGTCCATCGGCGGGCAGCCGCGCAACCGTATCGCCGCGCTCGACGCGACCACGGGCTTGCCCACCGCTTGGAACCCCAACGCGAGCGGTAATTCAGTCCCATCCGTATATGCCTTGGCGGTGTCGGGCACGACGGTGTACGCCGGGGGTAGTTTCACCACTATCGGCGGAATGGGGCGGCCTCGTTTCGCCGAATTCCGCGATGCGACGGCGGACTTCGCCATCACGGCCGACCCCACAGACCAGGCCGTCGCGGAGAAACTCTCGGCCATCTTCACAGTTGTGACCACGGGCGGTCATGCCCCGCTTCACTACCAGTGGAAGAAGGACGGGGACAATTTGTCCGACAACACGGACAGCCCGAAACTGGTCATCAGTAATGTGACCTTTGACGATGCGGGCGACTACAGCGTGGAGGTGTCCGACAGCCACTCCGCCAGCCTTGAATCCGCCGCCGCGACCCTGACGGTGGAACCGGGAGCGTCCGTGGCGGGCGGGCTGGGCCTTGCGGCGCTGGCCCTGGCCGCCGCGCTGGGCGGCATGAGGACCCTGCGCAGGAAGTAGGCGGATCGCCTGGAAAACGGTTTTACCCCGGCGGCCACACCCCGGCCGCCGGGGTTTCTTTTGGCGGACCCCAAAAAGGGACGAAAAAAAATACGGGTGGGGGGGTGAGGTTTTCTATTCCGCCGCGCGGATGTCGTGGAGGCGCAAGTGGACGGCGGTGTCGGTGATGTGGGTGCCGTGCTGGGGGGTGAAGGCGATGTCCACGCGGGCGGGGTAGTTTTCGGTGAAGAAGCGCTCGGCGTTTTTGAACCAGATGGCGCTGAGGGTGGCGCCGCCCTGGCGCACGGCCATTTTCACGTGCAGATCCTTGAAGACCTTGACGGACTGGGGCACGATTTCCACGCCGCACGCGGCGAAGAGGGGGGAGGGGTTGCCCTGGCCGTGGGGTTCCAGCGCCTCCAGCGTCTTCAACAGCGCGCCGTCGAGCTCGCCGAGCGAAGCGATGGCGTCAATCTCCACCAGCGGTGCGGGGGGATCCGGACCGAGCTGCGCCCGCGCGGCCCGCTCAAAGTCCGCGCTGAAGCCGGGGATGCCCGCCGCCGGCAGGGACATGCCCGCCGCCGCCTTGTGGCCGCCGAACTTGGTGAAATGTTCGCAGCACTCGGTGAGCGCGGCCATCATGTCGAAGCCGGGCCCGCTGCGGGCCGAGCCGCGCGCCATGCCGTCGTCGTCCACGGAGAGGATGACCACGGGCCGGTGGTAGCGCCCGTAGAGGCGCGACGCGACAATGCCGATGACGCCTGGGTGCCAGCCGCGCCGGGAGACCACGATGGAGCGCTGCTCCCGCTTCAGGAAGGCGTCGAGTTCCTCCACGGCCTCGTCGAAAATCTGCTTTTCGATGGCGCGGCGCTCCTCGTTGGCGGTATTGAGCAGTTTGGCGATGCCGCCCGCCGTGTCGGGGCAGTCGGTGAGCAGCAGGTCGAGGGCCACCCGCGCGTCGTCAAGCCTGCCCGCGGCGTTGATGCGGGGGCCGAGCTGGAAACCAATTTTTTCCGAGCTAATCCCGTCGAGGGTGATTCCCGAGACATCCGCCAGTTTCGCCAGCCCCACGCGCCGATGCCTGGACATGTGGCGCAGGCCCAGCGCCACGATCACCCGGTTCTCGCCGAGGAGCGGCACCATGTCGGCCACGGTGCCCAGCGCGGCGATGTCCAAATCGTTCGGCGCGCCGTTGAGCGCCGTGGCCATCTTGAAGGCCACCCCCGCGCCGCAGAGCGCCCCCGCCGGATGGCCCGCCGCCTCGCGCCGGGGGTTGACCACCGCCGCGGCCGGGGGCAGTTGGTCCTCGATGTTGTGGTGGTCGGTGATGATCAGGTCCACGCCCAGCTCGGCGGCGCGCCCGGCGGCGGCAAAGGCGCTGATGCCGTTGTCCACCGTGATGATGAGGTTCACCCCGTCCGCGGCGGCGCGCTCCACCTGGTCCGGCATGAGCCCGAAGCCCTCGCGCAGCCGGTCGGGCATGCCGCAGCCCACTTCCCCGACGCCGAAACGGAGCAGCGCCCGGCTGAGCAGGGCCGTCGCGGCGATGCCGTCCACATCGTAGTCCCCGAACACAAGCACCTTTTCGCCGCGATCCCGCGCCAGGCTGATTCGTTCCACCGCCTCCCCCATGCCCGTCAGCAGCATGGGATCGCACAGGTCCGCCAGCCGGGGCCGGAGAAAACGCTCCGCCGCCTCCGGCGTGTCAATGCCCCGCAGCAGCAGCAGTTGCGCCACCAGCGGCGGCACCCCGGCGGCGCGGGCCATCGCCGTCGCCGCGCCCCGGTCCGTCTCCGCCACGTTCCAGCGGGGTTTCAGGTGTTCGGGGCTCATAGGCGCTCCCGCGCCAGGCGCGCCAGTTCCGCCAGCACCTCATCCTGCGTCATGTCCGTGGTGTCCACCAGCACGGCGTCCTCGGCGCGGCGCAGGGGCGAGTCCGCCCGGTTCATGGCTTTCTCGTCGCGCTCGCGGATTTCCTCCCGCAGCCTGTCCAGGTTCACCGCCTGCCCCTTCAGTTCCAGTTCGGCGGCGCGCCGCCGGGCGCGGCAGTCGAGGGAGGCGTCGAGGTATATCTTGCATTTTGCCTTCGGAAAGACGACGGTTCCGATGTCGCGGCCCTCCGCCACGGTGGGCTGTTTTTCACCGAAGCGCCGTTGCAGCTCCACCAGCGTTCTGCGCACCGCCGGGTTCTGGTCCAGCTTGTAGATGAGGTTGGTTACCTCGCGGGTGCGGATGGCCTGGGTGGCGTCCTCGCCGTCCACCACCACCCGCTGGCCCCGCGGCCCCTCCTCGATTTCGAGAGCCATTGCCGCGGTGGAGGCGGCCAGCGCCGCCGCGTCGTCCAGATCGATGCCGTGGCGCAGCGCGCGCCAGGTCGCGGCGCGGTACATCGCGCCCGTGTCCAAAAACGCGAAAGCGAGCGCCTCCGCCACCCGCCGGGCCACGGTGCTCTTGCCCGCGCCCGCCGGGCCGTCAATCGCCACAATCTGTGTCGCCTCGCTCATGCCGCAAATCCCCGCCGGTTGCTTGTGTTCACAGCCTGCCCGCCAGCCGCATCATGTCCGCCACCCGCTCCGGGTTCGGCTCCCTGATAATCCCGCGCTCCGTGATGATGCCCGTGATCAGATCCGCCGGGGTCACGTCAAAGGCCGGGTTGAACACCTTCACGCCCTCCGGCGCGGTGCGTTTGCCGAAGCCCTCCGTGATTTCCGCGCCGTCCCGCTCCTCGATGGGGATCCCGCCGCCGTGGGAAATCGCCAGGTCGAAGGTGGACGACGGCGCGGCCACATAGAAGGGGATTCCGTGGGCCCGCGCCAGCACCGCCACCCCGTAGGTGCCGATTTTGTTGGCGGCGTCGCCGTTCATCGCGATGCGGTCCGCGCCCACAATTACCAGATCAACCTTCCGGTCCCGCATCACCACGGCGGCCATGTTGTCGCAGATCACCGTCACGTCGATTCCCGCCTGCCTCAGCTCCCATGCCGTCAGCCGCGCGCCCTGCAGCAGCGGGCGCGTCTCGTCGGCGTATACCCGGAGGCGCATCCCCGCCTCGTGCGCCGTGAACATCGGCGCCAGCGCCGTGCCGTAGCCCGTGGTGGCCAGCCCCCCCGCGTTGCAGTGGGTCAGCAGGCCCATGCCCGGCCGGATCAGCGTCGCGCCGTAGCGGCCGATGGCCATGCACATCGCCTTGTCCTCCTCGTGGATCGCCTCCGCCTCCGCGATGAGCGTCTGGGTGAACTGGTAGGCGTTCGGGTACCCCGCCAGCTCCGCCGCCGCCCGTTCCGCCCGGGCGCGCATCCGGTCCAGCGCCCAGAACAGGTTCACCGCCGTCGGACGCGACGTGGCCAGGTGGTCCGCGGTGCGCAACGCCGCCTCCAGCGCCGCCGCCACCGTGGCGGGATGGCGCTCGCGCATGCCCACCACCACGCCGTAGGCCGCGCACACGCCGATGGCGGGCGCGCCGCGCACCGCCAGCCGCCTGATGGCGTCCCACACCGCCGCCGCCGTGTCCAGCGGGATCTCCCGGTGCTCCAGCGGCAGCAGCGTCTGTTCTATGATGAAAAGGCGGTCGTCCCGCCAGACCACCGGTTTGATGGGCATGGATGCGTCTCCTTGCGCAGGGTTCGGAGCGGCCTCCGCCGCATCCGCAAAACGGCCCCTATTCTACCGGGGTAGGGGGGGCCGGGGAAAGATTTCATGCCGATATGTTTGGAAAATTCAAACAAACATAGGATTATTGCTTGACAAAACAATAATTACAGGGTACAGTTTGGTTGGAAGAAAAAAGGGTGCCTGTGGACCGCTGCTGGGAACAGTTGGTCTGACTTTGGTATTTTGGTGGTTAATTTGCAGTTGTGTCCGGGCAATGAGGGAGATGTTCAAATGTTTACTTTCAAGCGGCTTTCTTTGGATGTTATGTTGTTCCTGTTTTTATCGTCTTACGCGCTTTTTGCCATTCCCGCCCAATCGGAGGTGTGGCGGGTGGATGGGGGGAAGACTCCGGAGACGCAGGACGGGATGTCTTGGTCAACCGCGTTCAGCACGATTCAGGCTGCGGTAAACGCTGCCGATTCGGGTGATGAAATTTGGGTTGCTGAGGGGGTATATAGGTCGCAGGATGAAAATTCTGTGGTCATGCTTAAGGCGGCCATGCGCATGTATGGCGGTTTTAATGGGGATGAAAACTCTCTTCAAGAACGTGTTTATGATCAGAATCCGACGATGATTGACGGTCAAAACACACGGCGTTGTGTGCAGGGGGAAGAGTCCGTTGTTGTGGACGGGTTTGTGCTTTCGTATGGAAAGGCGCATGTTGGTGCTGGACTCTATTACGGAACGGCATCTAATTGCCTGTTTTATAAAAACGTTGCGATTTCCCATGGCGGGGGAATGTTTGGAAAATTGGCGGTAAACTGCATTTTTAATGAAAACACGGCGACCGTTGGCGGTGGTTTTAATTTCGGAAAAGCCGTGAATTGTCTTTTTTACAATAACACTGCTGAATCTGGCGGAGGATTTTCGGGCGAGCATGCCATCAACTGCACCATCACGCGAAACAATGCCGTCTACGGTGGGGGTATGCAGGGGGGTGCGGCTTATAACTGTATTATCTGGGGTAATTCTCCAACGGAAACTAGCGGAACATCTGTTACGTATTCGTGCGTTTCTCGCGATATTTCTTTTCAAAAATTTAACAACATTGTTGCGAATCCCGGTTTTGTAAATCCTGGAATTGATAATTACCGTCTCCGTTCCGATTCGCCATGCATTGACGCCGGAACGGAAAGCGGTGCCCCGTTGACTGATTATATCGGCCGTGTCCGCCCCAATGGTGCCGGGGTTGACATGGGCGCCTATGAGTATTATTCCGGCGACGGTGTCAATGCGGCGTCCGGCATGATTCTCAGGGTTGATGCGCAGTCCAGTCATCCCGCCCCGGACGGTTCAGACTGGGACAAGGCTTATCCCGACATTCAATCCGCCGTTGACAACGCACCCGGCAACGGTGCTGAAATCTGGGTCGCAAAAGGGATTTATACCGCCAGCAGACTTTACACGACGGTGACGCTTAAAAAGGGCATTTCTGTCTTTGGCGGATTTGAGGGTGTCGAGGTCGACAGGGAAGAACGGAATTGGGAAGATAACGAGACGGTCGTTGACGGAGAGGATCTGCGGCGCTGTGTCATGGCGGATGAAGCATGTATTATTGACGGATTTACGCTGCGCAATGGTTACTCAGACATGGGAGGGGCAATGCTCGGCGGTTCTGTCCGCAACTGTGTTCTCTCGGACAATCATGTTTCCATTGACGGGGGAGCCCTCTATGGGGGGTATGCTGAAAACTGCTTGTTTTACGGCAACACCGCTTCCAACAGTGGTGGTGCCTTGTATTTGGGAAAGGCGGTTAACTGTGAATTTGTTGAAAATTCGGCGAAATATTCTGGAGCCGTCTATGACAGCGTGCTGACTGAATGCGTGTTGCGCGCCAATACGGCGCAGAATATGGGAGGCGGGGCGCTCAACGCCCACGCGGTGAATTCCCTGTTTTTGGGCAATTCGGCGGCGGAAGGCGGCGGCATGGCGGGGGGATGGGCCATAAACTGCACTTTTGTGGACAACAGCTCAAGCAATGGTGGTGGCGCTTTAAACGGCTACCGTACCAGTCGGGTCCTTTACGGCATGGCTGTGAATTGCATCTTCTGGAACAACACGCAGCCCCAGACCAACATGATTAATTCTGTCACCTATTCCGCCTCCACTGAATCCATGGAGGGGGAGGGGAATATTGTTGTGGACAATCCCCTCTTCATCAACGCGCAGGAGGGGGATTATCATCTGGCCGCCGGTTCTTCTTGCATAGATGTAGGCACATCGGAGCACACGTTAGACCTGCCTGTTGTTGACATGTCAGGAACTCCGCGACCCCAGGGCGCAGGTTATGACATGGGAGTTTATGAATACGTCTTCTTGGCCGAAGAAGGCGAATCAGAGGGAGAGGCAATCGTTGAAGGTGAACCAGAAGGTGAACCTCCTGTGGAAGGTGAGCGAGAAGGAGAACCTCCGGTTGAGGGCGAATCGGAGGGAGAGCCTTTGATTGAGGGCGAGTCCGAAGGTGAGCCTCTCTTGGAGGGAGAACCTCCGGTTGAGGGCGAATCGGAGGGAGAGCCTTTGATTGAGGGCGAGTCGGAGGGTGAGGTCCAGGTTGAGGGTGAGTCTGAAGGCGAACCGGTATCTCCCAGTGCGGAAGAATCCATGATTTTGCTGGCGGCTTCTTTTGGAAACGCGGACCTTAACAGGGATGATGCGCTTTCCTTTGAGGAAGCGGTTGCGGTTGCCTCCGGTTTGCAATGGGCAGTGTTTGCCGGGATGGATGCAAACGGCGATGGTGTGCTTGATAAAAGCGAACTTGGAATTGAAAGCGGGTGTGGTTGCGATTGCAATAAATCCGCGTTTAGTCCGGCGGGTTTGAAACAATGGATTGGCGATTTCTTCCTCGCGGGACTGGCCCTTGGCGTGCTTGTTGTGATGCAACGGCGGTAAGACCGTTTGTGTTGAAACCCCCGTCCTGTCCAAAAGATGGGATGGGGGTTTCCTTTTCCTATCCGCCGCGCGCGCTTCCCTGATATAATGCACGGGCCATGGTGAAACTGATCATACAGATACCGTGCTACAACGAGGAGAAAACGCTGGGGGTGGCGCTGGACGCGCTGCCGCGGCGGGTGCCGGGCGTGGATGTGGTGGAGTGGCTGGTGGTGGACGACGGTTCCAGGGACCGGACGGTGGAGGTGGCGCGGGCGCACGGGGTGGATCATGTGGTGCGGCTCCGCCGCAACCGGGGGCTGGCGTGGGCCTTCATGGCGGGGCTGGACGCGGCCATCCGGCGCGGCGCGGACATCATCGTCAACACCGACGCGGACAACCAGTACAACGCGGAGGACATTCCGCTGCTGATCGCCCCGATTCTGCGGGGTGAGGCGGAAATTGTGGTGGGCGCGCGGCCCATCGCCGACATCGCCCACTGGTCGCCCCTGAAAAAGCTGCTCCAGCGGGCGGGGTCGTGGGTGGTGCGCGTGGCCAGCCACACGGACATCCCCGACGCGCCGAGCGGTTTCCGCGCCATGACCCGCGACGCCGCGCTCCGGCTCAACGTGTTCAACGACTACACCTAAACACTGGAGACGATCATCCAGGCGGGCCGCAAGAACATGGCCATCACCTCGGTGCCCGTGCGCACGAACCCGGACCTGCGCCCCTCCCGGCTGATCCACAGCATCCCCCTCTACATCCAGCGCTCCCTCTTCACCATTGTCCGCATTTTCATGACCTACCGGCCCTTCCGCTTTTTTGCCATTCCCGGCCTTGCCGTCTTTGTGCTGGGCCTGATCCCGGCGGTCCGGTTCTTCTACTATTACTATCTGGGCAGCGGCAACGGCCACATCCAGTCGCTTCTCTTCAGCGTGCTCTTCCTGGGTTCCGGCGCGTTCCTCATGGTCATCGGCCTCATCGCCGATCTCATCGGCGTCAACCGCCACATGCTGGAGGAGGTGCGCTGGCGGCTGCGGGACATCCAGTACCGGCAGGAGGCCGCCCAGCAGGGCAACGCCGCGGACGACGGCGAGGCCGCGGAAAAAGGCGCCCCCTCCCCCTCCTGAGGGGTCAAAGCCTTTCGGGGCTTTGCAGGACGGCCTGCGTGAAGGGATCGCAATGGTCCCCCTTCGGGGCGGCCGATGGATGGCAAAGCAGGCAGTCCATTTTTCCGCGGGTGTGGGATTTCTCGCCAAGATCATGGCACTTCAGGCAGCCGCTGGCCTGCGCGGGCACGGGGTGTTCGCGCTGGAAGGTGTCCGCATGCACCGCGTTCAGCAGTTCCACTGCCTTCGCGGCCACGTCGCCCGTGATGCGCGCGCAGCGTTCCGAGCGTTCCGGGGTGCCGCTTCCCATGTTGGCCGCCTTGCACCAATGGGTCACGGACAGATGGCACAGGTTGTCCCCGGCGGCGCTCTGCGGCAGCACGGTCCGGATTGAGTAGGGATCATCCCCGAAATACCCCCCGTTTGCCGCGTAATCATTGCTGGTGTCGGTGGGCAGCGCCGCCACGGCGTACCAGCTCATCAACTCGCTCATGACCGCCTCGGTGGTCTTCTTGTCGCATACCAGGTTGATCGCCGCTCCACAGCCGTTCAGCGTGCCGCACAGGGAACCGAACCCCGCCACGCCGCTGCCGCCGTAGCCCATCATGCCGCAGGGAATCTTGTCAAAGGGATGGCCCGCGATGGCGGCCAGCTCGCCGACAATCGCGGAGAAGGCGCCCTCGCAGCAATGGCCCTTGGAATAATGGCGGTGCGCCTTTTTCCGGATTACCTCCGGATCCAGGGGGGTGTAGGACCAGGGCAGGGGCGGCATGGCCGGTTCAGCGGCGGGTCCGGCGGGAGGCTCCGCCGTGGCTTTTCCAACAACAAGGCCACCCAATCCCGCCGCCCCAAGGATTCCGGTTTGGATGCCGAGACTTCCCAGAAACTGCCGCCGGTCGGAAAATTGCATGGGGGGTACTCCTTTTGGCCAGCCAGCGGCCGTGGCGCCGGTTCCGGCGCAATATGGGGATGTGGCGCGGGGTGGTATGCCCGCGATACCTAATGGTAACTGTTTTAATTTAGCATGAACGGGGGCAGCCAGTAAAACGTGCTTTGTTTTGGGCGGTTGGCCGCGCGGATTGTGGTTGTGCATCCGGCTTCCGTGACGTATACTGCCCCCGGGTTCCCCCATCAAGGAGGCCGGGCGATGACATTTCGGTGGTTTGGACGGGCTTTTGCGTGCGCCATGCTTCTGCTGGCATGGGTGCCCGCGGCACACGGTGCGGGGAGGTTGCGCTGGGTGGAGGCGGATGTTTCGCTCCATGCCGACTTCAAGGCGACGGTGACCTACAGCGTCTGCTACAAGTCCCTTGGCAGTCTGCACGGATTCTATTTCGAGGGGGTCCAGGAACAGCCTTTTTTTGACACAAACAGCGCCATGGCCTATGTGAATGGATCGTCCGCGGGGATTCCCCTGAGCATCACTGATTTGGGCGGGCGCTGGGACATCGTGCTGGCCGGGGGGCGGGCGGTGGATTCGGGTGATGTCATTTACCGGTTCACCTACGCGGCGGATCTGGGCGTGTCGGGCCATCTGGGCATGACCGAGTCGCCGGACTTTGGCAGTCTGGCCTATTTCCACTGGGCCCCCGCCGAATGGGACGAACCGCTGGAGCATTACACGGTGCGGGTGTATTACCCCGTGGCCGTGGCGCCGGGGGACATCCCGCACACCCAGATGGATCAGTTTGGCTTCAAGACCGAGCCCTTCATGAACCAGGAATACCTGATTTCCTACTACGGCCAGGAGAGCGGCGGCGGCCACTGGCTTACCGTGCGTTTGCACAGGAACCAGGTTCCGCCGCGTTACCATTTCATGGTCCAGCAGTATATCCGGGGCGACTATTTCAATCCGCCCGACTATTCCACCGCGACACCCGTCCCGGATCAGGGGGGGTATCACTTCTCGTATGAATTCAACGGATTTGACGGCGCGCCCCTGCCGGCCCCGAGGACACTCATGCTTGCGGCGGGCGCGGGGTTGCTGGTGGTGATATTTCTTGCCGCCCTGGGCAAGCACAGGTCCATGCTCCGGGCGCGGGACGGCCTCAAGGACATCCGCTGGGCGCGGGAGGACTGGACGCCCCCGCGCATTGAGCTTTCCTCCTTCCGCAAGGACGGGAAGGTGGCCGAACTGGATTTTTACGAGGCCTGCCTGCTGTGCGGCGTGCCCTTCGCCTCCGTGCTCAGCGCCATAGTGACCCGCCTTGAGGAGACGGGCGTCATAGGGGTCACCGGGCGCGATCCCTTCCAGTGCCGCGCCAACCCGTCCGCCGCCGCCCCCGCAAACCCCTACGAACAGGCCGTGCTCAGTTTCGTCAGGACCGACGGCGACCTGTCCGGGGCGGAAATGGAGGAGATGTACCGGACCCTGTGCGCCAATCTCCAGCGCAAGGCGTGGGACTGCGACCTTGAGGCCACCAAGGCCCATTACCAGGAGCTTATCGATCAGGTGATAAAACCGCCGTGTGGGGAGGAGGCTGGGGAGGCCCGGCACGGGGAGGAGGCCCGCCAAAGGATATACCATTACCGCAAGGATCCTTTCCTGTACCGGGATAACTTTCACGGCAAGACCTCGGAGATGAACTACGAATCTTTCCTGAAGTCGGACTTCTGCTTTGAGGGCTGCTTCACCCATTCCGCCTGCCACGACGCGTGCCATGACGCCTGCCATTCGGCGTGTCATTCCGCCTGCCACTCGGCCTGTCATTCGGCGTGCCATTCCGCCTGCGTCAGCGGGGGCTCCCACTAATGGCACCCACTCCGGAAGAACAGTGGCCGCTGGACTGGATCGACGGATATGCGGCGCGCATCCGCCCCTTTGTGCATGTGCGGGAGGAGGACCGCCTGCTCATCAAGGTGCCCAACGAGGCGTACAAGCTCAACCCCTCCGGGGTACGCGTGCTGCGGCGGGTGCTGGAGGGGACAAGCGCGGCGGAACTGCTCCGGGAGCAGGGCGGCGCGCCGGAAGTGCGGCGCGACCTGTATGAGTTTTTCACCGGGCTGTGGCATGTGCTCCAGGGCCGGTTGCCCGAGGACCGGGCAGTGCCGGGGGTGGACCGGAAACCCTTCACGCTGGGTTTCAACACGCTGCCCGTGCTCAGCGAGGTGGCGCTGACCCACCGCTGCAACCTGGCGTGCCGCTTCTGCTACGCGGGCTGCGGCGGCGCGCCGGCAATGGCGGACGCGATGGACACGGCGGCGGTGAAGCGGGTGCTGGGCATCATCCGCAACGACGCGCAGACACCCAGCGTGAGCTTCACAGGCGGCGAGCCCACCCTCCGCGCGGACCTGTGCGAATTGATCGCCCATGCGCGGGAAGTGCTGGGCATGCGCGTGAACCTCATCACCAACGGCACGCGGGTGGACCGGGAATACGCCGCGCGGCTCGCCGCCGCCGGACTGCACAGCGCCCAAGTGAGTCTGGAGGCGCCCGAGGCCGGGGTGCATGACGCGGTCACCCGGCGGCCCGGTTCTTTCGCCCTGACCCTGCGCGGGCTGGAATGCCTGCAAAAAGCGGACATCCGCGTGCACACCAACACCACGCTCAACCGGATTAACATTGAACACGGCCCGGCCATGCCGGCCTTTGTGAAAAGCCTTGGCATGGAGCGGTTTTCCATGAACCTGGTCATACCAGCGGGCACGGGGCGGGCGGAGGCGGCGGAGGTGGCGGTGACTTACCGGGCCGCCGCGCCGTGGTTGCCGCGCATCCAGGCGGAGGCGGCGCGGGCGGATGTTGAATTCATGTGGTATTCCCCCACGCCCGTCTGCATTTTCAACCCGATCCAGCACCGGCTGGGGAACAAGGGCTGCGCCGCCTGCGACGGGCTGCTCTCCGTGTCGCCCGAAGGCGATGTGCTTCCCTGCTCAAGCTGGCCCGAGCCAGTGGGCAACCTGCTGCGCGAACCCTTCCGCGCGGTGTGGGACTCGGCCCGCGCCTGCCACCTGCGCGCCAAGGGCGCGGCCCCGGAGGGCTGCGCCGAATGCGGGGACTTTGCGCTTTGCCAGGGGGCATGCCCCCTGTATTGGGACTATTTCGGCTGCGCCGAACTGGAGGAAACGCGCCATGCTGCTGCCGGCCGCTGAAAGGCGAAACGACATCTCGTTCTGGGTGCCCCTGCCGCTGCCCTATCCGGTGCGGCTGCTTCTGGCGCTGTGCCTTGCGGCGGCGGGCATGGCGTGGCAGGTGTGGAGTCCGGGCATGGTGTCCTTCGCGGGATGCGCCCTTGTCTTTGCCGGCACGGCGCTCCTGCTCACCCGGGGTTACACCAACAAGGCGCGCACCGAAGGCGGGGGCGAATGGCGGCCTGCCCGCCGGGCGGATGTGGAGCGCGTGATTGCCACCGCAAAAACGGAAAAGGCGTGGGACAGGGACTGGCTTGACATCACCTGCGGGCGCGGTTTTTTCATGTTTCTGGTCATCTGCGCCGGGGTGTGGTACGCCATGGCACAGACCCTCTTCGCCCCCGGTTTTGGACTTTTCATCGCCTGCAACACCGTGGCCGGGCTTATGCCCTTCTGGATTACCGGGGTCCGGTCATACCTGAAGAAGGACGCGCTCATCATCAAGGCTGAGACGCTGCTCTGGCTGGAAGGGCAGTTCAACGGCGTCCGCGGCGCGGGGGAATCCTTCAATTACCAGTTGCAGACCAAAACAGCGGGGGACGGGGGGGAGGTGCCCGTGGATTTGAAGGCCATGGTGCGGTGGGAGGACGGGCCGCCGGGGATTCTGGGGTTGCTGGTCCAGATTTCCATCAATGATGTGAAGGGCACCGAATACCCATACGCCTATTGTGTGATTGTGGCCAGGCCGGAGGCCGCCGGCGCGGTTTCCCCCCGGCCGGGCGATGAGGCGGCGGGGATAACCCTGGAAACGGAACCGGGCGGGGACACCCATGTGGTGGTGGTGCGCCAGACCACCACGAAAAACACCGGCTACCACACCGAGAAGGCCGACATCATGCGCCTGTTCACCAGGGCGCTGGCCATGACCCGGCACGGGATAAGAACACTTTCCGGCCAGACACCATAAATTCCGGAATTTCACACCAAGACCGGAAATACGGTATCCTATCCGCCGAAAAGGTGAACCCGCCGAGGAGTATTTTTTCCAGTGAGCAACAAGGCATTAATAATCATTGTCGCCGTGGTGCTGGTGCTGTTTTTGGCGTTTCCCGTTGTCATGACCTTTGGCCGCGCCGCAATGCCCGCCAAGAAGGTGGCGATTCCGGACCTGCCGCCGCTGCTGAACGCGGACAACCTTCCCGGCACCATGTGGGTGGTTGAGCCGCAGCCGGGCATCAAGGTGAACATCACCCTGAACGCGGGCGGCCAGGCCGTGGCCATCGCCACCAATCCGATTGTGAAGAAACTGGCGGGCACGGACATGCTGGCGGGCTCCTGGAGCGTGAACGGCCCCACCCTCACCGTAAGCACGGAGTTCAAGGGCAAAAAGTACGCCACCGATCTGGTGATCGCGGGCGACAAAATTTACGCCAAGGAGGGGCTGCCCATCATCCGGGTGAAATGAGCCGCTCAGGAGCCGAAGGGCCGGTCATAGCGGCCGATGATGCGCGGACCCTGGATGGTGACCATCCAGGGCGTTTCGTCCGGATAGCGGTGCCAGGAGACGTGTCCGTCCATGTACAGTACGTTCATGCCGCCGGGGAGGTGGCAGGATCCGGTGATTTGCGGGGTGAGGTGATCCCACATCACGGGGATGTCCCCCTGCGCGGAGGAAGAGGCGGCGGGGTTGTTCACGTCGGTGATGACAAAGCGCTCAATACCCTCGCGGAGCCGGTAGATCACGTCGCCGCCGCCCGCCTGCGTGCCCGCCATGGCCGCGGGGACGGTGAAATCCTCGTCTGAGGCCGCCCCCTGGGAAAGCTTGCTGGCCTTGGCCAGCTCGCCCAGCGGCGTGCCCTGGTAGTCCGCCGGTTCATAGCGCCCGCCGGGGCCGCTGCCAACCGTGTCCACCTTCGTCCCAAGGAAATTCACCGCGTCCAGAAAAAGCCAGCCGGTGTAGTTGTAGGGGGATTTGAGCAGTTCGGCGGGCTCGATGACGCCGTTGCTGTTGCCCGTGGGCGGGGACCCCTTGCGCGCGCCCACGTCGTACCGGGCCACCATGCTCATGCCGGGATAGGAGGGGCACCACACCACATCCAGGCTGTTCAGGTATTCGGGGTACACGGAGGGCCCGTTGAAAATCATGGTGTCGGAGACGCGCCCGTTCACGTCGCGGATCATGCGGGGGGGGAAGCGCCCCCCCGCCGTTTCGGAGGCGTACATCTTGAAGGAGAGCCCCATCTGCTTGAGGTTGTTCATGCATGACGCCCGCCGGGCCGACTCGCGGGCGCGGCTGAGCGCCGGCAGCAGGATGGCGGCGAGGATGCCGATGATCGCAATGACGACCAGCAGTTCGATCAGGGTGAATCCGTTCTTGCGCATTTCGTCGGCTTCCTATTCCGCGGCCAGCGCCGCAAAGGTCACAATCCCGCCCGCCGGGTCCTCGGCATGGTCGTAATGAAGCAGCCGGACGCTGCCGCAGAGGCCGCGCACGCTTTCCAGCGCCGCGTAGATGCTGCCCATGCCGCACACATGGCGGGGGTTTCCGTTTTTCATGGTTTCGGCGTAAAAGGCGGCGGCCTCCCCCGCCTCCAGCAGTTTCAGCGCGGCGCGGTCGGCCCGGGCCACCGCCTCGGTGATGCGGTCGGTGATTTCAACGGGATCGCCGAAACGGCGTCCCACATGTGAGAGGTCCGCCCCCGCCACCACCACAGTGCGCAGCGAGGGATCCGCCGCCAGTTCGCGGCAGGCCGCCGCCACCCGCCCCACTGTTTCCCCAGTGCCGTCCCCGTCCGCGCCGCGGCCCAAATGGCCGCAAAGCACCGGCACGATGCGCACCCCGTCGCCGAAAAGCCGGGCCAGCATCACCGCCTGGAATTCAACGGAATGCTCGGTGCGGTGGGCCGCCTCCGAGGCGAAGGGGTCGCCCCCGGCCGCTTCGGCCAGCCGTTCCACCGCCTCCCGGTCCGTGCGCAGCACGCCAAGGGGCGTTGCAAAATCCTTGCGCGTCAGCACAAAGGGGGTCTCCACCGGGGCGTGGGCCACGCCAAAGATAATGACCCGGTCGGGACGTCCCCCCGCGTGAAGGCGGCGGTAGGCGTGGGCGTAGGAATGGCCGCCCCGGTCCATGTCTATGTGCGGCGACACAATGCACCGAACCGGCGTCCCGGAACCCATGGCCGACGGATCCACCGGTCCCGGCCCCCCTTCACGGGTGAAGCAGTCGTCAACATAGGCGCGCAGCGCCTCCGGTTCCTCCGGATAGGCCCTGCCCGCAAACCAGGCGGGGCGTGTCTGCGCCTCCCGGTATTCCCGGTCAATGCCGTCGCGCCGCGCCCGAAACGCGGGGCTGTCCAGAAAACACGCCTGTTCCAAATGTTCGATCAGGCTGACGGCCTGCTCCTCGGGGGCCTCCGCGCCCGTGCGCTCCCTGAAGAATGCGAGCACCCCCGCCAGATCGCGCACGCCGTCCATGCCGGCCGCCAGGTAAAACGCGCCGATGGAAAGCACCACGTCACCCCCGGCATACCCCTCGGGGTCGGACAGGCAGACCATCTCCTCGTCCCCGATTTCAACTGGGACGGCGTCCACGGCGCGCAGCGCCGGAATTGGGGAGGTCATGTCCAATGATGATTTTCCTGTTATTGGGAAAAGTTCCTGCCCGGTCATCTTATCGCACCCCGTCCTGCGGGGTCCAGCGAAGGCGGACCGCAACGAAACAGCACGGGCGCGCGGGCCCCGGCAGGGGGGCGTCGCGCGCCCGTGTCAAGACGGGTTTAGTTTTCCCAGATGTCCGGGGGCGTCCTGCGCTCCTCCTCGCGGAACAGGGCGAGGAGGCGGTTCAACTGGCTGAGCAGGAAAAGGCCGACCACGCTGAGGGCCAGCACAAACCAGTCGGAACCGTTGCCGCCGCCAAGACAGCCCAGGGGGGTGTCCTCCTCCGCCCCTTGTTTGATCTCCTCCTCGGACAGCAGGTCATCGCCGTTGGCGTCCAGCTCCTTGAAGGTGTCCAGGGTGAGCCCTTCGATGATCACGGAGGCTTCGGCGAAGGAAACCTGCCCGTCGCCGTCCGTGTCCGCCGCGGCCAGGTTTTCCTGCAGGGACTGGGCGGCCTCCTGCGGGGTGGGCGGCGTGGCGGGTTCCGGCTCCGGACCGGAGGAAAGGACATAGTCAACCGCCGCGCCCGGCGCGGCCAGGGCGCCCGCCGCCGGAATCTGCGCGAGCACCCGTCCCGCCGGAATGGTGGGATGGTGCCGCCGGCTTGCCGCGCCGGGGCTGAGGCCCGCGCCGGACAGGGCCGCCAGCGCCTCTTCCTCCGTCATCCCGGACAGATCGGGCACGGGAATGTCCTGTGCCGTCTCGGGGCCGGCGGAGAGGGTGTAATCCACCGGTGCGCCGACGGGTGTCACCGTTCCCGCGGGCGGGTTCTGGGAAATAATCCGGCCCGCGGGCACCGTGTCATGGTACCGGCGCGAGCTCGTTCCCGGTGTCAGGTTGGCCCCGGACAACGCGGCGAGCGCTTCGGCGGTGGTCATGCCGGTGATGTCGGGCACGGTGGCGTTTTGCGGTTCGGGCCCCGCGGACACGACATAGTCCACCGCCGTTCCCACGGGCGCCTGCGCCCCCGCCTCCGGGTTCTGGGAGATCACGCGGCCCGCCTCAATCACGGGGTGGTACTGCCGGTCGGTCGTTCCCGGAGTGAGGTTTGCCGCGGACAGCGCCGCCAGGGCCTCCTCCTCGGTCATGTTGGCCAGGTAGGGCACGGTGGTGTTTTGCGGTTCGGGTCCCGCGGACACGACATAGTCCACCGCCGTTCCCACGGGCACCTGCACCCCCGCCTCCGGGTTCTGGGAGATCACGCGGCCCGCCTCAATCACGGGGTGGTACTGCCGGTCGGCCGTTCCCGGGGTGAGGTTTGCCGCGGACAGTGCCGCAAGAACCTCGTCGCCCGTCATGTTGGCCAGATAGGGCACGGCGGTCATGGGCGGCGGCTCCGGCCCGTCGGACACCACATAGTCCACTGTGGTTCCGGCGGGAACGAGACCCCCGGGGGCGGGTTCCTGCGAGAGGATTCGGCCCGCCGGGATGGCGGGATCATACCGGTGCGACACGGTGCCGGGCGCAAGGCCTGCGGCGGCAAGCGCCGCCGATGCCTCCTCCTCCGTGAGGCCCGCCAGTTCGGGAATGATGCCGCCGATTAGGAAGGGGCCGATGTCCAGGGTTCCGCCGGGCACCGCCGCGCCGTTCATGGACTGGAGGTGGAGGTGCCAGGCGCCCGGCGTGGCCGCCAGCGCAAGGATTCCCTCGTTCCAGACCGGGGACGCCTCCGTGAATTCAACCGGAGCCGCCGAGTTGTCCCAGGCGTAGCGGTAGGCGCTCACCCGGTGGTTGGAACCGCCCTGGACGCCGAGACCAAAGCCTTCCGGGTTGTCAAAGTAGATGTTGCCCGCGGCGCGCAGGGTGGCAAGGGCCGTTTCCGTGGCCACATTGACACCCCACACGGGCGGCCCCGCCAGGGTGTGCCGGGAGGTGTATTCCGTCCTCGGACTCACCGCCGCGGTGGTGTACACGCGCCGCGCCACCACCTGGAAACTGTGCAGGGTGTTTGCCGTCAGGCCGGTCCGCGTCCAGTAGGTGGTGTCCGGCGCAAAATTGCCCACGGTCATTTGGGGCTCATCCTCGCCCGGAGTGTAGTTCCATGCGCGGAAGGCGGTTTCGTTGGCCGAATTGTCGTTCCAGACCCAGGTGATGCTGTCCGTGGAGATTTCCACCGCAAAGGGGTTGCTGGGTGCGGCGGGCGCGGGCAGGGGACAACCCCAGATTTCATTGAAGGACATGGCGGTTTTTTTTGCCGTGAACACCACCCTGCCGCCCGCGAGGCACATGCCGCCGGGATCGGCGTTGCTGTTGTTGTCGTAATTGATGGTGCCTGTGCGATAGGTCGTGGCGGTGTCCCCCTGGGAGAGCCAGAGTTCGTTGCCCATGATTTCCGAACTTATGGCGGAGAAGAAGAGCACCCCCTCCACGTTTCGCATGTTGGAGAGGGACGATCCGGTTGTGCCGGGATAGATGTTCCCCACCAGAAGGGTGCCCTCCGGGGTGCCGTCGCTGCGCCAGAGTTCGGGACCGGTGGTGCCGTCGTCGCCCTCAAAATACAGCAGTGCGCCCGCCGGGGTGAGTTTGGCGATGCTGGTGTACTGGATGTCCGTGACGGGCATCGTCCCCTCCGGGGTGCCGTCGCTGCGCCAAAGTTTGTTGGAGAGCGTAAAGTAAAGAATGGTGTCCACCACCGCAAGCTGGCCGGGACCGTCGTCACTCTTGCCCGCGACAAGGTCCGCGACCATCGCGGTTCCCCCGGGGGTGCCGTCGCTGGCCCAAAGCTCCCTGCCGTGGACGCCGTCGTCTGCGGTGAAGAAGAGCAGTCCGTTTGCGGCGCTCATGCCCTCCGGTCCGGAGCCCTCCGCGCCGGGCCGGATGTCCAAGATCATCGCGGTGCCTTCGGGGGTGCCGTCGCTGGTCCAGGGTTCCCTGCCGCTGGCGCCGTCGTCGGCGGTGAAGTGGAGCCTGCCGCCAAAAAGCGACGGATGTCTGGGCTCGCTTCCTTCCTTGCCGGGCCGGATGTCAGCAACCAGGGCTGTGGTGCCCTGCGTGCCCCCGCTTTTCCAGAGTTCCCTGCCGTGCGCGCCGTCGTTTGCCGCAAACCACAGGGTGCTGCCGTCGGCCAGAAGCTCGTCCGGATGGCTGCCTTGCATGCCGGGATTGATGTCCCGCACCAAGGCTGTGCCTTTCATGGTTCCGTCCGTCGCCCAGAGTTCGTTGCCGCTCTCCGTGCTTTCCGCCGTGAAAAAGGCGCGGTTGTCCATGGGGGTGAAACTGTCAGGTTCCCTGGGTGTGTGGCGGCACGCAATGGTTCCTGCCTCGGTGCCGTCGCTTTGCCAGAGGCGTTTCACTCCGCTGCTGTCCACCGCACTGAAGTAAAGTGTGTCGCCCACCGGCGTCAAATCACTGGGCAGGCTTGAACTGGACCCCGGATAGATGTCTTTCACTCTCTGTGTGCCCGCGGCTGTTCCGTCACTGGCCCACAGTTCACCATCATCATTTTTCCTGGAACCGATGAAGTACAGGCGTCCGTTCATTGCCGTTAACTTTGCCGGGCGCTTGTCAAATCCGTCGCGCACCAGGATGGTTCCCCCCCCGGTTCCGTCGGTTTTCCAAAGTTGATAATTACCCCCCCCGCCATACGCCGTAAAGAAGAGGGAATCCCCCAGGGGGGTAAAGCCGGAAGGCAAACCATCGTAACCGGCTCCCGTGCCAAATACCCCAAAGGAACCCCCGGGATTTATGTTTTTGAGCAGAAAAGTACCCCCTTCTGTTCCGTCACTCCGCCACAGTTCTATTCCATCCTCGAAAGTGTATGCGGAGAAGAACAGCAAGCCATTCCAGGCGAAAAGGTTCTCGGGATTTCCTGAAGTCGTTCCAGGAGAAATATCCTTTAACAGGGCAGTTCCATCACTCGAGCCATCGCTTTTCCATAGTTCGTAGCCTGTTTCCGCCTGTTTTGCGGCAAAAAAGAGGCTGCCCCCCGCCACCGTCAACGACTTAATCGCGGCGCCGTCCGTGGGATGTATTTGTTTGACCAGGACTGTGCCGCTTTCGGTTCCGTCACTTTTCCACAGCGCAGATTCATCACTGCTGTGGCTGGGCGAAAAGTAGCAGAGTGAAAACATGAGCAAAGGACCGAATTCTGTGAGGTTGCCAGTGATGCAGGTGAAACCAAGTTTTTTGAAATTTTTAACCTTGACGGTCCCCTCTTGAGTGCCGTCACTTCGCCAAAGTGCGTCGTGAGCTACTTGCGGGCAGAAGTAAAAGTATCCCCCCGCTTTGGTTAGTTCGTAGGACGACATAAAACTTACATCAACAGTCCCTTCCGGTGTGCCGTCTGTTCTCCAGAATCCTGTGGAAGTGGCCGTGATTGGATATTGAGGCAAGGCATATCTGAAATACATGTTATCGCCATATGCCTCAAATGATGCATAATTGCCGCCTTGGGTTCCCGGATTTATGTCGCGGACCAATCTGGGCGTTTCCTGGCCTCTATCGAGGGCCCAAATTTCACGGCCAAAACTGGGATGTTCTTGGGTGAAGATTAATGTTTCACCCAACGCGCATAAGTTGCCCGGGGCGGAGTTGAAGGGTGGAGAGAAGGGGATGTCCTTGACGAGTTGCGGCGTCAGATCCTCCGCGCCCGCCCACATTGCCGGAATCGCAGCGGCAACGCAGAGCATCAGCAGGACGAATGGCCTGTTCATGGCGCCCCCTTTGCTGTTCGCATGGCTTGTGCGCCTGTGAGCGTGTGATTCATTCATGCCCCATGCCCTGCTCATCGCTCCATCCTCCCTGGGTTGATGCCCGACGGTGCGGTTCCACCGCATGCTCCATGATATCCCATGTTTCCGCAGAAATCATCCCCTCCCGTTGGGGCGTTTCGTGCGGTCGGCAACATGTGCCCGCCGGTCACCGTTAAACTTTCTTATATTTTTCTAACATACTTTATTTAATCTGTCAATAAAAATAATTAGCAGGAGTATTTATCAGTATTTTGGCAAACCGTGGGGGTTGATTGGTGAAGGTGTTTCATGTATACTGATTCAGTGAATCAAGGTTGATTCACAATTGGACGGTTCAATGATGAACGCAAGAGAACGCAGCCGAATTGAGACCCGCAGACGGTTGATGGAAACCGGTTTGGAACTCTTTGCACGGCAGGGGGTTGCGGCCACACGCGCCTCGGACATCGCCCATGAGTCCGGTGTGGCGGTGGGAACGCTCTATCTGCACTTCAAGGACAAGGAGGGGTTGCTGCGGGCGGTGCTGTTTGAGGGGGTGGAATCGTTGCTGCAATCCCTGCGCGGACTTTTGGACGTGCCTGAAAGGGATTTGGAGGGGGCGATCCGCAGGCACACCGAGGCGCTGGTCTGGTTTGCGGAGAAAAATCCCGCCCATTGCCGGGTGCTGTTTGATCCCGAGTCTGTGCGCACCCGCATCAGCACGGAAATCACGGATCATCTGGTGGCCACCCAGGAGCAGCGCATCCGTGACTCCATCAAGGCGGGCGCGGTGGCGGGGGATCTGGAGCCGGAGGTGGCGGCCCGGGCGATCATCGGCATGATTGTTCAGGTGCTGGACTGGTGGACCCGGGACACGGGCCGCATGCCAGCGCAAAAAGTGGTGGACACAATCACAAGGTTCCGGCTTTGCGGGATGAAAACACCATGAAACGACACTGTTATTCGCATGCCAAGAGCGGGGGGGACAGTCCCCCGAATTTCCCCCCAAGGGGGGGCTTCACAGGACGGGGATGGTTTTGCGCGGTTCTTGCCCTGCTGCTTTGCGGCGGTGCGGCGCGCGCGGAGGACGCGGCGCTGACCTTCCCGCAGGCGGTGGAGCGGATGAACGCGCGGAACGAGGGGCTGCTGGCGGCGCGTGAGGAGGTGGCGCAGCGTGAGGCGGAACGGGCGGCCGCGCGGGGCATGCGTTATCCCAAGGCCGAGCTGGAGGCGCGCCAGACCTTCCTCAACGAGCCCATTTCCCTGAGCGTGGACCCGATACCCCTTTCCCTCACGGTGCAGGACTCCCAGTTCACCAAGGGCCAGCTGAGGGTGAGCATGCCGCTTTATGCGGGGGGGCGCGTGGACGCGGCCAACCGCGCGGCGGAGGCGCGCAGGGGGGAGGCGGAGGCGCAGGCCCGCCAGACGGGCGAGCAGATGATCACCGAGCTGGCCCAGCGCTATTTCGGGGTGCGCCTCGCAAGGCGCGCGGTGGAGGTGGCGGAAATCAAGGTGCGCGCCATGGAACGGCATGAGTACCGCGCGCGCCGCCTGATGGAGGAGGGCATCGTCGCGCGGGTCGAATACCTGAACGCCGGGGTGGCCCTGTCCGATGCGCGCACCGAACTCGCCTCCGCGGAGCGGGACGTGGCCATCGCCACCGAGGGCCTGATGAATTCCCTGGTCATGGAGAGCGCCCCGGATCCGGTTTCCCCCCTGTTCATGGTGCCGGATCTGGAGCCCCTTGAAACCTTCAAAAGCCGTGTTGACGGCGGCCATCCGGTGCTGGCCATGCTCGACGCGAAGCTTGCCCAGGCGCGGCAGGGGGTGCGCGCCGAGAGGGGCGCCACCCTGCCCTCGGTGTATCTCTTCGCCGCCCATGAGCTGTTTCCGGGCGACCTGACCATGCTTGACCCGGAATGGGCGGCGGGCGTCGGCGCGCAGTACACCCTGTTTGACGGGGCGCAGGGAAAAAACCGGGTGATCGCGGCCCGGTCCATTGAGCGCCGCGTCGCGCTGTTGCGGACCAAATACGAGCGCGATCTGAAGAGCCTTGTGGTGAAGCGCCACGAGGAGGCGGGCCGGGCCCGCGACCAGTTTGAGGCATTCGGCGAAACCATCGGGCTCACGGCGGAAAACCTGCGCGTGCGGACGCGCGCCTTTGAGGAGGGGGTGGCCACCTCCGTGGAGGTGGTGGACGCGACCCTTTCCCACGCCCGCGCCCAGCTCGGCCGCAACAAGGCCGCCTACGATTTTGATCTGGCCCTGTTCCAGCTTCTTGAGGCCTCCGGCCAAGCGGAACATTTTGCGGAATACCTGGCCCGGGGCGCGGCGGTGGCCGGACCCGAACCGGCGCTGCAGCCCTCCGAACCGCCCGCGGAGGCGGGGGCCGCGCCCACGGAGTCATCCAAACAATGAAACCCCATCCCCGCCTGGTGGCGCTTGTGCTGATTCTCATTGTGCTCTCCGGCCTTGCCGGCGCGGGCTGGCTGCTGGTGCAGCCCCAGCCCCAGTGCATCCAGGGCGAGGTGGAGGCGCTGAAGGTGAACGTGGCCGCCAAAATCCCCGGCCGTGTGGAGGAAATGCCTGCCGCCGAGGGGCAGTCCGTGAAAAAGGGGGACATTCTCGCCGTGCTGGACCGTCCCCAGCTTGACGCCAAACGCCGCCAGGCCGAGGGCGCGCGCAGCGCCGCGAGCGCCCAGCGCGACAAGGCGGAGAACGGCGCGCGGGAGGAGCAAATCAGGATGGCGCACAACCAGTGGCTCCAGGCGAAGGCCGGGGCGGAGCTGGCGGAAAAGAGCCTTGAGCGGGTGGAGCGGCTTTTCAGCGACGGCGTGGTGCCCGAGCAGCGGCGCGACGAGGTAAGGGCGCAGCGCGACATGGCGCGCAAACTGGAGGCGGCGGCGAAGGCGCAGCACGACATGGCGCTGAACGGCGCGCGCGAGGAGGACAAGCAGGCCGCCGCCGCGCTGGTGGAGCAGGCGTCCGGGGCGGTGGGCGAGGTGGACTCGCTCATCGAGGAGGCCAATGTGCGGGCTCCCATGGACGGCGAGATTGTGGAGCACATCGTCAACCTTGGCGAACTGGCGGCCTCCGGCATGCCGGTCATGACGATGGTGGACCTTTCCGACCTCTGGGTGACCTTCAACATGCGCGAGGACCGGCTGTCGGGCCTGAAAATGGGTGACAGGCTCCGGGGGTTCGTCCCCGCCCTGGGCGGGCGCGAAATCGAGCTGGAGGTGACCTACATCACGCCCCTGGGCGATTTCGCCACCTGGCGGGCCACCACCATGTCGGGCGGTTTCGACCTGAAAACCTTCGAGGTGCGCGGCAGGCCCGTGGAGGTTCCGGGGGGGCTGCGTCCCGGAATGAGCGTGGTGGTGCCCTGGGACAGGGACCCGAAGCCCGACCCGGCGAAATGGGTGCGCGAACTGCTGCGCCGGGAGTGAATGATGACCGACGCGCCCCCCCCGTCCGGACGGACCGGCTATTTTCCCGCCCTCGCGCGGGAAATCCGGATGATCACGCGCAGCCCCTTCCACATCATGTTCGTCTTCATCCTTCCCCTGGCCAGTTTCGCGCTGCTCACCGTGATTTTCACCGAGGAGGTTCCCCGCGATCTTCCCGTGGTGGTGATCGACAACGACAACAGCGCCCTGTCACGCACGCTGACGCGGATGCTTGACGCCTCCCCGACGCTTGCGGTGGCGCGGTTTGCGGCCGACATGGGGGAGGGGGAGCGCATCATCCGGGAGGGGCTCGCCCACGCGCTGCTGGTGATCCCCGGCGGCTTTGAGCGCGACACGCTCCGGGGCGGCGCGCCGCAGATGACCGCCTTTTACAACAACCAGGCGCTGCTCATCAGCGGGCTGATTGGCCGCGCGGCGCGGGACGCCACGCTCTCCCTTGCCGCCGCCGCCGACGTCCGCGCCCGCATGGCGCGGGGGCAGACCCCGGCGGAGGCGCTTGAAAAGAGCGAGCCCGTGCGGGTGGAGCCGCGCCCGCTTCACAACCCGAACCTCAACTTCAGGTATTTCCTGCTTCCCGCGCTGCTGCCCACCATGCTGCACATCTTCCTGATCATCGTGGTGGTGCGGTCGGTGGGCATGGAGCTCCGCCGGGGCACGGCGGGGGAATGGCTCCGCGTGTCCGGGGGCAGCCCGCTGCTGGCGCTGCTCGCCAAAATGACGCCGCATGTCGCCTGCTTTCTGGTGATGGTCAACTTCATGCTCGCCTATCTGGTCAAGTACTGCGGCGTTCCCTTCAACGGCCGGATGGACGTGTGGATGCTGGCGGGGCTTCTTTTCGTGCTGGCCTATGTTTCCATGTCCACCCTGATCGTGGCGCTCACGGGCAGCCTCCGGGTGGCCTTCAGCATGGCGGGGTTTTACTGCGGGCCGGCCTTTGCCTTTGCCGGGGTGACTTTTCCCCTTTCGGGCATGCCCCCCGGCGCGCTGGTGTGGAGCTACGCCCTGCCGCTCACCCACTACCTGCGGGTGATGATGGAGCAGGTGCTCCAGGGGGCGGCCCCCCAGTCCTCCCTGACGCCGCTTGCGGCGCTTGCGGCCTTCGCCTTCATTCCGCCCTTCATCATAGTTCCGAAACTCGGGCGGCTGATGCGCGATCCCGGCGCGTGGGGGAGGCTATGAACCGCTTCTTCCGCAGCATGCTCCGCGAGTACCGGGCGGTTCTGGGCGATCCGGCGGTGCGCCTGATATTTGTCGCGGGCATGGTCATTTACACCATGTTTTACCCGGTGCCCTACCTCCGGGAGGTGCTCCGGGAGGTGGACATCATTCCGGTGGACCAGGACCTGACCCCCCTGAGCCGAAAGCTCACGCGCTGGGTGGACGCCGCCGAGGAGACTCGCCTGACGGAGCCCGCCCGCGATCTGGAGGAGGCGCGGCGGCGGATGCTGAACGGGGAGGCGCGGGGCGTGCTTGTGATTCCCGCCGGTTTTGAGCGCGACATCCTGCGCGGCGAGCAGGCGGTGGTGCAGGTTTACGGGGACGCGAGTTACTTCCTCGTGTACCGGCAAATCTACTCGGGCGTGTACCGCGCCGCCGCCACCCTTTCGGCGGGGATTGAAATACGCCGCCTCACCGCGTCCGGCCTGCCCGAAAAGGAGGCCTACAAGGCGCGCGAGCCCTTCGGGGTGATCGGCAGGCCCCTTTACAACCCCTTCGGGGGGTATTCCGTGTATGTGGTGCCCGCGGTGCTCATGCTGATCATCCAGCAGACCATGCTGCTGGGCATCGGCCTGCTGGGCGGCACGCGCAACGAGCTGCGCGGGGAAAAGGCCGCGGAGGAGGTGCGCCGGTCGGGGCCGCTGGCGGTGCTGACGGCGCGCACCGCGGCGCTGGTGTCCCTCTACATGCTTTACCCGGTCTTTTACCTGGCCGTCGTGTACACGTTCTACGGCCTGCCGCGCGAGGGCAACCCGATCACGGTGCTCGTGTTCCTCCTCCCTTATGTGATCTCCATCGCCCTCTTCGGCCAGATGCTCACGGCCTTTTTCCCCGAGCGCGAGACGGCGCTGCCCGTGCTGTTGTTCACCTCGGTGCCCGCTGTGTTTCTCATGCGCTTTGCCTGGCCCCCGGAGGTGCTTCCCGGGTGGATTCGCGCGGTGTCGCTGCTGCTGCCCAGCTCCACCGGCGGGGTCGGTTTTGTGCGGGTGAACCAGATGGGCGCAAGCCTCTTCGAGGTGCGCCGGGAATGGCTCATCCTCTGGGCGCTCTGCGGACTGTACCTGGTGCTGGCATGGCTGGTATTGTTTGTGCGGAAGCCTGCGGCGGAGCCGCAAACACCGGAGCAGTCCGCATGACGGAAAAACCGCCTTTTCAGCTTGTGAGCTACATCGCGCCCGGCGCGCCCGCCACGCGCAGGCCCGCCCGGGGGGACGAGCCCTTTTTGCGCCCGGAAACCGGATTCACCCCGAAGTGGCACCGGGAGAACGCCGGTATTGACTTCGGGGAGGCGTTCCACCGCGATCCCGTCCGCCGCCGCGCCGCCGTGCTGGCGATGCGCGGGGGGCTGGAGCGGCGTTTTCCGGGCACCGGCCTCGGCAGGACGGGTGAGCCGCTGGATTTGCTGACCGGCGCTTACGGCGCGTGCGCCGTGGCGGCCATGTTCGGCGTGCCGGTGCATTACCTGCCCGATCAGTGGCCAACCTGCGCCGGTCCGTACCTGGACGATGACGCCGTTGACCGCATCGAGCCGGTGGACCCGTCCTCCAACCCGTTCTTTCAGGAACTGCTTGCCCAGGTGGAATGGATTGCCGGATCGGAGGGGCGCGTTGAGGGGTTCATCAACTGGCAGGGCGTGCTGAACAACGCCCACCGCCTGCGCGGCGAGGCGCTTTTCATGGACATGATGACGGAGCCGGAACGGTGCAGGAGGCTGTTCAACGCGGTGGCGGAGACGATGATTGCGGCGGCGCGCCTTTTGCACGAACGGCAGCGGGCCTCCGGGGTGGACGTGCGCTTTTTCACCCTGAGCAACTGCCTGGTCAACCTGGTTTCCCCGGAACTTTACCGGGACCTGCTGCTTCCCTTCGACCGCCGGGTGGCCGAGTCCTTTGCCTGCGTGGGCGTGCACAACTGCGCCTGGACCGCCGATCCCTACCTGGAGGCCTATGCGGAGATTCCCCGCACGGCATACATGGACATGGGCCTGCATTCCGATTTGGCCCGCGCGCGCGCCCTGTTTCCGGACGCGCGGCGCGCGATCATGTACACCCCGACGGATTTGGCGAACAAGACGCCCGGCGAACTGCGCGCTGATCTGGAACGCATCGCCGGGGAGTACGGCCCCTGCGACCTGGTGGCGGCCGACATCGAATCGGGCACGCCGGACGGGCGGGTGCTCCTGCTCCTGGAGCTCTGCCGCGACATCAGCGCGGCCCGCGCCTGACAGCAAGGCGGTTGGTTATTGTCCGGGCGGCGGCGGCGGGGCCTGGGTGTCGGGCGGCGGCGGCGCATCCCTGCGGGGCGGCGCCGGGCGGTCGGGCGGCATGCCCCTGCGCTCCTTCGCCTGTTTCAGGAGCTGCCGGATTTCCTCCTCAAATTTGTCCATGAACAGCACGAGTTTCGCCCGCTGCCACGTGTCCAGGTTCTGGGATATGGCGTCCTGCTGCCGCTGCCTGAGCGTCAGCAGCGACTCGCCGGCGGCCCGCAACCGCGCCAGCGCGTCCTCAACGGCCTGCTGATCCGTGCCCTCCGCGACCAGTGCCTGGATTTTCTTCATGGTTTCGGCGCGTTCACGCTGAAGTTTCTGGTTTTCGTTGCGGAAATCGATGAAACGCCGCACCAGCAGCACGCTCTGCTCGTCCGTGAGCCCCAGCTCCTTGCTGATTCTGGCGACCATCACCTGTTCGAGCATTTCCCGCGCCTTGGCGTCCTGTCCCTTGCGGGGGGCGGCATGTTTTGGCTTTTCCTGCCGCTCCTGCGGTGGTGCGGGGGGCTGGGCCTGCGCCGCAACGCCGAGAAACAGCGCAACGGCCAGCATTGGCAGGACCGGAAACCGTTTGACAAGCCTCATCTCTGTTCTCCTCAGGCGGCGGGGTGCCGCCGCGCATGTGCCATTTTATCCTTCAAGGGCGTCCAGCGCCATGGCGTCCTCGTCTTCAAGCATCTCCGCCATTTCCAACACGGACGCCGCATCGTCGAGCCAGTCTCCGGTGTTTTCCTCCGCCTCCGCGTCTTCTTGCCCGTCCAGGGACCAGTCCGCCAGCGCCGCCACCAGCAATTCCGCGGGCACGTCGTCCTGAACGGGTTCCGCCGGGCTTTCGCTTTCCTGAAGCGCATGCTCGTCAAGAAGGGTTTCCGCCGCCATTTGGGCCTGCTCCAGCGTGAAGGGCTGCGCGGGGGGGGCGGGTCTGTCCAATGTCGTCAGGCCAAGATAAACCGCGCCCGCCGCCAGCAGCGCGCAGGCGGCCGTCGCCATGCGGAGGGGCGACGGGATGCGGCGGCTTTTTTCCACACCGGAGGTCCGCGCCAGCGCGTTCATGACCCGCTCCGTGATGGGAGGGCTGGCCGCCGGGGCCGGCATCGCCCGCAGGTTCTCCTGCATCGCCCGCGTCCCGGCCACCCACCGCGCCATGTCCGGGTCGCTTTCCACAAGCGCCGCCACGGCGGCGGGATTTTCCGCCTCGCCGTCGAGCCATGCGGAAAGCAGCTCGATTTCCTCGGTTGAAAGCCGTCTGTTCATCCTGTCACACCCCGTCAAGTTCGCCGGCCAGCATGGCCCGCATGGATTCGCGCGCCCTGGCCAGCCTGCTGCGCACCGTGCCCACCGGGCATCCCACGGCGGCGGCGATGGCCTCGTAGTCCAGCTGGTTTATCTCCCGCAGCACCAGCACCTCCCGGAATTCCGGCGAGAGCCGCCCAATGGCGTCCTCAATGCGCCGCCCCAGTTCCGCGTTTTGCGCGTTCCGGTCCGGCCGTGGGCCGCCGGGGGGGTCGAACTCCATTCCATCCAGCGACCGGGCGCTGTCCCTGCCGCGCCGACGGCCGTCCCTCAACAGGTTGAGGGACAGGTTTCTGGCGATGCCGAAAAGCAGCGTGGAGAATTTCGCCCGCGGTTCAATTCTGTGCAGGCTGCGGTGCAGCGACAGAAAGCACTCCTGGGCGATGTCTTCGGCATCACCCCGGTTGCCGAGCATGCGCCGGCAAAAGTGCATGATCGGCTGCTCGTACCGGCGGACCAGCGTCTCGAAAGAGCGCCCGTTGCCGGCGCGGGCTTGGGCGATGAGCACCCAGTCGTCAACTTCCTGCATTCGCTGTCATCCCGTGCCTGTCTGCTCAAACACCGGCGGGCCGGGAAAGTTCCCGGCCCCCCCGATTTACGCGGACCCCGTCCGGACGGTAAGATATCACACCCGCGCCGGTGTCCGGCGCGGCATGACGGAGGCGCATGGCCCGGGCGTACACGCGCATAGATCACGGCGGCGCTGTTCTTGGCAATGACTGGCTGGAACGGCGCTGGTCGGCCTTTTTGGGAACCACGGTGGAACTGCGGCAGAAACTGGCGCGGGGCTATGTGGAATGGATCGCCGTGCCGGGGCCGGATTTTCTCCTGGAGGCGGGGGGCGTTCCGGTGACGCCGGAGCGGCTGGGGCCGGTGGAGTGGAGCGAATCCTTCAACGCCTTCGGGGGGACGATCAGCGCCCGGCGCGCCGGGCCTGGACTGGTGGTGGACGTCCGCACCACCGCGCTCCATGACCTGCCCGCGATGGTTCGGGAGGTGTCGGTGCTGAACACCGGCGAAGGTCCGGTGGCAGTCGCCGTCCGTGGGGTTGACCGGCTTGGATTGCGCAGGGACGGAGCCGGGGTGCTTTATGGAAATCCCGCCGTTCGGGCGGAAAGTGCAACCGTGCGGGGTGGGATTGGGGCGGCGGAACTGCGGGGTCATGGCAGGCTGGGGCTGCTCATGGGCATGGAACCGTCCGGAACACTGGCCCTTTTTGAGCCGGATCATGACTGGTGCCTGTCCGGCGCGGCCCATGGGGAAGAGCTTCCCCCGGGCGCGTGCCGGGTTTTTGGCGTTTCCTTTTTAATGCCGTATGAGGGGGACCCCGCCCCTGTTTCCGGCGCGCCGCTGGCGGCGCTGCTGCGCAGGCTGCGGGAACCCGTCCCGACGCCGGAGGAGGGGGCATGACGCACGGCGACGCCATGGTGCCGCCGGCCGGGGGGGACCGTCCGGAGCCTCCCGTCAAGTTAAAGGTGCATGCCGTCGCGCACGGCGGGGACGGATTGGGCCGGGTGGAGGGCAGGGTCTGCTTTGTGCCTTTTGCCCTGCCGGGCGACACGGTGCGCGCAAAGGTGTTCCGCCGCAAGGCCTCCGTTTCCTGGGCGCGCATGCTGGGAGTCATTGAGCCGTCGCCCCACCGCATCCCCTTTGTGGGCGGGGAGGAATCAGCGGCGCCCGCCCATGTGTGGGGCTGTTTCTCCTATCCGGCGCAGGCGGAATGGAAGATGAGGATTGTCGCCGACTGCCTTCGGCGCATTGGCGGCGTTGATGCGGAACCGGAATGGGTTGAGGAGCCCGGACTGCGCCTGGGCTACCGCACCCGAGCGGAGTTTCACGGCGACGGGGCGGTGTTGGGCTATTACGCCGTCGGCACCCACACCATTGTGCCAATGACACGGTGCCCGCTCTGCCATGACACAGTGAACACCGCCTTTGCGCGGCTTGCCCCGCTGGGCATCCGGGGCGGGGTGGTGGTGACGGCGCACCCGGTAACGGGGGAGACCATGGTTTGGGCGCCGCCGGAGGCGCTGGACCGGGTGCGGGCGCTTTACCCCCTGGCAAACGCGCCGGGCGATGGCGCACCCCGCGCCAGTTTCATGGTGGACGGGGTTCCGGCGGTGAACGGCGCTTTTTCACAATCGAGTTTTCTGCTGAACCGGCTGCTTGTGGGGCTGGTGCGCGAAATGGCGGCCGGTGCGGAATCCCTGCTGGATCTGTACTGCGGCAATGGCAACCTGTCCCTCGGCCTGATTCCCGCCGCGCGCGTCACCGGTTATGACATTGCCGTGGAATCGGTGGAGGCGGCCCGCGCCCTGGGCGGGGATTACCGGCGCGGCGGCGAGCCGGAGATGGCGGCGGCGCTGGAGGCGGGCGGCCATGACACGGTGCTGCTTGATCCGCCCCGGTCGGGCGCGTTTGCGCTGGCTCCGGCGCTGGCGCGGTGCGGCGCGGCGCGGATGGTGTATGTTTCCTGTGATCCCGCCACGCTGGCAAGGGATTTGAAGATTATCATCGCGGGGGGATGGCGTCTCCGGCGGCTGGCCGCCCTGGACCTGTTCCCATACACCCCCCATGTGGAGACGGTTTGCCTGCTGGAACGGTGATTCCGGCGTGATGGAGAAGTAATGCAAAACATCTGCGTGTATGCGTCGTCAAGCGACGCGGTGGACGGGGACTACAAGGAGGCCGCCCGGCGGCTCGGCGGGCTGATTGGCGGCCGGGGTGCGACGCTGGTCTACGGCGCGGGCAATGTGGGCCTTATGGGCGAGTGCGCCCGCGCGGTGCACGCGGCGGGCGGCGGTGTGGTGGGCGTGATTCCCGACAGGCTGGTGGACCTGGAACTGGCCTACCGCGAGGCGGACGAGTTGATCGTGACGGAGACCATGCGCGACCGCAAGGCCATCATGGCGGAGCGCGCCGACGCGTTTGTGGCGCTGCCGGGGGGGATTGGCACGCTGGAGGAGATGATCGAGGTGCTTGTGCTCAAACAGTTGGGCTACCACCACAAGCCCTGTGTCTTCCTGAACACGCGGGATTATTACGACGGACTGTTCGGCTTTCTGGCCCGGATGGTGGATGACAGCTTCATCAAGGAGATCTGCCTGGACATGTTTGCGGTTTGCACCACGCCGGAGGCGGTGTTCGCCTACCTGGACGGATACACCCCCGCGCCCGCGCCGCACAAATGGTTTTAAGGGACAAAGGCATGACCGACACCGGGAAAAACACCGCGGGTCTGCGGTTTTACGCCGTTTTCGCAACGGTGCTGGCGTTCTTTTTCATCTCCGGAGCCTGCGGACTGGCCTACCAGGTGGCATGGACCCGGCAGCTTGCCCTGTTGCTGGGCGTGCGCGCCTATGCGGTGAGCCTGGTGCTTTCGGTGTTTTTCCTGGGGTTGGGGTTGGGCAGTTTTTGGGGCGGACGCCGTGCGGATAAAACACACCGCCCCCTGCGCGTGTACGCGCTGATGGAGACGGGGATTGGCCTGTGGGCGCTGCTGCTGCTTGCGCTGTTGGACGGGGTGGGACCGGCGGTGGCGGGGCTGCTGCGCCTGACCGGTGGCGGTTTCGCCGCCGGGGCTTCGCTGCGGGCGGTCATTGCGGCGGTGCTGCTGCTTGCGCCGGTGTGGATGATGGGCGCGACACTGCCGCTGCTGTCCCGCTTCGTGGCGCGGGACCCGGCGCTGCGCGGGCGGCGGGTGGGCCTGCTCTACACGGTGAACACGCTGGGCGCGGCGGCGGGCTGCTTCACCGCCGGTTTTGTGCTGCTGCCCGGACTGGGCTATTCGCGCACGGTGCTGCTGGCGGCGGTGCTCAACCTTGCCGTGGGCGCGGCGGCGGAATTGTTGCACCGGGTTTTGGGCAGGCAGGAAACGCAGGACGACCCCGTCACCGAGCCGGGGGTGGAATGCCAGTCAGGCACGCCGATGACGGGCAGGCTGGTTTTTGCCTTTGCCGTGTCGGGGTTTGCGGCGCTGGCGCTGGAGGTGGTGTGGACCCGGCTGCTGGCCATGGTTTTTCTGGGCACCACCTACGCCTACACGGCCATGCTGGCCACGCTGCTCTGCGGGCTGGCCCTGGGCGGCATGGCGGGCTCGGCCCTCGCGCCGCGACTGCGCAACGCCGCCGGAATGGCCGGCTCGCTGCTGCTGCTGCTGGGGGTGATGTACATGCTGCTGGTTCACGGGTTCGCGTGGTTGCCGGAGAAATTCGGCGCGGTGCAGGCCGCCGCGGGCAACCGCTGGGAGGGGGTCACCTGGGGCATGTTCCGCCTGTCCTTCATGATTCTCTTTCCCGCCACCTTTGTGTCGGGCATGGTGTTTCCCGTGCTGGTGCGGGCCGTGGCGCAAAACACCGCGCGGGTGGGCCGCGACATCGGCCTGCTTTACGGCGCGAACACCCTGGGCGGGGTGCTGGGCGCGGCGGCGGGCGGCTTTGTGCTGCTGCCGCTGCTGGGCGCGCAGCGCGC
>JBHEKP010000062.1:12500-13810 GCA_041859375.1 Candidatus Hydrogenedentales bacterium | reverse complement strand
ATCGTTACGCCATTCGTGCAGGTCGGAACTTACCCGACAAGGAATTTCGCTACCTTAGGACCGTTATAGTTACGGCCGCCATTAACCGGGGCTTCGGTTCAAGGCTTCGCTTGCGCTAACCTCTCCCGTTGACCTTCCGGCATTGGGCAGGCGTCAGTCCCTATACCTAGTCTTGCGACTTAGCAGAGACCTGTGTTTTTAGTAAACAGTCGCCCGAGCCACTTTAGTGTCGCTCTCGGCGGCTCCGGCCGCAGGGCCATCACCGCCAAAAGCACCCCTTCTTCCGAAGTTACGGGGTTAATTGGTCGAGTTCCTTAAGAGTGGATCACCCGAGCGCCTTAGAATACTCTTCTCGTCCACCTGTGTCGGTTTACGGTACGGGCACCTGCAACCTCGCTAGAGGTTTTTCTTGGCAGTGTGGAATCAGACAATCCGTGTTATTCCGAAGAGGTTTCACGTCCCTTAACGCCTCGGCCTGATGCAGCCTGGATTTACCTGGGCTGCGGCCCGCACGCTTAGACTGCCATCCGATAGGCAGCTGTCTTATCCTCCTGCGTCACCCCATCACTCAAACGGTTGCATGGTGGTACAGGAATCTTTGCGCCTGTTTTCCATCGCCTACGCCTTTCGGCCTCGGCTTAGGACCCGACTAACCCCGGGAGGAGTCACCTGGCCCGGGAACCCTTGGACTTTCGGCGGGAGGGATTCTCGCCCTCCTTGTCGTTACTAATGCCGGCATGATCACTTCCATTCGGTCCACACGTCCTTACGGTCATGCTTCAATCCGGAATGGAATGCTCCCCTACCGCCGCGCGCCTAGGCACGCGACCCGCAGCTTCGGTATCATGCTTAGCCCCGTTACATTTTCCGCGCACAACCACTCGACCAGTGAGCTATTACGCACTCTTTAAATGAATGGCTGCTTCTAAGCCAACATCCTGGTTGTTTATGCAATTGCACCTCGTTTCACACTGAGCATGATTTGGGGACCTTAGCTGGCGGTCTGGGCTGTTTCCCTTTCGAATACGGAGCTTATCCCCCGCATTCTTACTGCCATGATTCCACACGCGGTATTCGGAGTTTGATTGGGTTCAGTAATCTGGTGAGATCCCTAGCCCATTCAGTGCTCTACCCCCGCGTGCTACCACATGACGCTGCCCCTAAAGACATTTCGGGGAGAACCAGCTATTACCGGGTTTGATTGGCCTTTCACCCCTATCCACAGCTCATCCAAATTGTTTTTAACCAACACTGGTTCGGTCCTCCATCTCCTTTTACAGAGATTTCAACCTGGCCATGGATAGATCACC
>JBHEKP010000062.1:0-7500 GCA_041859375.1 Candidatus Hydrogenedentales bacterium | reverse complement strand
GCGGGCCAGCCCTCGATTTCGGGGAACACCACCTCGGGCGTGAGCCGCCGCACCGGCGCGCCGCCCTCCGTGCCCGCCGCCGTGTCCAGCAGCACGAGGCTGCCCATGGTCTGGGCGTGGTGCGCCGATCCGGTGAACACGATCTTGTCGGAGTTGGGGACGCACTGCGGTTCGAAGGTGCAGTGCGGCGCGAGGGTGTAGTTCTTGTAGACGATGCGGGAGTGGGTGCCGTCGGGGTGGATGGACCACAGGCTCATGTAGGGCATGTTCCACCGGTCGATGTAGTCCCAGCGCGAGTACAGGATTGTGCCGTCGCGGGAAATGCTCGGCGTCCACTCGAACATCTCAAAGGGCGATATGGCGTTCATGGCCGTGCCGTCCGCGTTCATCGTGTGCAGCGTGTAGACCGCCACGGGCCGCTCGGGCCCGCCGCCGCAGCGCACGTAGCAGTCCGGCAGCGCCGGGTTCTCCATCGTCAGCGCCGCGCTCTCCGCGCCCGTCTGGACAAACTGCCCCCGGCGCGTGGACAGGAACACGATGCGCCCGTCCGGCAGGTAGCGCGCGTCAAAGTCGTCATACTTGCCCCGCGTGATCTGGCGCAGGCCCGTGCCGTCCAGGTTCATCTCAAAGACATGGTAAAAGGCGTCCTCCGGCACGTTGTCCTTGTTGAATTTGTCGGGGTGCTCCGCCAGGCCCGGATGAAAGCGGCACCACGCGAAAAGAACCTTCTTTCCGTCGTAGGAAAGGCTGGGGCGCAGGAAGCTGCCCGCCGGATCAAACAGGCCCTCCGTGATGCGGGAAAGCTTTGGCCTGTCGGTCGTGTAGTCGCCGAGGATGCACAGGTCGCCGCCCGGCCGGGAAAACCAGCCGTAATACTGGTCGGACATGTGGTTGAAGGAGCCCGGCACGCGCGTTGCGAACAGAATCTCCCCGAAGTCCAGCAGCGGATCCGCCAGCAGCAGGCGCCGCTGCAGCCACCGCGCCCGCTCATATTCCCCCCTGTCCAGGCGGCGGGCCGGAAGTCCCGCGAGTTCCCGCTCAAGACGCGCCAGCGCGGCCGCATGGCGCGACACGTCCACACCCTCCCCGCGCCGGATTTCAACCAGCTCCCGGCTCCGCTTCACCACCGCCGCGATCCGCTCCGGCCAGGCCGTGTCCCGCTTCCCGCGGGGCCGGTGATCCGCCGACCACTGGGAAATGCTGCTCTGCACCGCGGGCCTGCGGAGGGCGATGTTCCGCACCGGATCCGCCGCGCCAAACACCTCCACCTCGTCGAGGTGCAGCCAGGACTGCGCCCGCAGGGTCAGCCGCACATACCGGGCAGAACAGCCCGCCAGCGGCACCGACAGGGGCCTGCCGTCCGTCTTGCCGTAGAAGGTGGGGCCGTTGTGCGTGTACGCATCACGCCAGTTGGAGCCGTCCTCCGACACCTGCACGATGATGTTGTCGTTGCGCGCCGCCGCGTCGCAGCGGTTCCACAGCACCACCCGGTCCAGCGGCTTGACGTCTCCCAGATCCACCTGCCACCACGGCCCCTCCTGGTTCTCCGTGTGAAAGCCCCATTTGCCGTCCTTCACCCCGTCGCAGCCGCCCGCGGCGTCCGTTTCCGGCGTGGGCGCGCGCTTCGGCCCCGTTTCCCGCTGCAGGAGCTGCACCTTCCAGTCCGCCTCCACCTCGTCCCGAAAATCCGCATACGCCCCCGTCCAGGAAAGCCCCACCGTCAGCAAAAACAAAAATAACGTCCTGTGCGCCATGCCTGCATCCTCTATCCGTGCGGACCTTTGCGCATTATAAACAATTCGCCCGCAGACTGAAACTTACCCGGTTTGACCCGCACGGATCGCTTCGTTAGACTTTGTGACGCCTGCGGGCACGGCGGCCAGCCACGGCCCCCGTTTCCGCACAACCCCAACCTGATGGAGTGCCGCTTCTCATGTTTTCCCAGTTGCATCGTTTGGGCGCGCCGGTGTGCGGCGCGCTTTTGCTGGTGGCGGTTTGCGCGGCGGCCGGATGGGCCGCCCCGGAACGGACCAAGGACATGGCAATCATGGACAAGACCGACTTGACGGCCTCCTGGATTTGGAAGGCCCGGGACAAATATGACGGCTACAACGACACCATCGAGGCGCGAAAGACCTTTGACGCGCCGGAGGCGGCGTCGGCAATGCTGCGCATCACGGCGGACACCTTTTACCGGGTGGCCGTGAACGGCGAATGGGTGAACGACGGCCCGGGCCGGAGCTGGCCGGAGCATTACCAGTACGACATCATCGACGTGACGCCGCAAATGAAACCGGGGCGGAACGAAATCACGGTGATCGCCAAGTTCTTCGGCATTGGCACCTTCCACCAGATTCCCATGGAGGCGGGGCTGCTGGCGCAGTTGGACGTGACACCCAAGGGCGGCGGCGCGCCGCTGCGCGTGGCCACCGGCGCGGACTGGGAGGTGCGCGACGCCTCCGGCTGGGCGAAGTGGGCGCCGAAACAGTCGGTGCAGATGGGGCCCTTTGAGCTGTTCGACGCGCGCAGGGCACCCAGGGGCGACGACGGCTTCGAGCCCGCCGTGGTCCGGCACGCCACGACCGCCGGCCCCTGGAAAAACCTGGAGCCCCGCGACTGCCCCCTGCTCACGCGCATCCCCTTCAGCTTCCGCGCCTTCCACGGCGCGGCGGTGGTGAAGCGCTCCGACTGGCAGACATTCATCTTCCCCACCGCCCCGTGGCAGTACGGCGGCGTGGTCTGGTCGAACAACAAGACCGCCGTCACCGGCGCTTTCGCCACCGTGGTGGACGTGGCCAAAAAATGCGCGCTCACCGTGGACGCCGACGGCAACGCCGTGGTGGTGGACGGCGTGCCGGCCAAAAAAGGCACGGCCACCCTGGAGCCGGGCCGGCATTTCGTGCTGGTCGTGCTCACCGAGTACTTCGGCCACTGGCGGCACGACACGGAAATCCATGTGAAATGCTCCGGCGAATTCGCCATGCGCAACCCGCTGGAGGAGGGCGCGGGCAGCCCCTGGTGCTACGCCCCCTTTGAGGGCGGCAATTTCGCCACGGGCGACACGGCCTGGGAGCAGATGCCCAAGGCGGAACAGGAGGCGGTGCGCGCCCGGCTCGACGCGCTGGCGCAGGACCACATCAAAAACAGCGGCACCCTGGACGCGTTCAAGGGGCGGCTGGGCAAGTCCGCGCGCGTTGTGGGCGCGGACGAATGGACCGAATCGCCCCATTTCCTCTTTGAAAGCCGCCAACCGGTCAAGGACGCGAAGGCGCGCGTTGAAAACGCCGACGCCGTGGTGACCGGCGGGGGCGGGGTGGAAATACACCCGTCCAAGGAGGGTGACATTGAGCTTTGCTACGACCTCGGCGAGCAAAACGTGGGCTATTACCAGTTCACCATTGACGGCGAGGAGGGGCTGGTGGTGGACATTTCCGGGGTGGAGTACATCACGCCGGAGGGCCGCGTGCAGCACACGGAACGCTACCGCAACACCATGCGGCACGTGTGCGTGGGGGGCGAAAACACCTTCACCAGCCTGTCGCGCCGCTCGGGCCGCTTCGTGTTCATGACCCTGCGCAACCAGACCAAACCGGCCGTCCTGAAGGAATTCCGGCTGATCGAGTCCACCTATCCGGTCCGGCCCGAGGGCCGCTTCGCGTGCAGCGATCCGCGCCTGGACAAAATCTGGGAGATCTCCGCGCGCACCCTGAAACTGTGCATGGAGGACAGCTTCACCGACTGCCCGCTCTACGAGCAGACCCTGTGGGTGGGCGACGCGCGCAACGAGTCGGTCTTCGGCTACACCGCCTTCGGCAGCGACGACCTTGCCAAGCGCTGCACCCGCATCACCGCCTACTCGCTGGATCACTACCCCATCACCCTGTGCCAGGTGCCGTCCACGTGGCAGATCCTCCTGCCCGCGTGGAGTTTCCTCTGGGGCATGATGGCCTGGGACAACTACCAGTATTCCGGCGACCGTGAATTCCTCGCCTGGGCCTACCCGTACATGGTCAAAAACCTGCGCGGCGCGGCGGGATTCACCGACGAGCGGGGCCTTTTCAGCGGCCCCTTTTGGAACATGTTCGACTGGTCGGGCATTGACGACGGCCACGCCACGGTGACCCACAACAGCATGTTCGCCGTGGGCGCCTGCGACGCGGCGCTGAAGGCCGCGGAGGCCATCGGCACGGATCAGGACGTGGAATGGATCAAACAGTACAGGGCACAGCTCCTCAACGCGGTCAACGCGCTGTGGGACGAACAGCGCGGTGCCTACCCGGACAGCGTCCACGGCAACGGCACCGTCAGCCCGAAAACCTCCCTGCACACGGGATTCCTCGGCCTGCTCTACGACATTGTCCCGCCGGAGCGCCGCGAAAGGGTGCTGGAATGGGTGCTCAACCCGCCGGAGGGCGTCACGCCGGTGGGCTCCCCCTTCGCCATCATGTACCTCTTCGAGGCGCTTGAAAAGATGGGACGGGGCGACGAGATCATCAAGGCCATCTACAAGGACTACCAGCCCATGCTTGACCTGGGCGCGACCACGGTTTGGGAAACCTTCGCGCGCGGCACCACCGGCAGCAACGGTTTCCCCACCCGCAGCCACACCCACGCCTGGTCCTCCGCGCCGGTCCATTTCCTGAACCGCATCGTGCTGGGCATCGTGTCCGAGGCGCCGGGTGGCGCCGCCTACCGCATCAGCCCCCGCCTGAACGGCCTTGAATGGGCCGACGGCGCGAGCGCGGGCGTGAACGGCCCCGTGTCGGTCTCCTGGAAGCGCGCCGGAGACACGCTCACCGTGGACGCGAAGGCCCCGGAGGGCGCGAAGCTGCGCTTTGAGCGGAACGACTCCCACGACGGGCTGAAGATTGTCTTCAACGGGCAACCCGTGGAATAACGGGCGGAGCACACACGATGTTCCTGCGCACCCTGTGCCTGGCTGCGGCATGTGCGGCGGCCTGTCTTAACGCTTTTCCGGGGGAGGTGACGGCCTTCCCCGGCGCGGAGGGGTTCGGACGGCTGACACCCGGCGGGCGCGGCGGCAAGGTGTTTCATGTGACCACCCTGGCGGACAAGGGGCCGGGCAGCCTGCGCGCAGCCTGCGAGGCGGAGGGGCCGCGCATCGTCGTCTTCGACACGGGCGGAACCATAGAACTCCAGTCGGACCTGCGCATCCGCAACCCCTTCATCACCGTGGCGGGGCAGACCGCGCCCGGCGGCGGCGTCTGCCTGAAAAACTTCGCGCTGAACATCAAGGACACCCACGACGTGGTGATCCGCCACCTGCGCATCCGCCCCGGCGACGTGATGAAAAAAGAGCTGGACGCCGTCACGGTGGACAACTGCGAACGGCTGATCCTCGACCACTGCTCGGCGTCGTGGGGCATTGACGAGACGGTGTCCACCACCGGCGCAAGCCGCGACATCACGGTGCAGTGGTGCGTCATCTCCGAAAGCCTCACCGACTCGTGCCACAAAAAGGGGAAGCACGGCTACGGCTCGCTGATCAGCGCCCAGGACGGCGGCGTCACCTACCACCACAACCTCTACGCCCACCACACCAGCCGCAACCCGCGCCTGGGCAGCAACGGCGGCACGGCGGGCATGACGCTGGACTTCCGGAACAACGTCATTTATGACTGGGGCTTCCGCGCGGGCTATTCGGGAAAGGGCGACGTGGTGCGGGTTAACTACATCAACAACTGGCTCAAGCCCGGCCCCGGCACAAAAAAGGAGGTGCGGGACCTCGCCTTCCACCTCGGCGACGCCACCATGTCCATGTTCCTTGAGGGGAACGTGATTGAGGGCGCGTCCAAAAGGAAGCTGCGCGACAACTGGCGCATGATCGCAAAAGGCGAGTCATTCCCGGAAAACACCCCCACGGACGGGTGCCGCGCCGCCGCGCCCTTTGCCGTGCCCGCACCAGGCACGGTGTCCGCGCGGACGGCCCTTGAGCAGGTGTGCCAAATGGCGGGCGCGCTCCCCTCGCGCCGCGACGCCGTGGACGCGCGCATTATCGAGTCGGTGCGCGGGGGAACAGGCGGCCACATCGACAGCCAGGATCAGGTGGGCGGGTGGCCCGCGCTGGAACCAGGCACACCCCGCACGGACACCGACGGCGACGGCATGCCCGACGAATGGGAAAAAAAGACGGGGCTCAACCCGGAGGACCCCGCGGACGGCGCGGCGGACAGGGACGGCGACGGTCACACCAACGTCGAGGAATGGATGAACAGCCTTGAAAAGCCGGCGTGGTAGGCCGAAAAGCGCCTAGCGGGTCAGCACGTTGATCAGCGCCCCGGCGGCCTCGGCCTCAACCGATCCCTTTTTCAACCCGGGGATGGACGGTCCCCCCTCGCCGCCGCCGAGCAGGCCGGCCTTGTCCATTTTCAGGGTCTGGCCCAGGCCGTACTGCATGATCAGTTTCGCCACATCATCCTTGAAAAAGGTGTTGGCCACGCCGGAGGCCAGCGAACCGCCCACCTTCAGCTTCAGGTTGCTCAGGTTGGCGTCCGCCTGGCGGCGCTCCGGCAGGATGCCCAGATCGTAGCCGTCCTTGCGCAGATCGAAGTCAAAGGGCAGTTTCCCGTCGCTGAACACCGCCCCCAGTGGTATCACCCCCAGTTTTGTCTTCGCCTCGGCGGCGACGCCCACGGTGCTGAAGTCAAGCAGCACGGGCAGCACGGGCCGGGTTTCCAGCCAGAGGGGCTCCCTCTCGCGGTTGAACACCAGGTCCTTGAAGGTCAGCTCCCGCACGTATATCTCGATGTCCTTGTCCGCCAGCTTCTCCGCGCCCTTGATGGACTCCAGCGGCACCCGCTGAAGCTCGCGGGGCACCTTCACCGTCACACCGCCGAAGCGGGTGGCCTGGGCGAAAAACTCCAGGAGATCAAGCTGGCTGGACGCCTTCTGAACCGGTTCCCGCCACTCCTCCGGGTTGTAGGTTTTCGCGGCCTCCACCCCTTCGGCGGGGGCGGCGGGCTGATCCTGCGCGGACGCCGCGCCGCAGAAGAGGCAAAGCGCGGACACCAGCACGCCCGCACGCGCAATTTTCAGCATAACCCGCATCCTTTCCATCATGCCCCGGCCGGCCTGTCCCCCGTGTACAGGGTGGCAATGCCAAAGGTGAGGGGCTTTGCGGAAACCCTTTCAAATCCCGCGCGCGCCATCAGCGCGCAGAATGCCTCCCCGTAGGGAAAGGCCTCCACGGTCTCGTTCAGATAACGGTAGGCAACCGGCTTTCCGGAGACAAGCCCGCCCAGCCGGGGCAGCACATGCCGGAAATAAAAGAGGTAGACCGCCCGGAACAGCGCGTTGGACGGGAGCGAAAACTCAAGAATCAGCGCCCGGCCGCCGGGTTTGAGCACGCGGAGCATCTCGCCCAGGGCCGCGTCGGTGTCCACCACGTTGCGTATGCCGAAGGCGATGGTGACCGCGTCGAATACCCCGTCCGCGAAGGCCAGCCGGGTGGCGTCGCTCCGGACCAGCGGGAACATGCCC
>JBHEKP010000215.1:0-11271 GCA_041859375.1 Candidatus Hydrogenedentales bacterium | reverse complement strand
GTCCACCACCACATCCTCGGGCAGCAACCCCGGCTGGCCAAACTCATCCACGGTCTTGCGGATGAGACGGGGGCTCACAATTTCGTACCACAGGTAGACGGGGCCGGATTTGTGGCGCACAAAAACGATGTTGTGGCGCTGGTCCGAGATGAGGGGCTCCAAATCGCCGGAAGCCCCATAGATCAGCATCACATCGGCGTCGCCCTTCACGAGCGGTTCCGCCTCGCCGCCGTTCCGCACCCAGGCAAGGGGCCGGATTTCCAGGGGATATTCGGCCTTCGACTTCAGGTCATCCAATTCCGCCGCGATGCGGCCCATCTCCTCCTTGACGTCGGCGTCGGTCTTGAGTCCGCCCCAGGAACGCCAACTGGTCATTTCCCTGCGTTCCGGTACGGAACAGGCCAGCACGGGCTGGACCACCAGGGTTTTCACGGGGCGTGCCGGTTTCACGCGCGGCGCGGCGGCCACATTGGCGATGGTGGTGGCGCATCCGGAGATGAGCGCCGCCCCGGCGGCGGAACCGCCTATGGCGGCGAAGAAGGAACGCCTGTCTATGCCGTGGGTGGAACATCCGCAGCAACCGGTGTGGTGTTTGTGGCTCATCGGGTGACCTCCATTGTTTCCCTGCGCCCCGCGACCGACCGAAGGGCACGACGGCGCAAAACCATGATAGGACGGTACGCGCCGGGAGTCAACCGGCGCCCTAATCGCCGGATAACAGGAGTGAAGGCATACAGGCCTGGTGATGTGTTGCCCCGGCACGCTTTTTTTGGAGTGCGGCGGCAACGACGCCGCTTTCCTGTTGGCACAAAAGGCCAGTCTCCGGGGAGAAAGCGGTGTCGCGCTGCACTTTGCCACCGCACTCCATACTGGACAGGCAGCATGCCATTGCCACGTTCCCCCGCGCATATGGAAGACTTACACCGGCGATTGAGGCCGGCGGGAATCATTTTGGCGGCGGCGGTGGAACGGCTATACTGAACCCCGTTTTGGCAGCAGCATAATAAGCACCGGAGGCATGACATGAACCGCATTCTTTGCCGCGCATTTTTGGCGCTGACGGCCCTTTCCTTTTCCTTCCCGCTTTTCGCGCAGGAGTTGGTGAAGGAAAAGGACATTGTCATCTACCAGGACGACCGTTTCCACAGCGCCTTCCCGTCGGTGGTGCTCCGTCCGGACGGGGAACTGCTGCTGGCCTTCCGGCGCGCGCCGGAGCGGCGTTATCTCGGCGAACCCAGCACCAACCATACTGATCCGAACAGCTACCTGGTGCAGGTGCGGTCGAAGGACAACGGCGAGACGTGGACAAAGGAGCCCGAGCTGATTTTCGCGCACCCCTTCGGCGGCTCTCAGGATCCCTGCATGACCCAGCTCAGCGACGGCACGATTGTGTGCAGCAGCTACGGCTGGGTGCAACTGCGCGGCGATGCCGCGGAAAAGACGCCGCCCACGCTGCGCCATGGTGATTTCGTGTTCATGGGCGGGTATCTGCTTCGGTCCACGGACGGCGGCAACTCCTGGAAGGGGCCCATCATTCCGCCGGTGGTTCCCGGCAACGCCACCATGACGGTGTTCAAGGAACCCTGCCCCGCGTACAACCGGGGTCCGATGTGGCAGGCAAAGGACGGCCGGCTGCACTGGGCGGTGGCCTCGCAGTCGCGGCTGGAGCCGCGCCTGTCGGAGGTGCACCTGATGAGTTCCAAGGACGGCGGCCTCACCTGGGAATACCGCTGCCCCGTTGCAAAGGACGAAAAGGTCAGCTTCAACGAGACGGCGCTGATTGAGACAAGGGGGGGCGATCTGCTCGCCTTCCTGCGCACGGCGGATTTTGACGACCACACGGCGGTGGCGCGATCCACGGACGGCGGCAACTCTTTCGGCCCGTGGGAGGACGCGGGTTTCCAGGGACACCCCCACTGCGCGAAACTCCTGCCGGACGGGCGCATCCTGCTGGTGTACGGCTACCGCCATGAACCCCACGGCATCCGCGCGCGCATTCTCGACGCGGAGGGGAAGGACATCGCCGGAAGCAGGGAAATTGTGCTCCGCGACGACGGCGGCAACAGTGATTTGGGGTATCCCTGGGTGACGGCCATGGCCGACGGCCGCTACCTCGTTGTCTATTACTTCAACAAGGAAAACGGCACGCGCCATATCGCGGGAACGATTCTGTCCCTTGGCGCGAAATAACAATAACCGTACCGGAGAAACTGTCATGGCTGCACTGGGCGTGTTGCTGATCACCGCCGCCGCGCTGGCGGCGGACGGGACGGGCGCGGAATGGCAGGTTGCCACGTTTCGCGCGGATGTGACCATACCCATCGGCCATGCGTGCATGGGCGGCGGCATCGCCCCGGCGGCGGAAATCGTGGATCCCCTGCACGCGAACGGCGTGGTGCTGCTGGGCGGCGGGGAAAAACCGCTGGTCTTTCTGGCGGTGGACTGGTGCGAGATACGGAACGACGCCTACGACCACTGGCGCGCCGCCGTGGCGGAGGCGGCGGGCACCGGCCCGGAACGGGTGCTGCTGGCCAGCGTCCACCAGCACGACGCGCCGGTGGTGGACTACAGGGCGCAGGAACTGCTGGACGGGGCCGGTCTGGAGAAATCCCTGTGCGACACGGCCTTCGCAAGGGACTGCGTGGCGCGCGTGGCGGAGGCGGTAAAAACCGCGCTGAACTCCCCCACCCCCGTCACCCACTACGGCATCGGCATGGCGCGGGTGGAGGGGGTGGGTTCCAACCGGCGCGTGGTGCTCGCGGACGGCACTGTCACCTACAACCGGGGCAGCGCCACCCGTGACGGGGATCTCCGGGCGCAGCCGGAGGGAACGATTGACCCCTATCTGAAAACACTCAGTTTCTGGAACGGGGACAGGGCGGTGGCGGCCATCAGCGCCTACTCCACCCATCCGATGAGTTATTACGGCAAGGGCGGTGTCTCCGCCGATTTTGTGGGCATGGCGCGGGCGAAACGTCAGGCGGAAACGCCGGACGTGTTTCAAGTGTACTTTACCGGATGCAGCGGCGACACCACGGCGGGGAAATTCAACGACGGCGCGCCGGAAAACCGGCCCGTGCTCGCGGAAAAGATTTACCGGGGAATGGTGGACGCGTGGACGGACACGAAACGCTTCCCGCTGGAAGGGGCATCCCTGCGGGTGGAAAGCCTCCGCCTGGTTCCGAAAAATTTCGGCGGGTATTCGGAGGAGGACGCGCGAAAGACACTGGCCGACGGCGGGGCGAAGACCTTCCAGCGGAACCTCGCGGCCATGGCGCTGAGCTGGCGCGAGCGCACGGCGCAGGGGCGTGCCATTGACGTGCCGGTGGCGGATTTCGGCCATGCAAAGTTTCTGGTGCTGCCCGCCGAGTCCTTTGTGCTGTACCAGATCATCGCGCAGGGCTTCAGCCCGGACGCGCCGGTGGTGACCGCAGGATTCGGGGAGTGCGCGCCGGGATACATTCCCACGGCGCAGGCCTCGGCGGAGGGGTACAATGACGAGTCATGGTGCTGGGTGGAACCGGGCGCGGAACCGCTGATCACGGAGGCGCTGCGGCTGGTGATGGGCGGGCGGTAGCGCAGGGAGAAAAGGGACGGGCTTGTGGACAGGGAGAAGTTTCAAAAATTATTGCCGGGGCTGTTTTTGGGCGCCGCAGTTGTGTGCGGGTTCGGGGCGTTACTTCTTGTGTTCCTGTCGGTTTCCAGCAATTTTTTCATGGCCGACGAAAGCTGGGGGATTCCCTTTCTGATGTGTTTTATCCCGGCCACGGTGCTGTTTGGGTTTGCCCTGGCCCTTTACGGATATGCCGCCACCCTGGGGCGAACCTTCCGCCACCCGTTTTGGCGCACCGGCGCATGGATATTCGCCGGTGCAACCGCCCTGTGCGCGCTTTCCCTGCCCGCCATCAGAATCATCGCCCATGCGCTGACGCACTGAGGGGCGGCCCGCTATTGCGCGCCCTTCAACTCCGAGCAAAGTAGCCTGGCCCCGGCGTGGTCGGGCTTGAGATCAAGCGCCTTTTCCGCCGCGGCAAGGGCCTCCCCGTTCCGGCCAAGCTCCCGCAGGAGGAGCGCCTCGTCAAACCACGCCCCCGCATCGTAGGGATAGCACTGCCGCGCGCGGCTGATGTCCGCCAGCGCGTCCTCCAGACGGCCCATCTTCCATTTCAGCCTGCCGAGGGGCAGCAGGAAACGCTCGGGCTGCTGGCGGCATTTTTCCACGGCGGACTGCAATGAAAGGAGCGCCTCGTCCATGCGGTTTTGCGACTCAAGAATTTCAGCCTTTGCCTTCAGGCAGTCGTCATAACCGGGGGCTTTCTCGAGCGCCTTTTCGAATTCGCGCATGGCGCGCTCCATGTCACCGGCCCCCTGGTAGACGATGCCGTACACATAGCGCACCCTGGGGCTTTCCGGGAGCAGTTCCGCCGCGAAGTTCAGGCTGCTGATGGCCTCGTCGTTTTTTCCCAGTTCCTGGAGCACCCGCGCCTTGCGCAGGTACAGGTCGGGGTTCACCGGATCAAGCTGGAACGCCTTGTTGTAGTCCTCCAGCGCGGTTTCATAGTCCTTCATCTCCGCGGAGACCAGCCCGTGCAGCTTCCACAGGCGCAGGGAGTCGCCGTCAATGGAGAGCCCCTTGTCCAGATAATAACGGGCGGTGTCATAGCGGTTTTGGTAGCCGTAGACCATGCCCAGCCCGTAATACGCCTCGGTGAAATTGGGGTCCGTGGCGAGGGTGTTCAGAAAATCCGTCCGGGCTTCCCCAAGGTTCATTGCCTTGTCGTGGAGCCAGGCCATGCCCCGGCTGGTGAGGGCCAGTGAAAATCCGGGGCTCTTTTCCAGCGCCTCGGTGTAATATGCGCGGGCCTTCGCAAAATCCCCCCGGTGCTCCGCCTCCAGCACGCCCTTCCACAGGAGGACCATTTTTTCCATGCCCTGGTGGCCGCCGGTCGCGCCAAGGCTCATGAAGGGCCTCAGCACCCGCCGCGCCGCGCGCAGGACCGGGCCGGGCTCCCCCGTTTCAGTCCGGCACAGTTCGAGCGCGTGGTCAAGCTCCCTTTCGGCGGCATCAGCCTGCGCGGCGTGCTCCGGGGAGCCCTTTTTATAGAGGCCGGAACCCAGAAGGCGCTCCATGATCAGCACGCCGTGCCGCAGGCGCACAAAGGCGTCCTCCGGCGCGAGGGATATGGCCTTTTCCATGTCCGCCTGGGCGCGGTCATACTGTTTCAGGGCGGTGCGGATTTGCGCGGAAAGGACGTGGGGCTCGGCACGGTTGGGCTTGGTCATCTGCAGGATGTGCGCCTGCGCCAGCGCCTGGTGCGCCCGGTCCAGCTCCTCCTTGTTGTAGGGCCGGTCCAGGTTGAACAGGTCGCGCACGGAGGCGAGGCCGCCGATCAACGCCTGCTGGAACTGGATTTCAAAGTCGTTGCCGTTCAGCGCCACGGCCTGTTCGAGCAGGCTCAGGGCCACGTCGGCGTTTTCATCCTCCTGAAAAATGCGCACGGCGGTGCGGCAGTAGGTGTCGGCCATGCCGGTCATGTTGAGGTGGTCCACATACCAGCCCAGAAAGCCCCACACGCCGCCCACCGCGATGAGGAAGGCCACGACGCGCACGGCGGCCCCCATCAGCCAGGCGCGCCAAAGGGCCTCGCGCCCCGCCACAAAACGGGGAATCCAGCTCATCCAGAAGCGCCGCTCGCGGGCCTCCTCCTCCGCCTGCTGCTCAATCCTTTCGCCAAGACGCTCCAGGGAGGCCGTCTGCTCCGACTCGTTCCGGTTCAGGTTTTGGATGGCGGCGACCAGCGCCTCCAGCACATCCTGCCGCAGGGGCGCTGGAGAGGGCGTCGAGCCGCCGTTTCCGGCGGCGGGTTCCGGCGCGTCCTGTCCGGGATTTTTACCTTCATCAGTCATCGAGCACCCCCCGAAGCGTTATGGGAGCAGTCCCAGCATGCTGGCAAAACGGTCCGTGCGGCCCGGCACGGGCGCGGGCTGCGCAAAGCGCATGGCGGCCAGTTTGTCCGCGTACAGTTTGCCCCGCTCGTCGGGGTATTTCGCGCCGCCGTAGGTGCCGGTTTTCTGGCGGAACCGCTCCAGCACGTCCCGGAAGGCCACGGCGTTGTAGCCCAGCTTCGCGCACATTTCGGCGGAGCGGGTGTCCGCCTCCGCCTCCAAGTCCGCGCTGTAACCATCGCGCATGGACTTGTTCATCTCATCGTAGACCGGACCAAGCATGCCCTGATCCAGTTTGAAAAGTTCTCCCGCGGACTGCCATCCACGGCCTTCCTTGAGGGTGCGGAGCCCGTGGTTCAACTCGACATGGGCCACCTCGTGTCCCAGCACCCCGGCGAGTTCGTCCTCGTTGCGCAGGAATTTGAGCATTCCGGTGGTTATGAAGACGAACCCGGCGGGGGCGGCGAAGGCGTTGATTTCCGGGGTGTCCAGCACCACAAAGAGATATCCCTTGTAAGGGAATGGGTTGTTTGAAGCGAGGGCAACCGCCTGACCCACCTGGTCCACGTAAAGGCTGACGGGGCTGTCGAGGGGCAGGGGCTTGTGGCCGCCCAGGACCATGGCGGCGATGGCGTAACCCAGCATGTACTCAAAGCGCGGCCCCGCCTGGTTCGAACTGTCCATGCCCTCGATGATGTTTTGCATGCCGTTGGCGTCCGGCACTCCGGGCACTGTGGGCACGCCGGGAACCGGCGGCGGGGAAACGGGCACATTGCCACCGCCACCGCCCAAGGCGTTGCCAATAGCCGAAGGCAGGTTGAACTGTGCATGGGCGGGCAGGGAGGCCAGGGCGCAGATCATAACAAGAATGGCAGAAACCGCGTGTTTCATTGCCGCACCTCCTCCGCCGGTTTGAACTCGCCCAGTTTCCCCTCGCGCCGGAACTCCCGGTTCCTCTCCGTGACATCACCCACAGGCTGCCGCTTGATGAGATCATCCAGGGTGCCCGTGTCGGAGCCGCCTCCGGACATGGCACCCAGGGCGCCCTTTGCCGCCATCACCTCCGGATCCTCCGATTCGCTGAAGCCCTTGCCCGCCTCCGCATCCGCCTCCGTTGCGGCACCCTCCGGGGACTGGGCGTTAAACATTTCGGGGGTGAGCAGGGAAGCGGCGGGGACATACCCCTCAATATTGCCCGTGATCACTTTCACCCAGGGGCCGGTTGCCCTGGGCGGGCGGTTTTCCTGTTTCTTGTTTTTCTTTCCCTTTTTGCCCTCGTTCTGCCCGGCGGCGGGCTGGCTGTCGTCCACCAGCGTGACAACCGTGCCGTAGCGGAGCGGCGCGACGGTGGTGGAGAGCGCGAAGGGGGCGCGCTTCACGGGCAGCGATTTGACCGCCACATGGCGCACCTCCCCCTGCGGCGCAGCCCAGGCACCGGCGGCGAAGAGGCAGACGCCAAGGGCGGCTTTGAGGGACAGTGCAAAAACTCTTCTCACTGTGCTGTTCTCCGTTCAGTTGAAAAGACGGTGGGATTTTACCACGAACAATCCGCCGCAGCGCGGCGCGCCACCGGAAGGTTATTCCCCGTTCTTGTAGCCGGTATGGTATCCCGGATTCTCCTCCGGCCGCAGCGCGTTGGGATAGTTCCAGTCGGTTTTGATGTCCACCGATATCTTCTTGATTTTCTTGAACACGCCGTAGGGGTCGCTGATGCCGACGAACTTGTCGTACATGTTCACGCCCTTTCGGGAGACTGTTCCGGAAAAGGCGCGGATGGTGCCCACGCCGAAGAGGTTTTCAAGGGGGTTGACGTTCACCTCCATGTCGGTGATTTTGTCGAAGTCAACGGTTTTGAAGTCGGTGCCCCAGAAACCGCTGCGAATCATCAGCCGCCGGTTTGACACGGCGTAGCAGGTGTTGCCATGCACCAGCACCAGCCGGATCATGTTCAGGACCGCCCCCCAGAAGGGAAAGAGATGCAGCGCGAAGAAGGGCACCATGAAGGCCGTCATCTCCTTCGGCGGCCCCACATGCCCGGGGGCCTGCGACAGCATGGGACGGATGAAACCGTAATAATCCATGGCGCCCCAGAGAATCCCGAACACCAGAAAGGGAACCCCGTAGAGGATGAAGACCCAAAAATTGGGCGTGCCGGACCAAAGTATCTCCTCGCCCTCCTCGCGCACCGCCTCAAACTGGGGCGGTATCCGTGAATCTGTAATCATGACTCCTCCCTTGCCGTTGCCGGGCCAACCATAAACCGATGGGTGAATATTGTATGACAGCCTTTCACACACATCAAACGCGGTGCAAAAAACCGGCGTCCGCGGAATTGATCCGAGGACGCCGGGACAGCCTGAACCGCGCAATGCGGCGGCATCCTGTTATTTCAATTCAACCCTGATGGGCTTTATCGTCACCTCTTCCATGGTGTTGCCGGTGGTGTTGGTGACGGACATGCGCGGGAACACATAACGGACGGGGAAACAGTCATGGTAGGTGTACTGCCTTGCCGGCTTCGCCCCCCTGCCGGTCGAGGGTCTTCCCGCCGCGCTTTCCGTGATCACCAAACCCTTAAGCCGCGGCTTTCCCTCAAGCGCCCTGGCCATCCAGTAATCGTAACCCTTTTTGGAAAGCCAAAACCCGCCGCGCAGCGTGAGTTCGCCCACCGACTTGTGGCCGGGGGAATTGGTCCGGTATTTTGCGCCGCCAAACAACTGATCCATGTGCAGAAGCGGCGCGCCGCCGGCCCAGGAATCCCAGGAATCGGTGCCGATGTCGCCGTCCTCATCCGCGAGGGACACGGACACATTTCCGGGGGGCGAGGAGGGCGGCTGAATCCGTGTGGTGAACTCTATGCGGCCGATTTTAACCGTAATCGTCCCGGCGGCCTTGCCCGTGCCGTCGGCTGAATTCAATTCGGGCGCCTTCCACCGCAGGGGCAAACAGTCATGAAATATGTATTCCCGGACAGGCTCTCCAGAGGTGGTCCTAAAGAGGACCACCGAGATGGATTTGCGTATGCTCTTGCCCGAGGACACCTCGCGGAACCACTGGTGAAGCCAGTCGGCGTCCGGTCCCGGCTGGAGGGTGATGCGCGCGCTGCCCCAGTGGGGCTTGCCGGGACCATAGAGGCGGTTGCCCTGCGCGTCCGCACGGCCCAGGTCACGGTAGTCGAAGACGATGTCATCCACGGAAACCTCGTCCACCCCCTGGAGGGGAACCGGCTCATCCTGTGGTCCGGCAACCACCACCTCGAACCAGGGGGCCTGGGCGTGGCTCAATGGGGAACCCGTGGCAGCCGCAAAAACAAGCGCGGCAAGAACAAGCATCCTGTTCATGGGAATCCTTTCCTGCGGTGTTAACCGCGTTCCACACGTTCACAAACGAATTCAATCACTTCCTTGATATGGGTGTCTGTGCTGCTGTTGGAGAACGTTGGGAAAGAGAAACGGCAGGGCCACGCCTCGAAAAAGGAGTAGGAGCGCCCCGGACGCCGGTTGTTGACAATTTCGGTCAGGGAAATGGTCCGCTTTGAACCCTCCAAACCGTCATGCAACGGGGCCGACTTGCCCGCGAAATACTCGTTCAGCCATTCATAGAACAAGGCAGAACCGGGCCGGCCGTCTTTCAACACCAGATTGGTGGTCAGTTTTTTGGCGGGACTCTGCTCATGAAAGAGGGTGCCCCTAAAGAGATAGTCGGTGATGAGCGCCGGTTCACCGCCCGCCCAGGAATTAAATGACCTGTCCTGATTGGGTATGTCGCCGTTCTGGAAAGGTGTTTTTATCACAATGCGCGGGCGCAGTTGCGGGCTGTTGTTGGCCCCGGCGGTAAAGTGGACGCCGTTCATGGAAAGCTCGTACACATCCAGCACACGCACGCTGCCGTCGCCGAGCACCTCCTCCGCGACGGAATATCTCACGGGATAGCAGTCAAGGAAAGTGTACACCGCCGTTGCCTGATCAAGAAGCGCGCCCGCATCCCGCAGGACCTCGTTGCCTTCCCGGTCAAGATAGATTATGGAGCCGCTTTTGCGCTCGGTCTTGCCCTTGGCGGCTTCCTGGAACCATGCCTGAAGCTCCTTGGAACCGCCCAGATCACGGTGCATTCTCAGGGTGATGTTTTGGTATTTGACCTTTCCGGGACGCTTGCGGACATATTCGGAGCCCGCCGGGGTGTCGTCCACCGCCTCAATGGTGATGTCGCCCACCTCGGCGGAGTCACAGCCCTCCAGCACCGAATCCCCGGAGGACCCCGAGAGCAACAAGGCGAAGTTTGTCGCCTGCGCCGGAGCGCAGAGCAAAGCGGCAAGGGAGAATGTCAGTCCGTAAAGCCAACTCCTGCGAACCATTTTCATGCGTGTCACCTTTCCTTTTCCTCACCCGCAAGCGGGTTAATTATTGATTGGTTCAACAACACATTAACGCTACCATCTGTTTAGCATAATTAGCAAGTGTTCTTTTTGATATTTTTTCGCCGTCTTGATAAATGCGCCTTGATTAAGGATAATTCACCCGGATTTATCCTGAACCTTTTGGATGGTTATGTTTGTATGCGATTGTTTTGCGCAGATATTGTTGTCGTGGGCGGTGGCCCTGCCGGACTGATGGCGGCGGTTGCCGCCGCTGAATCAGGGGCGCAAGTGGTTGTGCTTGAACGACTTTCCCGGCCCGGCAACAAGCTTGTCGCCACGGGCGGGGGGCGGTGCAACCTCACAAACACCCTGGACACGGCGGAATATCTGGCGCGTTTTGGCAAACAGGGCAATTTCATGCGGCCCGCCCTGGCGGGACTGAACGCGCCGGGACTGCTGGCCTTTTTCAAGTCGCTGGGGGTGGAAACGCACTGCGCCGACGGGTTCCATTTCTTTCCCGTGTCCGAGTCGGCGGTGCAGATTCGGGATGTGCTGACGGCGCGGTGCCGTGCGCTGGGCGTGGACATCCGCACGGGGGTGGAGGCACTGTCCCTGTGCGTGGAGGAAGGCCGAATTCGGGGCATTGAGACCAGTTCAGGGCTTGTGGAGGTTTCCGCTGTGATTCTTGCGGCGGGGGGATGCGCGTGGCCGGAACTGGGCTCCAACGGGTCAGGCTTTGAGTTGGCGCGGACGGCGGGGCACAGCATTGTGCCGCCTGTTCCGGCGCTGGTGCCATTGGTGACACGGCAGGACTGGCCGCGCCGCTGCGCGGGAATCGTGGTGCAGGGGGCGCGGCTGCGGATAGACCTGCCCAAGGCTTCCCGGACGGGCATGACGGGGGATTTGCTGTTCACCCACCGGGGCCTGTCCGGCCCGGCGGCGCTGGACCTGTCGGGGGAAATCGCCCG
>JBHEKP010000361.1:0-8456 GCA_041859375.1 Candidatus Hydrogenedentales bacterium | reverse complement strand
CTGGCCACGGGCGCGGCGCTCGTGCTGATTGGCGTGGTGGGCCTGCCGACGGTCGCCTCCGCCCCGCCGCAGGACAACAGGACGGAGCTGGAGAAGGCGCTCGATGCCACGGGAAGCATTGCCTTTGAGAACCAGCACCTGTCCGAGGTGTTCAACTTTATCGCCGACACAGACAGGATCAATCTGGTCATAGACTGGCGCGTGGTGAAGATGCCTCCGAGCCTGAACACCTCGATAAACACCCTGACCTGTGGTCCTGAGCCTGAGTACGTGACCGACGGCATGGTGCGCTCCATGGATGTGCGAAATGTGTCCTGGCGGGAGGCGATTGACACGCTGGTGAAACCATTGGGCCTGGTCACCGTTGTGAAGGACCAGTATGTGTGGGTTTCCTCACCGGCCATGATCGCGCGGGACGCGGCGCAAATCGCCCCAAAACCGCAACGTCCCGGCCCGGCGCTGCTAAAGGTGCTTGACTCCCCCGTGGCCGTCGAATTTGAAGCCATCCATGTCAGGGAGGTCCTGAACTTTGTCGCGGACTCATGGGACGTCCAGTTCGCCATAGATGACACCGTTGTTGCCCCCAAACCGGACAGCGGCCAGGCCGTTCCGGCCACCTGCATCACGAACGGCTTCGTGCCGTATATCAACATGCGTTATGTGCCCCTGTCGGCAATGCTTGAGGCGGTGCTTCGCCCCGTGAATCTGGCGGCGGTGCCCGACGGAGATGTGGTGCGCGTCACCGCGTACGGGGGGGCTGGGGAAAACGGCGCGGCGGCTGACACGATAAGCCAGGCACCGAAGCCTGCAAGCCAGACGGCCGCGGACCCCGCCGTCGAGGTCGATTCCATCATCGTGGATCCCAAGACTGGGAAGGCTTCCTTTGCGAAAATCAGGATCAGTGGCGTGCCTGTGCGGGTGGGGCCGGGTGGCACCCGCGGGGGATATCGGGCGAAGAGCATCTCCGCGGACCCGCCCGCGGTCACCTTCATGCGCCAGTCGGACGGCATGGAGTGGAATGTGGCTGTTGACCCGGCGGCGGTGCGCACGGAGGAGGGCGGCAAGAGCCCGGGCAAGGCCGTGCTCAGGCTGATCGATACCCAGAGGCGACCACGCGCAGACATACAGACCCACGAAGAGCAGCGAGGATACTGGTACCGCATTGGGGACGAAATCGGGGAATACACCGTCAAGGAAATCAATGATGAGGCGAAGACGGTCCTGCTGGCAAAAAAAGACGACCGGCAGACATTGTTACTGGAACGGTTCGCCTTCCCTGGACGGAGTGATGATTTTGAAAGTTACGCCGGCGGGCCCGGCGCCTGGCCGGATGCGTGGATCGCGGACGGCAACGCGTCGGACCATGCCGTGTGCCACGTGGATGGCACCACCTTCAAAGACACCCACGGCAACACGCTGCGGCTGCATGGGGACAGCCCGACATGGTCGCCTTTGGCGCATCTTCTGACCTATGTGGCCCCGCCCTTCCGGATGGCCTTCGACGTGTATCTTGAAAGCGGGAACCCGGAAACAACCTGTGTGGCCGGGGTGCGCAGGGATTCAAGCTGGAAGTCGCCGGGCGTCATTCTCTTTGACACCACCCCACCGGGCGAGGTCAAGGGGCTGGAGCCTGTGGCCGGGGGCGGTGTGATGTCAAAGGGCCAAAGTTCCGACCAACTGCGCATGACGCCCGGCAAGTGGCACCACGTGGAGCTTGTCCTGCGGGAAGAGCAGGAAAAGCAGTCCCTCACGGTCACGCTGGATGACGGCACAGCGGTGCAGGGGCCGGCCCAACTGGCGGCGGACGACGTATTAGTCGATGACATGCCCTTCCTCCAGTTGGAGGTGCGGTCGGGCACGGCATGGTTTGACAATGTCTCCATGGAGCCCCTGGCGGCGGACGGGTCTTCATCTGAACAGGCCAAGGTCCGGCTGTCTGGGGAGAACCGATGAAATATTATGAGGCGCATGATCAAGCATACCGGCGGCGGTTGAAGGCGGGGCATGTCGCCTGGGACGCGGGCGCGTATGAAGATTTTGACATGCTCCCGATGGTTCAGGAATCACTGAAAGGGTTCACCGTCGCCTCTCCGGCGCCCGCCGCGCTCGACTTGGGCTGCGGAACCGGCGCCCTGGCCGTTTTTCTGGCGCGGCGGGGATTTGATGTCACCGCCGTTGACGTGTCATCCGCCGCCATTGAAGAGGCGCGGAAACAGGCCGCCCTGCGTGACACGGAGGTGAAATTTCATGTTGCGGATGTTTGCGGCATGAATTTCCCCGACGCCTCATTTGATCTGATCACGGACAACCATTTTCTGCACTGCATTGTCTTTGCGGAGGAACGGGCGGGCGTCCTTTCCAGGGTGCATGCCCTGCTGAAACCGGGCGGCCAGTATTGGATTGAAACGATGGTGGGGCATCCTGGCATGAAACCGCGCCCTGAATGGAACATTGACGGCGAGGGGATCACCTGGGTTGTTTGGGACGGGGAACGGGAGCTTTCGGGGTGTGTGAAAAAAGGGGGGGAAACCTGGGCTCCCATCCGCAGGATACAAAACACCAGCGAGATGCTCGCCGATGAGCTGCGGCGGGCGGGGTTTGAAATCCTCTGGCAGGAGACAGCACCGCCGAAGGATGAAAACGACACGGGATGCTTCAGGGCGCGATGCGGAAAATGACATTTCCGGCCAATATTGCGCCGCCGCGCCGGGGCCGCTATGCTGGTGCCCTGAAAGGCGGTGGCTGATTCCATGAAACGGCTGACATCGGAAGTGACGGCGCGCGCGGGCTGGCTGCGCGACTGCGGCCTTTTTGCGGGGCTGGACGACGCGGATCTGGCGGCGGTGGCGGAGGTGTGCGGCCTGCGCCAGTATGACGCGGGGGAGGTCATGTTCCATTCCGGCACGGCGGCGGAGGGCTTTCATGTGGTGGTGGACGGGCTGGTGAAGGTGTGCCGCTTCGGCGCGGACGGCCGCGAGCAGGTGCTGCACCTCTTCGGGCGGGGCGAGCCCTGCGGCGAGGTGCCCGTCTTCGAGGGCGGCACCTACCCCGCCACGGCCCTGGCCATGGCCGCCTCGCGCACGCTGTACCTGACGCGCCAAGACTTCCTGGAGGCCGCGCGGCGGCGTCCCGAAATCCTGCTGGGCATGCTGGGCCTGCTGTCGCGGCGGCTGCGCCGCTTTGTGGATCTCATCGACGACCTGTCGCTGAAGGAGGTGTCCACCCGGCTGGCGCGGCGGCTGCTGGAGCTGTCCCCCGCGCCGGGGGGCGGGCCGGTGCCGCTGGAGGGGTCGAAAGCCACGCTGGCGGCGCAGATCGGCACCATCCCCGAGACGCTCAGCCGCACCCTGGCGCGGATGCAGCAGCGGGGCGTGCTGCGGGTGACCGGCAGGGAGATCACCATCACCAACCACGCCGCGCTCAACGCCCTCGCCGACGGCGGGAAGCTCTAGCGCGCCCCCCCGCCGCCGCACACCCCCGCGGCTTTCACGGCCTTGCGGCGGCGGTGTCCTTGATTTTGTCGAGGAGCACGGCGGCGAGGATGACCAGGCCGAGGGTGATCTGCTGGCCGAAGGTTTCCACGCCAATCCAGTTGAGGCCGCTGTTGAGCACGGACACCACAAGCAGGCCCACAAAGGTGCCGCCGATGGAGCCGCGCCCGCCGCTGAGGCTGGTGCCGCCGACCACCACCGCCGCGATGACGGCGAGCTCGTCGCCCACGGCCACCTTGGGGCTGCCGGAGCCGAGGCGCGACGAGAGCATGAGCCCGGCCAGCATGGTGAGCCCGGCGCAGAGCACATAAACCAGGGTGGTGACGCGGACCACGTTGACGCCGCTGAGCCGGGCCGCCTCGGCGTTGCCGCCGATGGCGCAGACGTGGCGGCCGAAGGGGGTGCGCGCGAGCAGGATGTGGCCCGCGATGATGACGGCGAGGAAGACCACCACGCTCACGGGCACCACGCCGCCGATCTGGTAGCGGCCCAGCCAGTTGTAGGCCTCGGGCAGGGGCGATATGGGCTTGCCGTCGGTCATGAGGTTGGCCAGCCCGCGCAGGGAGCTCATGGTGGCGAGGGTGACGATGAAGGGGGGGATGGCCAGCCGCGTGATAATCGCGCCGGAGGCCCAGCCGAGGACCAGGCCCACCGCCAGGGCGGCGGCCCAGCCCGCGCCTATCCACAGCCACACGGGGTCGCCGCCCCGCTTCACCACCATGGCGCAGACGACCCCCGCGAAGGCGGATAGGGAGCCGACGGACAGGTCGATGCCGCCGGTGATGATGACGAAGGTCATGCCCACGGCCATCACGCCGAACACGGCGGACTGGTTGAGCACGAGCACGAGGGTGTTCATCGTGGCGAAGCCGGGGTTGTCGCGCATCCTCCCGATCATCTCGAAGACGACGATCTCAACGATCAGCGCGACGATGAGCGGGCCGTAGGTGAGCAGGGCGCGCCGCAGCGCGCCGCTGTTTCCGGTGTCATGCGGCATGGTTGGCGCCTCCTCCGGTGGCCAGGCGCATGACGCTTTCCTGGGTGGCCTCCGCGCGGGACAATTCCCCCGCCAGCCGCCCCTCGTGCATCACCAGCACCCGGTCGCACATGCCCAGCACTTCGGGCAGTTCGCTTGATATCATCAGCACGGCCACGCCCCGCGCGACAAGCGCGTTCATGAGCCGGAATATTTCGGTTTTCGCGCCCACGTCCACGCCGCGCGTGGGCTCGTCGAAGATGAGCACCCGCGACTCGGTGAAGAGCCACTTCGCCAGCACGAGCTTCTGCTGGTTGCCGCCGCTGAGGTTGCGCGCGAGCTGGCCCGTGCCGGGCGTCTTGATTTGCAGCTCCTCCACAAAGCGCTCCGCGGCGGCGCGCTCCGCCGCGCCCCGGATCAGCCCCCACCGCACCAGCGGCGAAAGGTTGGCGAGCGTGGTGTTTTCCATGACCGACATGCCCAGCACGAGGCCCTGCCCCTTGCGGTCCTCCGTGAGCAGGCCCACGCCGAGGCGGATGGCGTCGCGGGGGCTGCGGATGTCGGAGGGCGCGCCGTCGAGCAGCACCGTGCCCGCCGTTTTTCCGTCGGCGCCGAAGAGGGCGCGGGCCACCTCGGTGCGCCGCGAGCCCACCAGCCCGGTCAGGCCGACAATCTCGCCCGCGTGCAGCGAGAGGGACACGTTTTCAAACACGCCGGGCCGGGTCAGTCCGGTTGCCCGGAGGCGCTCCGCGCCGCGCGGGAAGAACTCCTTCGGATACTCCTCGTGCAGCGTGCGCCCCACCATGAGCCGGATGATTTCCTCGCGGGTCAGTTCGGCCACGGGCCTGGTGGCGATGTGGCGGCCGTCGCGCATGATGGTGGCGCGGTCGCCGATTTCGAAGACCTCGTCCAGCCGGTGGGAGATGTAGATGATGGCGATGCCGCGCCCGCGCAGCTCGCGGATGAGCGCGAAAAGCGCGGCCAGCTCGTGGTCGGTCAGCGTGGCCGAGGGCTCGTCCATGACGATGATGCGCGCGTTGACCGAAAGGGCCCGCGCGATTTCCACCATCTGCTGCCCCGCCACGCTGAGGGAGTTCACCGCGCGCGCGGGGTCGATGTCCGCGCCGATGCGCGCCAGCAGCTCCCGCGCCCCGGCGCGCATGGCCGCGCGGTCCAGCAGCAGCCCGCCGCCGCGCCGCGGCTCCCGGCCCAGGTAGATGTTCTCCGCCACGGTCATCCACGGGACCAGGTTGAACTCCTGGTAAATCATGCCGACGCCGAGGCGCTGTGCGTGGATGGGCGACTCGGGCCGGACGGGGACGCCGTCAATGAGCACCTCGCCCGCGTCGGGCGGCAGCGCCCCCGCGAGGATTTTCATGAGCGTGGACTTGCCCGCGCCGTTCTCGCCGAGCAGGCAGTGCACCTCGCCCGGGCGCACCTCAAGCAGCGCGCCGTCCAGGGCGGTCACGCCGGGGAAGCGGCGCACGATGCCGCGCATCTCAAGGACGTGCCCCGCCATCAGGGGGCGCCCTGCTCCTTTTTCAGGCTTTCCTGATCGATGAGCCCCACCTCCACCGGAACCACCCTGGGCACCTCCCTCCCGGAAATCGCCTCCATGATCGTCTCCATGGCGCGCGCGGCAATCCTGTCGGGATACTGCACCGCGTCGGCCTTGAGCGCCTTGCCCGCGAGGATGGTCTCCCGCGCCTCCGGCGTGCCGTCAAAACCGACGATGATGATCTTGTCCTGCAGCCCCGCCGCCTCCACCGCCGCCAGCGCGCCCAGCGCCGAGTCGTCGTTGATGCCGAAGATGGCGTTGATGTCCGGGTGCGCCTGGAGCAGGTCCTGGGTGGCGCGGAGCGACTTGTCGCGCTGGCCGTCGCCCGGCACGCGCTGCACCACCGTCATGCCCGGATGCTGCGCGATGACCTGGTCGAAGCCGCGCGTGCGGTCCTGCACCGACGAGACGGTGGGGTGGTCGATCAGCCCGATTTTGCCCTGGCCGTTGAGCGCCTTCACCAGGTACTCCGCCACCAGCTTGCCGCCGAGCTCGTTGTCCGACGCGATGTGGGACACCACGTCCGCGCCGTGGGCGGCGATGTCCACCGTGAACACGGGGATGCCCGCCGCGCGGGCCGACGCGATGGCCGGGCCGATGCCGCTGGAGTCGGCGGGCGCAACCACAATGGCGTCCACCCTCTTGGCGATGAAGGTGTCAATCTGGTCGTTCTGGCGGCGCAGGTCAAACTCGGCGAACTGCATCTGCATGCGGACGCCCCGCTTCTCCGCGTCCTCCCGCATCACCCGCACCATGTCCTGGTAGAAAATGTGCGTCTGCGTGAGCATCGCCGCGCCGATCACCTTTTGCTTTTCCCCGCCCTTTTCGCCGCCGCCGGAACCGCATCCCGCCGCAAGGCACAGGCACAGGGCCGCCGCCGAAAAAACAAGCATCCGCCGCATGGGCATACTCCTCCTGGTTGCGGCGCGGAGGCCCTGCGGGCCGCCGCGCACGGCTAACACGATGCACCGCCGGGCACCGTGACTGCAAGTCGGCGCACCGCCGCCCCCGGAAAATGCGCCGGCGGCGCCCCGCCCGGCACACCACCCCCCGGGGCGAACTGCCCGAGGCGCGAGGATGACACCCCGCGCCTGCTGGAAGCTGGGGATGCCTTCCGGCCCCATCCTCTCGGCTATTTTGCAGTGCGATTGCAAAATAGCCGCTCCTGCCATCCCCATCCCCGGACAACACCCTTGAATCCAGCCAAATCCATGCTATAATCGGCCACAACACAACCGGGAGTGGCGCATGGACACACGGGCGCTTCTGTTCGGGTCTTTCCCCACGGCGCACAAGTCGCGCTTGGTGACGGGGCAGTCTTTGGGGTTGTGCCCCAGCCTGCTGCTTTGCGCCGGTTTGGCGACGAAGGTTTGGGCAGTCGAGAGCATGCTTATTCTGCCCGAGTATTTAAGAGGAATGAAATAATGCTTGGGGGCGGCATATGCAAAAAGTAATTAAATTTATATGTCGTGTGCTATTTATTCTAGGGATTATATTTTCTTTTTGTATTATTATTTTAGTTTACTATATCTACTCTGCCATAACGTATTATAGCGACTTGTATGTGCCTGTAGATTTGCCAAACAATGCACACTCATACGTTCAGGAAGCATTAAGCGTTCATTCAACCGTCAAAAATTCTAATTATCAATACAACAGCTATTTCTTGACAAAAAAACTAATTGAATCAACGCAAAAAGTTGAGGATTTATATAATAATATAGATCATTATTTGCTCGAAAAAGTAAAAAATAGTGATACTACCGTATGGGATACATCGGGAAATATGTGCTATGAATACGTGCCTGATTCCAGCAGCGAAACATATTATGGAATAATTATAATTTATAACAAAAAACAACCAGATATAAAAATTTTTTATATGGATTACCGTGAAAATAAAGGAAAATTCTTGATGCCCACTTATGAAATATTGACTTCTAAAGGATCTTATAAATCTGAGGATAAATATATAAATGGCTATATTAACGAGAAAGGCTGTGTGGAGGGCGTATATGATGAAATCAATCGATACTGCATGATTCTATCATGTGATGACAAGAACATATACTCATTTAAAATAAGCCATGACATGAGATTATTTCCTTTTTTGAAATGGGGATTATGATGTTTTTACAATGGCATTTTCATACGACCATGTTCTCGAAATTGTGCCTCTCCCTTGTGCTTTGCGCCGGGGCGGCCTTTTCCGACCCGGCACCCGCCGCATACTGGGCCTTTGACGAGGCAGCGGGAGCCGCCGCCTTCAGCGCCGGACCGGGCGCGGAGAGCTGGACGGCCACGGCGGAGCAGCCGCCTGCGCGGCGGCGCGGGGTGGCGGGGGGCGCGCTGGCGCTGCGGGGCGCGCACGGGCTGCGCACCGCCGGGTTCCGGGCGGCGGAACTGCCCGCCGTCACGCTGTGCGCGTGGG
>JBHEKP010000154.1:0-34043 GCA_041859375.1 Candidatus Hydrogenedentales bacterium | reverse complement strand
GGCCAGCACAACCTCATAAACCGACTCCAGCAGACCGGGTCCTGTTTCCATGTGCAGCGCCATCGCGCAGTCAATGACAATCCCGCCGATTTCGTTTTCAGTCATAACCTGTTTCCCTCCGCGGCTCTTTGCAAATCATCCTTATGAATATCTCACACGGAGGCGTGGAGGCACAAAGGATTTTTCATTATGAATACGGAAAGACAACCGTCCGCAGTCAAGAAAACGGAACGGTTTCCATATTGTCCCCCTCCGTGCCCCTGTGGCTCCGTGTGAGAATTCCGGAACGCACCGCAGAAAAATGAGGACCGGGACGCCGGCCCGTGGGCAAACGTCCCGGTGGAAGTTTCGGGGGAAGGACTAGACGGTTTCGGGCACGACGAAGGGATCGCGGTATTTGCGGGTGAGAAGGGCGCTCGCCTCGGCGTCGTTCACAAAGTCCGCCTTCACGGGATCGAATTCCAAGGACCTGTCCAGCTTCGCTGAGATGAGGCCGAGGTGGCAGAGGGCGGAGGAGAGGTGCCCCTCGCGGATGGGCGCGTTGACCTTCGACGGATCGTTGGCCCGGACGGCCTCCACGAAGTTGGCGTAGTGGTCGCCCTCGTTGTCTCCCTCGGGTCCGGGGGTTTCCTTCTGCCCCTCGCCCTTGCACAGGTACACCTTGTAGTGGCTGTAGGAGTCTATGACCATGTAGCCCCCGCTGCCGTAGAAAATCACGCCGACCTTGGCGCCCTTCTCGTCGTTGGTGCTCCAGGGGCGCGTGTCGAAGACGAGCATCTTGCCCTTTTTGCCGGCGTTCGGGAAGTCAAAGGCCGTGGTGATCACATTGGGCACCTCCTTGTCATCGTCGAAGATGCACATGTTGCCCATGGAGGTGACGCGGGTGGGCAGCCCGACGCCGAGACCCCAGCGCGCCACGTCCATCTGGTGCACGCCCTGGTTGCCGATGTCGCCGTTGCCGTAGTCCCACATGTAGTGCCAGTTGTAGTGGAAGCGGTTCTCGTTGAAGGGCCGCTCCGGCGCGGGGCCGAGCCAGAGGTTGTAGTCCACGCCCTCGGGAACGGGGGAGTCCTGCTTTTTGCCGATGTCGCCGCGCCAGCGGTAGCAAAGGCCGCGCGCCATGTAGACCTCGCCGATGACGCCCTCGTTCAGCAGGCGGATGGCCTCCTGCATGGAGGGGTTGCTGCGGATCTGCGAGCCGTGCTGCACCACCCTGCCGTATTTCTGCGCCGCCTCGACCAGTTTCGCGCCCTCGAAGAGGTTGTGCGAGCAGGGCTTCTCGACGTAGACGTGCTTGCCCGCCTGGAGCGCCCAGATGGCGGCCAGGGAGTGCCAGTGGTTCGGCGTGGCAATCATCACCGCGTCCACGTCCTTGTCCCCGAAAACCACGCGCATGTCGGTCTCGGTCTTCGGCTTGGGCAGGCCGCGCTTCTCAAAAAATTCCTTGATGCGCGGGGCGAAGAGGCTTTCGTCAATGTCGCAGAGGGTGGTGTATTCCACGCCCTTCTGGCCGAGCATCCCGCCCATGTGGTCCTTGCCGCGGCCGCGGATGCCAATCTGGGCGACCCGCACCCTGTCGTTGGCGCCCGCCCAGGACGTCTTTGACGTGCCGACCATCACCACGCCCGCCGTTGCGCCCATCGCGGCGTTGCGCACAAACTCCCGCCTTGAAAATTCACCCATGACCTTCTTCCTTTCGTGGATTGCCGGTGCGAACACACATGGGAAAAGTGTAGATCCGCCGCCCCGGCAATACAAGAAAAAAAAGCGCCCGCCCGGCCCCATCGGGAACCGGGCGGGCGTCTTGATCGCGTAACGGGACGCCTACCCGAGGAGGGGATCGCCGCCGCCGCCGAAGAACAGGTCGCTGAAGAAACCCGTCACGGCGCCGCCAACCAGGCCGATGATAAAGTCAACGATTGTGTCCACAAGCACTGCCAAAAAACCGTTTGCGGAGAACATGCTTTCTTCCTTTCTGTCCGGGTGTCACACCCCGGTTTGAATCCTGTCAATCCATGGCGTCCCGGCACTGCGGGCGCCAAGCCCATGGGCGGGTCTAGCCGCGCTCAACGCCGAAAAGACCGTCCAGCAGGCCGCCAAAAGCGCCCGCCAAGGTTGCGAAAATGTAGGCGAACACATTGTCAAACAGCGCCTGCAGGAAACTGACTATCAACATCTTCATACCTCCTTCGTTTTGGATATCCTATCCGCTTTTTGTTCACACCCGCCGGCCACATTAATCCGGCGCGCTCCTCGGACCGCCTTGACGAATCCTGCTCGGGACGCATGCCAGCACGGTCTATGCGGTGTAATAGGCAAGGACCGTGCCGAAGATGACAACAGGTCAAAAATACATCCCTTGCAGGCCGGATTATCACATATTTCTCACAAAAACTCCACTTTTTCAGGTCCGCCACGGCGGTGGCGCGCGATTATGGCGGGATTCGGCAGCATGCCATTCATACAGGCCGGTAGGATGCCCCCCGGCATGCCACGCACCGGTGGTTTTTTGCGTTTTGACCCAACGGTGATTTCTGGCATACTCCGCACAAGGAGACCGCCGCCATGAAACGCCTTCTTTTTGCCCCGATCCTCATTGCCTCCCTGTGCGCCGCAACAAGCCAGTCCGCCGCCGCACCGGCCCATGAGTGGCCGGAAGTGACGCGGGAGAGCAAACCCTGGACCTACTGGTGGTGGATGGGCAGCGCGGTCACGCGGGAGGAGCTGGCGCGGCATTTCGCCCAGTACAAGGAGGCGGGCCTGGGCGGGGCGCACATCATCCCCATTTACGGCGCGGAGGGGCATGAGGACCGGAACATCCCCTTTATCAGCCCGCAGTGGATGGAAATGCTTGGCGCGGCGGTGGAGGAGGCGGAAAAGAACGGCATGGGCGTGGACATGACCCTTGGGACCGGCTGGCCCTACGGCGGCCCCTGGGTGGGCGAGGCGGAGGCGGCGTCGCGCGCCTTTTTCCTGACGCTGGAGGCGGAGGCGGGGCAGGGGCTGGAGGCGGCGCTGATCTGCCTGGACCAGCCGGAGGCGCGCCTGGAGACGGTCATGGCCTTCGGCCCGGAGGGAACGGCGCAGGACTTGGCGGCGAAGGTGGGTCCGGACAACGTTCTCCGGTGGACGCCCGACGCGGGGGACTGGCGCGTGGTGGCGTTGTTCAGGGGGTGGACGCGCCAGCAGGTGAAGCGTGCCGCGCCGGGCGGCGAGGGCAACGTGCTGGATCATTTTTCGCGGAAGGCGCTGGACGCCTACCTGGAACCCTTCACAAGGGCCTTTGACGGCCACCGGGGCGCGGGGCCGCGCTGTTTCTACCTGGACTCCTACGAGGTGTACAACGCGAACTGGACGGCGGAATTCCCGGCGGCGTTCCTCCAGCGGCGCGGCTACGACCTGCGGAGGCACCTGGACGCGCTGCTGGGCCACGGCGATCCGGACAGGGCGGCGCGGGTGCAGTCGGACTACAACGAGACCGTGGGCGACCTGCTGCTGGAGGGGTTCACGCGGCCCTGGGTGGAATGGTGCCGCGGACGGGGCGCGGAGACGCGCTCTGAGGCGCACGGATCGCCCGGCAACCTGCTGGACCTTTACGCGGCGGCGGACACGCCGGAAACGGAGGGTTTCGGCCCGGAGGGCGCGGAACTGCTGATGACGAAGTTCGCCTCCTCCGCCGCCCACAACGCGGGCCTGCGGCTGGTGTCCTCGGAATCCTGCACCTGGCTGCGCGAGCACTTCCAGGAAACGCTGGCCGCGGTGAAGCCCGCGGTGGACGATTTCTTTCTGGGCGGCGTCAACCACATTTTCTACCACGGCACGGCCTACTCCCCCGCCGACGCACCCTGGCCCGGCCTGCTTTTTTACGCCTCCACCCATTTCGGCCCGACCAACACCTTTCACCGGGACTTCCCCGCGCTGAACGCCTACATCACGCGGTGCCAGTCCATCCTGCAGGGCGGCGCGCCCGCCGCCGACGTGCTGCTGTACTGGCCGGTTTACGACCTGTGGCACAGCGGCGGCAAACCCGGCGAGGCCCCGCTGTTCTGCCTGTCGGTGCACAAGACGCAGGACTGGCTGCACACCCGGCTGGCGCCTTTTCACGAGACGGCAAAGGCGCTGCAGGAACAGGGGTATGACTTTGACTACATTTCCGACAAACAACTGGAGAACCCGCGCGCGAACGCCGTGATTGTGGTGCCGCCGTGCCGCTTCATGCCCCACACCACGATGGAGCGGCTGGCCACGCTGGCGGAATCGGGCCGCAAGGTGGTGTTTATGGGCGGCACGGACCGGGACGCGCCGGGGCTGGACCGGCTGGGGGAGCGGCGCGCGCTGCTGAAGGCGGCGACGGAAAAGCTCCGAAGCGCGGCCGGGAAGACCCTTTTTGAGCCGGACACCGTGGCGGCGGGCCTGGAAGAGGCGGGGGTGCGGCGGGAGACGCTTGGGGAGCAGGGGCTCCGCTTTGTGCGGCGGGAGACGGATTCCGGGCGGGATTATTTCCTGGTGAACCGGAGCGGCGCGGATTTTGACGGCTGGGCGGAATTTGCCGCGCCCGCAAAGGCGGTTTACATTTTCGAGCCCCTTTCGGGGGAACGGGGCATGGCGCGGACGCGCCCCGGCGCGGAGGGCCGCACGGGGGTGCGCCTGCAAATCGCCCAAAACGCCGCGTGCATCGTCCGGCTCACCGGCGAGGCGGTGAAAACGGCGGTCTGGAAATACCTGGCACCCGAAGGGGAGCCGGTGCGCGTCGGGGGGCCCTGGCGGGTGGAATTCCTTGAGGGCGGCCCGGTGATTCCTGAGGGGTATGAGAGCGCCGAGGCCGCGTGCTGGACCGGACGCGGCACACCGGACACGGACGCCTTTTCGGGCACCGCCCGTTACACCGCCCGGTTCGTGCTCCCCGAAAGCCCTGCGGGGACGGAATGGCTGATCGACCTTGGGGAGGTGCGCGAGAGCGCAAGGGTGCGGATCAACGGGACGGAGGCGGGGGTGCGCTGGCACGAACACCAGCGGCTGCGCGTGACCGGGCTGCTGAAGCCCGGCGGGAACGTGATCGAGGCGGAGGTGTCGAACCTGATGGCCAACCGGATCGCGGCGATGGACCGGGCGGGCGTGAAATGGCGGAACTTCTACTTCGTCAACATTGACTACAAGCCCTTTGACGCCTCGGCCTGGCCGGTGGCACCGTCGGGGCTGGCGGGGCCGGTCACACTGGTTCCCTGCCGCGCAGAAGAATGAGGCGCGGGGCGTTTCGCGTTTTGGCCGCGGCGGAGTATAATCACCAACAGGCGCCGGAGATTAACCCCGGTCCTGCTGGAGAAATCCCATGAAGCGCATTGCTTTTTTCGCCGTGTTGATGCTTCTGGCGCTGTCCTGCCCGGCGCAGGAAATGAGTGCCGCGCCCGACAGTGAAAAGGCCGCCCCGGCGGCGGACGCGAAGGCGGCGGCTCCGGAGGCAAAGCCCGCGGAGGCGGCCCCCCCCGCGACACCGCAGCAGGAGTCCTGGACCGGCGCGGTGACCATGATGCAGTCGGCGGACCGCTTCACCGTGAGCAAGGGTGACACGCCGGTGGACGTGCGCCTGTACGGGGTGGACTGCCCGGAGACGGGGCAGCCCCAGGCGGAGGAGGCGAAGAAGGCGGCGATGCAGGCGGTGACCGGCGTGAACGTGAGGGTGGACGTGCTCACACGGGACAATCTCGGCATCCCCGTGGTGGTGGTGACCGCCGGGGAAATCAACGTGGCGAACACGCTGCTGGACGCGGGCCTAGCCTGGTGGGACCGGCAGAACGCGCCGGACGACCGGGACATGAAACGGCTCAACGCCCAGGCCATCGGCGCGGGGAAGGGCATCTGGACGGACGCGGCGCCGCTGGCACCCTGGGATTACCGGCGCAGCAACGGCGGCGAGCAGTTCTCCTACCGGGTGGTCCCGGCGGGCGAATCCACCCCGGCGGAGCCCGCGAAGGAGGAGAAAAAGGAGGAGCCCAAGTCCATCTCCGCCAAGGGCGACCAGGTGTACACGAACAACTTCACCATCCCCGCGGACGTGAAGATACCCGAGGGCGTGACCCCGGAGTCGCTGATCTTCAAGCACATACCGCGCATCGAGAAGGACGCCTCCGGCAAGCCGCTGGGCCTGACGGCGAGCAACATCAGCCAGATTCCCTACGCCTCGCAGGCGGGCCTGCAGGACGGCGACATCATTTCGAAGGTGAACGGCATCCAGATTGAGAGCGAGGCCCAGATCATGCAGGTGGCCCCGCAGTTCAAGGGGGTGAAAAATTTCCAGGTGGAGATCATCCGGGGCGGCCAGAAACAGCTCCTGAACATCACCGCGCCCTGACCCAAAGCACAAAAAGCCGCCGCCCCGCGACAGGGCGGCGGCTTTTTCAATTTCCGCCTACTCCTCCTCGAGATCGGCCTTCACAAACTGGTGGATGGCCTCCTCGTCATCGGGGCTGACATGGGTGAACAGGATGGCCACCCGGAATTTGTCGTCGCCCAGCTCGTCCGGGTCGCAGCGGACCACAACCCCCTCGGCGGCGACACGCTTTGGCGCGGGCTTGGGGAGCTCGAAAATCATGGCGATTTTTGTCATGAGCGGCACGGGCTTCACCGTGTGGCAGAGCACGCCCGCCGCGCTGATGTTGTCCACATGGTTGAGCAGGCCGGGGCCGGACTCATCATGAACCACCCGGACACTGCGCCGGCTGCGGGGATACCGCCGTCTTTCCATCGCTTCGTTGTTCATAGCGCCTCCGTTTGAACCGGGCCGGACGCCCCGTCCGCCACACCCCCATCATATCGCCCCGATGGTTTTTTTTCAATGCCGGAAGGGAAGCCCCGCGCGGTGTTTTTCGCGCCGTTGAATTGACAGCATGCCGGTCGGGTGTTAGAGTGTTTTGTGAGCATGATGAAGAATGGCCGTATTTTTGGGAAAAAGCCCTTGTCCATGAAAATTTCACTTGTGAATCCCCCCCCGGTGCGGGGACAGCGCTTTATCCGCGAGGGCCGGTGCATGCAGAGCGTGGCCTCGTGGGCGTCGGTTTGGCCGCCGCTGACGCTGGCCGGGCTGGCGGCGCTGGCGCGGCGGCGCGGGGCGGCGGTGGAACTCATCGACGGAAACGTGGAGCGGGGCGCGACCCTGGAGTCTTTCACCGGCCGGGTGTCCCGGTTTAAGCCTGATTTGGTGGTGGTGAACACCGGGTTCCCGTCCATTGAAGGGGATGCCGCATTTGCCCGCGCGGTCAAGGCGGCGGTTCCGGGGGCGGTGGTGCTGGGCATCGGCCAGTTTTTCACCCTGCTGGACGAGGAATCACTGCTGGCCTTTCCGGACTTTGACTGCGCCATCCAGGGGGAGCCCGAGGAGACCTTTGACGAGGTGCTGGGACGGATGGGGCAGGGTGAAACGCTGGAGGGAACACCGGGGCTGCTGCGCCGGGAAGACGGTTCCGTGGTTGCGGGGCCGCCACGCCCGCTGCTGCGCGACCTGGACTCCCTCCCCTTCCCCGCGCGGGATCTGCTGCGGACCGGGGCGTACCGCCTGCCGAACAACGGGCGGCCCTTCACGCTGATCAACATGGCGCGGGGCTGTCCGGGCGGCTGCACCTTCTGCATCGCCCCGGCCTACCACGGGCGGCGGCTGCGGCGGCACTCGCTGGAGTATGTCCTCGCCGAGATGGAAGGATGCATGCGCGATCAGGGGCTGCGCGATTTTCTGTTTTGGGAGGAGATTTTCGCCCATGACAAGCCCTTCGCCCTTTCCCTGTGCGAGGCGTTCCTGGAGCGGGGCTGGAAGAATTCGTGGGCGGCGACGACCCGCGCCGACCAGGTGGAGCCGGAGATGCTGGCGCTGATGAAACGGTCGGGCTGCTTCCTGCTGGGGCTCGGCATTGAAACAGGCTGCCAGGACATTTTGAACGGGGCACGCAAGGGCGAGACCGTGGAGGACATGCGGCGGGCGGTGCGGCTGTGCCGGGAGGCGGGGCTGCGCAGCATGGGCCATTTCATTTTCGGGCTGCCGGGTGAAACGCCGGAAACGGCGGAGGCCACGGTGCGCTTCGCGCTGGAACTGGGCCTGGACTATGTGCAGGCCTACGCGGCGGTGCCCTATCCCAAGACGGAGCTGGGCGAGACGGCCCGGAAGAACGGCTGGATACTGCCCGTGCCCTGGGCCAAGTACGACTTTGGCGGCCCCTCAATCATGAACACGGGCGCCATCAGCCCGGAGCAGGTGGACTATTTCCGAACGCGCCTGTTCCGCAGGTTTTACCTGCGGCCGGCTTTTGTGATGCGGCAGGCGCTGGAACTGGCGGCCCATCCCCGCCAGTGGGCGCAGGCGGCGAACTTCCTGCGGTGGATATAATACCAGCCATGGAAACCGGTGAACATTATGGAACGGAACCCGGCGCGCCCGAGGTAAGCGTGGTCTTCCCCTGCCTGAACGAGGAGAAGACCCTCGCCGAATGCGTGCGGCGGGCGCGGGCCGCGCTGGACGGCGCGGGGCTGGCGGGGGAAATCGTCGTGGCGGACAACGGATCCACGGACCGGTCCGCCGCCATCGCGGAGGAATGCGGCGCGCGGGTGGTGCCGGTGCGGGGCCGCGGCTACGGATGCGCCCTGCGCGCGGGACTTGCCGTGGCGCGGGCGCCCTTCCTGGTGTTCATGGACGCGGACCTTTCCTACGACCCGGCCTATGTGCCGGAGGTGGCGGCGGCGCTGCGCGGCGGCGCGGACATGGTGATGGGCTCGCGGATGCGCGGGAAAATAGACCCCGGCGCGATGCCCACGCACCACCGCTATTTCGGCACGCCCGCCCTCACAATCATGGCGCGGCTGCTGTTCCGCGCAAAGATAACCGACATCAACTGCGGCCTGCGCGGGATCACCCGGGAGGCGCTGGACCGCATGTCGCTGTGCACCGAGGGCATGGAATTCGCCTCGGAGATGATCATCCAGGCCACGCACCACAAGCTGCGCATCGCGGAGGTGCCCATCCATTTCCACCGCGACCAGCGGGGCCGCGAGCCGCACCTGCGCTCCTTCCGGGACGGATGGCGGCATTTGCAGCTCATGCTGCACTACGCGCCGCTCTGGCTGTTTTTCGGGCCGGGGATGGTGTCCATCCTGACGGGGCTGGCGCTGGTGTGGCTGGCGGCGGACCGGCTGCCCCCGGCCACCTATGCGGCGGCGGCCCTTGCGGGGGTGCTCATGGCGCAGGTGGGCGTGCAGACGCTGCTGCTCGGCCTCACCTCGCAGGATCGCATCGCCCATCCGCGCTGGCACGAGCACGGTTTTCTGGGCCGTTTCTCCGAGGTGGTGCGCCGCCTGATCATGCTTGAAAACGGGCTGCTGCTCAGCACGGCGGTCCTGCTGGCGGGACTGGCGGGACTGGGCTGGTCCCTGCTGCGCCTTGACGCCGCGGAGCCGGCGTCAGTCACGGCGTCGCTGCGCGCCGCATTCCTCAGCGGCACCCTTGCCATGACCGGCATCCAGGTGTTTTCCACCTGCGTATTCCTCGGTCTCTTCGGCCGCAACGCCACCCCGCCCGACGTGCCCTCGCGCGACAGCGCAAAGGAGAAGGACCGGGACAAACGGTAAGGGGCAGGGGTTGACGGGTTAACTAAGAACCCTCAACGGCAACAATTGGTCTTTCTCAAACCAGCGCCAGCAAATCCTCATGGATTCGCGGCCATGGTTGCGCGAGATTAATGGTGTGAATCCCCACACGATAGCGCCCTCCCGGAGCGGTGAACCTGTGGGTTTGCCGTTCGGAAACCTCGGGGTAAAGCAGAAAAGCAGAAATGTCCGCATACTTTTCGAAATCGGACTGCGGCAGGTTTGAAAGATAGGAAGATATCTGGTACATGTGCTCGGATCTGAACGACTCGCTCTCCCAATGGCTCTGAAATATCCGCGCCGTATACTTGCAGTCTATGATGACTTTTCGGGTGTCGGATATCAAGGTGACGTCCGTCTCCATTTTGGGCAACCATCCCGCCGAAGCGGCGCTCAACGGGTCCAATTGCCACCGAATCTGTTCCCTGCCAATCCTTCTGTACTTGTCGGTGGCATGTTTTTGGTAGAAGACTCTAACGAATGACTCAAACAGTTGCGCCATCTTTTTCTCGTCGCGCAGGAAGTCTCTGAATTTACTTCTTCCGGTGTTTTCCGACACAAGCAGATTCTGGTATACCAACTCGCAGACGCGCATCAAAAACTCATAGAACCGATTGTTTCTGTTCAGCCGGACATCACCAAACACACGATCACTCAGCCGGATCGTTTGTATACCCGAAAGGTGCCGAAGCAGACCGGAAAGTCTCTCCGCGTTTTCTTTTTCAACACCTTCCGTGCGGATCAGGGAAAGGATGGTGGTCTTGAGAATCCTGTTGTGCAGGATATCATGGTTCATTTCATCATAGCGGCAGGGCAGCGTTCCGCTGGTATGCGTCCGCCCACCCGCCGCCTCGTCAAAGCCAATCCGTCCGCGAAGCCGGGTGGTCCAATCCTCCTCAGGGATATAACTCCGGTCCAATCCGCGCTTCAGCAGATGCTGTGTGCCGTTGATAAGCACTTTTGCGAAGAGGTTGGCAAGGCTGGTGTTGGGGATGCCTTCCACTGAAACAATGTCGCGCTCCTCCAGCTTGTCCCATGCGTAGCAGAGGAGGTAGTAGATGTTTTCTATGGGGATCGAAATCATTAAGGGCGCCTAGGAGAGAAGTTTTTCCCTGAGCCTGTCCACCTTTTCAGGATCGTCAAACCAGTATTCCTCCAAGAGGGGCACAATCTCATTGCGGATGATGCGCGCATACCAGGCATCATCCGGAACGCTTCCATTCCGGGGGCAGAAGAAACTGTGGCCGATGCGGTAGCCGCGACCCAGGTTTTTGGTGTCCGCCGCGATGTCCGCGTTCACAATGGACATCCGGTCAATGATCTTTTGTGTAAGCGCGGGTGGCGCGCCACAACCGGCCAGACACTCACGGAACGCCGTTGTTTCAAAACCCGGCTCAATGTCCACGAACCGGAAGCGGCGGCGCAGCGCGTAGTCAACCATTGCCAGCGAGCGATCCGCCGTGTTCATCATGCCTATGAGGTAAAGGTTCTCAGGCACATAAAACAGCTCATCCCCATCGCCCGAGTAGGTTAAACGAATGGCAAAGTCCCCGCCCCGTTTGTCATGCTCAATCAGCATCATGAGCTCGCCGAATATCTTGCTGAGATTGCCCCGGTTAATCTCGTCGATGATGAACACAAAATCCCTGTCCGGTTGCCCTATTGCCCTTTTGCAGAAACTGTAAAACACGCCGTTTTTCAGCTCAAAATTCAATGCCGTCCCGTTTGAGTCGGGCCGGTAGCCCTGGATGAAATCCTCATAGGCATAGGACTGATGGAACTGGATCATTTCCACCCGCCCGGCCGCCTTTTCGCCCATCAACGCATAGGCCAGACGCTTGGCAACAAAAGTCTTACCCACGCCCGGCGCGCCCTGTAGGATGATATTGCGCTTTTCCCTAAGGGCTTCAAGCATCCCCTCAAACGTCGCCTGCTCCATGAACAACCCGTCCATGGCCATGTTCACTGTGTAGGGAAAGACGTCTTCTTTTTTTATGTTAAGCATTAACGGCGTGTCAATATTTTTCGGATTAAAAAGTGTTTTTTCATCCATAAAAAGCCCGGCTACTTGCGATATTTTCTGAACAAATTTTGGAAAGGATGTTATGTTGGTCAAATACTTAACAGCAAAAAAGCCCTTGACCTCTTCAGTGTACAAATCCTCAACTCGCAATCCTGTCTCATTTTCATGCCATTCAACATCACGGATATGGTGATAACTGTCACGATCTGGATCGTAACGGTAACCACCCAACACAATGCCATAACCTAACACCTCCGAAAGGCCTTTTTTTGCGAATACCACATCACCCGGCTTTATCGCCGCAACAAAATCCCAGCATGCTCGCGTTTTGTTTACAAGGGAAGACTCGGTTTCAAACGCTTTTTGTAATTGGAATCGCATCTCATCTTTTGTCGCGTACCCTTCAAAGTTGCCAATAGGCTCGTCGATAGCCATGATTCCCTCTTGTCGGAATTGTTCCCATTGCGCCCCATTGCGACCTGGCGTGTAGGTCCAGTATTGCCTAGAATATTTGTCATCGGCACTCTTGAAGAAAGCATTGTTTCCGCCTTGGTAGTTCCACGCAGCCAATGAAGTTTCCGAGTATGACTCCTCTGCAACCCCGCGCACCTTTTCCAGCAATGCGGCATATTCGGCATGGTTTGAAGCCGCCAACTTCAATCCGTATTTCTTTTTGAAATACCCCTTGTTGCATCCATCCAGTGAAAGATACCCTTCCGGATTAAACCAAAAACACCCTATGGTCAAGTTGGTGACCGAGATGCCTTTTTGTTTCAGGCATTTTTCAAAGAGTTCCGGACTAGCCTCTTCAGCTTTCTTTTCGTACGCTTCTGACGCCATGTTCCATAGGTTTTCGGCATCCTCCGCCATCTGCTTTTCATCCGCATCCCACACAAAGAACGATTTCATGTTGCTTGCGGTTGGAATGCCGTCGAAATCTTCCGGAGCCCTGGCCTCCAGACCAAGGCGTTCCTGCATGAACGTGATGATTGCCGTTCTCTTCTCGTTGGTTATTCCCCGGTTGAACGCAGCAAAAAAGGAGAAAGGATCCAAACTTTTTCGCGCTTTTGCTCCCTCGTCCGAAAACTGCATCACCGGCAACCCCTGTTCCCTTGCAGCTCGGAGGATGTTGAGCAGTTCCAGTTGGCGGTTGCGGTATTTAAGCACGGCCCCCGCCAGCTCCCGGTAGATGGGTATCCAAGAAAAACTCATAAAGCCCCCTTTCCGTGTTTGAACAGTCCTATTGTCATGATGTGTGGCACCGTCATTAAAAGCACACCATTATCATTATTGGCGGGGCGTATGATACGGCATGGTGGCACCAAGGCTCCAGCAGGACAAGATGGTCAGAGGGGCCGCGATGGAAGCCCAACATCCCCCTAAATCCCCCTTCAACGGGGGACTTTAAGAGGCCGTTTCGGGGGTGTCAGCGGTTGAGGACGGCGTGGACCTGCTGGGGGGTTTCGCAGGAGATGAGGGAGGCGAAGAGGTTGCGGTTGCGCAGGATGAGCATGGTTTTGGCCATGAGGCTGAGGTAGGCCTTTTCGGCGCCGAGGGGGGTGGCGAAGAGGACGACGACATAGACGGGCCTGTTGTCGAGTGCCTGGAAGTCGATGCCGTCGGGGGCGACGCCAAAGCCGATGGTTGGGACGGAGACCTCGGCGATGCGCACATGGGGCACGGCGACGCCGTTGCCGATGCCGGTGCTCATGACGGCCTCGCGCTCGAAGACGGCGCGGCGGAAGGCGTCGCGGTCTAGGACGGCGGGGTTGGCGGAGACGGCGTCAATCATCATGGTGAGGGCGTCGTGCTTGGAGGTGCCGCCGGGAATCATGCGTATCTGCCCGATGGGTATGTTCAGTTCAACATCGCTCATGGTGTGCTGCTCCGTCCGGACGGTTCCGGAAGAGGGTTCCCCCTTTTAGTCGAATTTCAGGCCGCCAAGGTTTGCGCGCATGCGCTGAAGGGCCTCGTCGAGCCGGTGGTCCTCGACGGTGAGGGAGAAGCGGACAAACCCCTCGCCGTTGACGCCGTAGGCCGCGCCGGGCGCGAGCACGACGGCGCATTTTTCGAGCATGGCGTCGCAGAAGCCTGCGGAGTCGTAGCCCGCGGGCACGGGCACCCAGAGGTAGAAGGTGCCTTTGGGCGCGTCGTAGTTCCAGCCGAGTTCGCGGAGCGCGGCGAGCACCTTCTCGCGGCGGGCGCCGTATATTTCAAGCATTTTCGCGGTGCAGGCGTCGCCGTTGTCGAGGGCCTCGACGCCGGCGTACTGGACGGCGTTGAAGACGCCGCTGTCGGTGTTGGCCTTGACAGTGGCGATTGCCTTCACGATGTCGGGGTTGCCGCAGGCCATGCCGATGCGCCAGCCGGTCATGTTGAAGGGCTTGGAGAGGGAGTTGAGCTCGACGCCCACGTCCTTCGCGCCGGGGATGTTAAGAAAGCTGAGCCGTTCGACGCCGAAGACCACCTCGCTGTAGGGGTTGTCGTAGCAGACGGCGATGTCGTAGGCCTTGGCAAACTCGACGAGTTCGGCGAGGAATTCGCGGGTGGCCACGGCACCGGTGGGATTGTTGGGATAGTTCAGGTAGAAGGCGGAGGCTTTTTTCGCCACGTCCGCGGGGATTTCGGAGAGTTTGGGGAGGAACCCGTTTTCACGGCGCATGGGCACCGCCACGGGCTCGCCGCCGGCGAACCAGATGCTGGGCTTGTAGCCGGGGTAGCCGGGGTCGGTGACGAGGACGGTGTCGCCGGGGTTGACCACGCCGAGGGCGAAGTGGTGGCAGCCCTCCTTGGAGCCGATGAGGGCGACGATTTCCCGTTTGGGATCGAGCTCCACCGCGTAGCGGCGGCCGTACCAGCGGGTGACCGCCTCGCGAAAGGCGAGCATGCCCCATTCCTCATCGGTGGGGTAGCGGTGGTTTGCGGGGTCCTTGGCGGCGGTGTAAAGCGCCTCAATGACGCTGTCCGGCGTGGGATCCACCGGGTCGCCGATGGCCAGGCTGATCACGTCCACGCCGCGGGCGCGCGCCTCGGCAATCTTGTTGCGCAGGGTCATGAACAGGTAGGGGGGGATTTTTTTCAACCGTTCGGCGGTGTGCATGTGGAACCAGACCTCGTGTTAATTATGAAATCCAAGGGAATGTTATTTTACCCTTTGGCGGGAAGATCCTGCAAACGCGGGGCGTGAAACATCCGGGCGGCGGGTCTGTTATACTTTAAGGGACGGCAAGAAGCATGGAGAGCACAGGGCGTGAAGGCTGGACATTTGGGACTGGCGTTGATTCTGGCGTGCTGGGCGGTTCCCCAGGCGGGGGCGCAGGTTTTGTTTCCGCCCCCCGAGCCGGTGTACGTGGTGGAAATCACCGCGCCGGACGCGGAGGGGCTGGCGGCGCTGGTGGACCGCGGCTTTGACGTGTCCAACGTGCGGGGGCTCACCGCGACGGTGTACGCGGACGGCATGGAGTACGCCGAACTGGCGGGGTATGGGTGGCCGGTGCGTTACCTGGAAACCCAGCCCGGCGCGGAAAAACTGGTGAACAACTACCGGTCCAACCCGGAGATTGAGGCGCTTTTCACCCAGTATGCGGCGGCCTACCCGAACCTTTGCCGGGTGTCGCAGGTTGGAACCTCGGTGCAGGGGCGGCCCCTCTGGGTGATCAAGCTCACGTCCAACCCGGATATTGCGGCGGACAAGCCGGCGGTGCGCTACATCGCCACCATCCACGGCGACGAGCCGATAGGCACCGAGATGTGCCTGAAATTCACCGCCAAACTACTGACCCAGTACGGGAGCAACACCCGTGTGACCAGCCTGCTGGACAACACCGTGGTGTGGATCATGCCGCTGATGAACCCGGACGGCATGGAGCTGAAGACGCGGCGGAACTACCAGTCAAAGGATCTCAACCGGGAATTTCCCGTTTACGGCATTGATTTCACCGGCACCATCATGGACGGGGAGCCGCTGGGGGACACGGGCCGCCCGCCGGAGGTGGCCGCAGTGATGCGGTGGTGCGCCTCGGAGACGTTTGTGCTGTCGGCCAATTTCCACGCGGGCGCGGTGGTGGCCAACTATCCCTATGATAATGAACCGGGCATTGTCACCGGCGAGCCCGCCTATTCGCCCGACGAGGAGCTTTTTCAGTGGATTTCGCTGCGCTACGCGATGAACAATTCCGCGATGCGCAACAGCACGGAATTTTCCCAGGGCATCACCAACGGTTCGGCATGGTACAGCCTTGCGGGCGGCATGATGGACTGGAACTACCGGTATCTGGGCTGCATGGAGGTGACCATGGAGCTTTCGGAAATCAAGTGGCCCTATTACCTGGCGCTGAACGGACTGTGGATTGAGAACGAGGAGGCGATGCTGGCCTATCTTGAGGGTGTGCATTACGGCGTGCGCGGGCTGGCGCTCAACCGGGTGACCGGGGAGCCGGTGCGGGCGCGGGTGCTTGCGGAGGGCAACAGCCAGCCGGTGTTTAGCAGCCCCGTGGTGGGCAACTACCACCGCATCCTGCTGCCGGGAACGTACAATTTGTCCTGGTCGGCCCCGGATTATGTCACCTACCACGTGGACGGGGTGGAGGTGACGGGCGGGGCGGCGGTCCGCGAGGACGTGTATTTGTCGGACGGCGACCTGAACGGGGACCGCGCCGCGGACGGCGCGGATGTGCGGCTTGCGGTGGACGCGCTGCTTGGGCGCAACGGGACGGTGGACGCGGACGTGGACGGGCGCGGGCTGGCGGCGACGGACCTTCAGGCGCTTGTGAACCTCACCGGCTGAGGCGCGTCATTTCGCCCAGATGACCCGGTCAATGAGGGTGAGGTATTCGGACCATTCCTGGCCGCGCCCTTTCGTCTCCTGGATAATCCTTGAAAAGGCGGCGGTTTGCGCGTCCAGGTTGTCAATGTGGTGCAGGACGATGGCCTCGATGGTTTTCGGGGTGACGGGGGAGCCGTTCTGCAGTTCGCCATGGTGGGACAGGATGCAGTGGAGCAGTTCCAGGCGCAGTTTTTCGGGAAAGTCCGGGATGGCGTCCATTTTCCGGCGGACCATGTCGCAGCCGATTTGCAGATGGCCGAGCAGTTTGCCCTCGTTGGTGTATTCCACAAAGAGGTCGTGGGTCATTTCGGTGAGCTTGCCGATGTCATGGAGGAACACGGCGGCGAGGAGCACATCCCGGTCCACCTCGGGGAAGAGTTCGCACACGGTTTCGGCGAGGCGGCCCATTTCGTAGCAGTGCCGCGCCAGGCCGCCGCTGAATTCATGGTGCCATTTTTTCGCGGCGCAGGCGGCGGCGAACTGTTTCTCGAAACCGGGCTCCCCCCAGAAGGCCCCGACGAGCTGCTGAATCCAGGGATTCTTTATGCCGTCGAGCATTTCCCTGAAGCGGCGCACGTTTTCCATGGCGTCGGGGGCGGTGTAGACGAGTTCGGCCATGTCATACTCGCCCTCGCGGAGGGGTGTCACCTGTTCGACGCGCACCTGGAGCTTGCCCTGGTATGCGGCGACCTGGCCGCGCACGGCGACCACATCGCCGGGCTCGAAGGTTTTTGCGGTGTCAACGGCGTTGTTCCAGAGGATGCCGCCAATCTCGCCGGATTTGTCCTTGAAAACCATGCCGAGGAATTTTCCGCCGTCCTGCTTGGTGCGCACATCCTTGCGGATGGCGAGAAAGTAGTCATTCACGCGGTCCCCGTCCTGGAGTTTTCCGGCAAACTGGTTCTTCATGTCGTTCTCCGGCCGGGCGGTCAGCCCATGCCCTCGTCGGTTTCCTTGTTCATTTCCCTGCGCTGCTCCTCGCGGCGGCGCTCTTTTTCCGCGTCGTCCTTCTTCTTTTCGGGCTCGTCCGCCCCTTCGGGGGCCGGAGCCGCGCCGGGCGCCTCCTCCGGGATTCCGGGATCGGGCACCACAAACATGAACACGCGCGGTTCGAGGCTTTTCAACCCGTCCATCGCGCCCCAGTGCACGGCATAGGCTCCGGGGGAAAGGGGCTCGGCGGGGATGATTTCCATCAGGAGCCGGTCGGGCTCGTCTATGGAACGGGTGGTTATGGGGATTCCGGTGTCGGCGACCCAAACCCGCTCGGTGTAGGCGGGGGGCGGCGTTGATCCGTCCGCAGTGGTTGACGGGACGGCGGACATCTGGCCGGGCAGGAGGGCATTTGCCTGGCGCAGCCTGGCGAGGCGGGCGTCATGGGGGGGCAGGCGGTGCGCCATCAGGCGCACCGCCGCGGCCCCATCAGCACCGCAGCCGGGGGGTGCCGGAGCCGCCACCTTGGGGGTGACGGGGGTACCCGCCATGGGGCCGGTGTTTTCAACGCTGTACTGGTTGGGCCGGGTGTGGTCGGTTTCGGTGTAGCGGTGGCCGCTGAAGAGAAACAGCCCGTCGGAGGGGGGAAGGTTCCAGAGGCGGGTTTCCAGCACCTCAACCCGGCCCCTTGCGGGCGCGTCCACCTCCAGTTCGCCGGGCGCGTAGCCCGTCTTTTCAAAGCGAATCCGCGCCTTTCCCGGCGCGGCGGGCAGGGAATACACGCCCAAGGCGTTGGTGATGACCGACTCGCCGCCGCCAACGACGCACACCGCGACTCCGGGCAGCGCCTCGCCGGAGGTGTCGCTGACTTTGCCGCGCAGGGTTGCGCCGGGCGTGCAGGCCCCCAGCAGCAACACAACGGCAAGGGCGCACCAGGGAAGGGGGCGCGCCGCACTTCTGAGGATTCGCCTTTTCAGCCGTTCGTCCTGTTCCATTGTGCCATGAATGCGGCGTTGACGGCCGCACTGTCCATTGAATCCGTTTGCGAGGCGTCTTGTTCCACGATGAACCATTGGGCGCCCGCCGCACGGGCGGCGGGGAGCACGGAAGGCCAGTCCATGGCGCCCGCACCGACTTCCGTGAGCATAGGGCGGGCACCGTTGACGCCGGGCAGGAAATCCTTCACATGGATGGTGGAAACACGCCCCGCAAGGCGGGCAAGCAGGGCCGGGGTGTCCGCGCCGCCCACGGTGGACCAGCAGGTGTCCAGCTGGACTTTGAGGTTTTCCGGGGAGGCGGTGGAGAAGATGAGATCAAACGCGTTGCCGCCGCCGTCCAGCGCCATAAACTCATGGTCGTGGTTGTGGTAACTGAGCGTGACACCCTCCGCGCGGAGCGCCGCACCGGCGGCGTCCATGGCGCGGGCCGCGCCGAGCCAGTCTTCGCGGGAGCCGAAGCCGTCACCGCCGAGCCAGGGGATGACCACGCCTGACACGCCAAAGACGCGGGCCGCCCGGGCGGCGGCTGCGGGATCGGCGCAGACCTCCGCGAAACCCATGTGGGCGCTGACGGGCGTGAGGCCCGCCCGGTCAAGCAGTGCCTTGAACTCTTCCGGGGACATGCCGCAGGTGCCCGCGAGCTCCACATGGTCAAAACCGGCCCGCTTCACCCCGAGCATGGCGTCCAGGGGGTCCTTTTCGAAATAATCCCTGACCGAATACAACTGCAACGCGAAAGGATAGTTCATTCCGTTTTCCAGCGCGGCCCTCCGCCGCCATGTTTTTCCGGCCTCTTCAAGAAAAAAGGGAGCGGCGGTTTCGGTCCCGCCGCTCCTGGGGAGTTGGGTTCAGCGCCGGTCACTCTTCCGGCTTGTATTCGCCGAGTCCGACCAGTTCGATGCGCGCCATGGGGCATCCGTCACCCTGGCGGTGGCCAAGGAGGAGGATGCGCGTGTAGCCGCCGGGCCGCTCCGAGAAGGCGGGGCCGATGGTGGTGAAGAGTTTGCGCACCACGGAGTCGTCGCGCAGGGCCGCAAAGGCGCGGCGGCGGTTCGCAACCGTGTCAACCTTCGCCAGGGTGATGAGGGGCTCCGCGAAACGCTTGAGCTCCTTCGCCTTGAAAACGCCCGTGGAGATGGCGTCATGCCGGAAGAGGGCGACGGCCAGGCTCTTCATGGTCGCTTTGCGGTGGGACATGTCACGGCCGAGTCGGCGGCCAGCTTTTTTATGGCGCATGGGGGTTATTCCTCGTTATTGTCGTCGGAGTCGTCGTCCGGTTCTTCGTTTTCGTACTCTTCATCCCCGGCGTCCACGGGGGTGGCGGTAATCTCGGGGGCGGGCAGGCCGCTGATGTTCATGCCGAGGGAGAGGCCCAGCTCCTGAAGCTTGACCTGAATCTCCTCAAGGGAGCGGCGGCCGAAGTTCTGAATCTTGAGCAGCTCGTTTTCCTTGCAGGCGACGAGCTGGCCGAGGGTGGTGATGTTGTGCTGGCGCAGGCAGTTTGCGGCGCGCGCGCCCAGTTCCACCTCGGAGATGGGCTTTGACAGGAGCTGCATCAGCTCGGACGACTCCACGAGGGACTCGCCGAGGGCGTCGGCGTCGTCGGCGCCAACGCGCAGGAAGATGCTGAAGTGGTCGATGAGCAGCCCCGCGGCCTCGGTGAGCGCCTGCTGGGGCGTGATGGAGCCGTTGGTCCAGATGTCCAGAATGAGGCGGTCATAGTCGGTCATCTGGCCGACGCGGGCGTCCTCGATCTGGAAGTTGACCTTGATCACCGGGGAGAAGCTGGCGTCGAGGTAGATGGTGCCCAGGGGGGCGTGCTCCATTTCGAGCTGCTCGGCGGTGACATAACCCCTGCCGCGGGCCACCTTGATTTCCATCTGGATCTTGGTGTTCTTGCCGGTCGCGGTGAACACCACATGGTCGGGGTTGAAAACGTCGATGTCCTGGCCCGCGAAGAGGTCCCTGGCCGTGACTTTTCCCTCGCCCTTGTTGTAGACGAAGGTGAAGATGAGGGAGTCTTTTTCCCGGTTGTTCAGGCGTATCTGGCACTTTTTCAGGTTGAGCACCACATCGGTGACATCCTCGAAAACGCCGGGGATCGCGGAAAACTCGTGGTGTATGTCCTCAAAACGGATGGCGGTGACCGCGGTGCCCTCGAGCGACGCAAGCAGCACCCGGCGGAGCGAGTTGCCGACGGTGGTTCCGTAGCCGCGCTCGAAGGCCTCGACCATCACCCGGGCATGGTTGTCCTCCGAAGACCCCTCATACTTTACGGTTTTCGGAATCTCGAATTTTTCGGTAATCATTCAGTTCACGCCTTTCAACGCTTGGGCCTCAGTCATGGCACCGGGCAGGCCGGCACCGGGTGTCCAGTGGGATCCGCACGACTGCAAAGCCGACCACCGCCGATCAGACGCGCCGGCGCTTGAGCGCGCGGCACCCGTTGTGCGGCACACCGGTGACGTCGCGGATGAGCGTGACGGTCAGCCCGCAGGCCTGGATGGCCCGGATGGCGGACTCGCGCCCCGCGCCGGGGCCGTTCACATAGGCGCGCACCTCGCGGAGGCCCATGTCAAGCGCCTTGCGCCCGGCCTGCTCGGCGGCCACCTGGGCGGCGAAGGCCGTGCTTTTGCGCGAGCCGGAGAAACCCACCTGCCCGGCGCTCGACCAGGAAATAACGTTCCCCTGGAGGTCGGTGATGGATATGATGGTGTTGTTGAAGGTGGCCTGAATGTGGGCGACGCCCGCGGTCACGTTCAACGCAAGCTTGCGCTTCTTAACCTTTGTCTTACGCTTTTCCTTTGCCACGATCCCTGGTCTCCTTGCGCACTGAAAACCCAGTGCCCGGTATTGCTCCCGCGCGCGCCGGACCAACGCCCGCGCGCTGCGGATGGACTGACTGCGTTATTTCTTCTTGACGACCGCGAGACGGCGCGGTCCCTTGCGGGTGCGCGCGTTGGTGGAGGTGCGCTGTCCGCGCACGGGCAGGCCGCGCTTATGCCGCTGGCCGCGGTAGCTGTTGATGTCCATCAGGCGCTTGATGTTCGCGGACACCTCGCGGCGCAGATCGCCCTCCACCTTGTACTCGTTCTGGATGTAGGTGGTCAGCATGGAAACCTGCTCGTCGGTAAGGTCCTTGACGCGGGTGTCGGGGTTGACCCCGGTCTGCTCAAGAACCCGGCGGGCGCGGGCGGGCCCAATGCCATAAACGGACTGGATGCCCACCTCAATGCGCTTGTCGCGGGGCAAATCCACACCAATGATACGTGCCATGAAACCTGTCTCCCAACTGCGTCTGTGCCGCGCTTCGGCGCGGGCCTTGTTGCCAGTCCGGCGGACGGGGCCGCCGCAACGTCAGGCACAGGCCCCCCCCGCGCCTCGGCGGAGGAACCCCGTACCGGTGAAAATCGTCACTTTTGACGGTAGGTGATCCGTCCCCGGGTCAAATCGTAGGGGGACATTTCAACCTTGACCGTGTCCCCGGGAAGAATACGGATGTAGTTCATCCGCATTTTGCCGGAGATATGGGCCAGCACCATGTGGCCGTTCTTCAGCTCAACGCGAAACATCGCGTTGGGCAGGGGCTCCACAACGGTGCCTTCAACTTCTATTGACTCTTCTTTCATATATGGGGGCCTGTAACCCTTGCTCCAACCAGCCCGGAAGAGGGCCGGATAGTTTACTCCTCGCGGCATCCCCAGCGCAACACCGCACCCTGGGACAAAATCTCTCCGCCGCCCGCCCGCACGACCACGCTGTGCTCAAAATGGGCGCTGGGCCTGCCGTCCGCCGTGACGGTGGTCCATCCGTCGCGCAGCACCTTCACGCGGTGCGTGCCCATGTTGACCATGGGCTCGATGGCCAGGACCATTCCCTCGCGCAGGAGCGGCCCGCGCTCGCCGTTGTCAAAGTTCAGCACCTGGGGCTCCTCGTGGAGCTCAGTACCGATGCCGTGGCCGACGAAGTCGCGCACCACCTTGAACCCGGCGGCCTTGCAGGTCGTTTCGACCGCCACGCCGACATCACGCAGGAAATTTCCCGCCTTTGCGGCGCGCACGGCCCTTGCCAGGGACAGGTCGGTGGCGTCCAAGAGCCGCCTTCGCGGCTCGTCTATGGCACCGCAGGGGTGGGTCACCGCCGCGTCGCCGTAGTAGCCCTTGCACACCGCGCCAACGTCCACGCTGACTATCTGGCCCTCGCGCAGCACGCGCGGGCCGGGGATGCCGTGCACCACCTCGTCCTCAACGGAGACGCACAGGGTGGCCGGATAGCCCCGGTAGCCCTTGAACGCCGGCTTGGCGCCCCGGGCCAGAATCAGCTTTTCGGCGGCCGCGTCAAGCGCGGCCGTGGTCACGCCGGGCCGGATCATTTCCGCCACGAGCTCGTGGACCTCGGCGACAACGGCGTTCGCCCTGCGGAGCAGATCAATCTCCCTCTCACTGCGGATTGCTATCATCACCTCATCCATGGGGGCGGAGCCCCCTTTTGCGGGGTTGGCGGACAAGTATTCAATTATACACCGGCGCGCGGTCCGGTTGCACCCGTTCTCGCGCGCCCAGGGGCCGCCCTAGAAGCGGCGGGACCGGATGCGGCCGCCCTTGGCGGAGCCGAACCCCTCGTAGTGGCGCATCACCAGATGCTGCTCGATCTGCTTGATGGTGTCGAGGGCGACGCCCACCAGGATGAGCAGCGTGGTGCCGCCGAAGAAGTGCACAAGGTTCCAGTCCGGAACCTGGAGCACGCGCATCACAACCATCGGGAGAAGGGCCACCACCGCCAGGAAGATTGCGCCGCTGGTGGTCACCCGGGTCATCACATGGTTCAGGTATTCGGCGGTGGCCTTTCCGGGGCGGACGCCCACGATGACACCGCCGTACTTCTTCATGTTGTCGGCCATTTCAACGGGGTTGAAGGTGATGGCCGTGTAGAAGAAGGAGAAGAAGATGATAAGCAGGCCGTAAATCAGGTTGTAGGGCAGCCCGCCGGGATTGAAAAGGTAGTTGATAGCCGTCTCAATGGCGGGGATGCGGACGTACTGCGCCAGGCTGCCGGGCAGCATCAGGATGGAGCTGGCGAAGATGATGGGGATGACGCCCGCCTGGTTGACGCGCAGGGGAAGGTAGGTCCGGGTGCCGCCGGTCATGCCACGCCCCTTGATCTGGCGGGGGTACTGCACGGGAATACGCCGCTGCCCGGTGGTGACGACAATCGCGCCGGCCACCACGGCGAACATCATGGCCACCATGAAGAGGGCCACCATGACGCTGATCTGGTCGTTTGAAATCATTTTGAAGAGGTTCTTCACGGCGTTGGGCAGGTCCGCCACGATGCCGATGAAGATGAGGAGCGAGATACCGTTTCCGATGCCGTGCTCGCTGATCTGCTCGCCCACCCACATGAGGAAGGCGGTGCCGGTGGTGAGGGTGATCACGGAGAGCAGGAAGAAGAACGCGCCCGGCTGGGGCACAATCTCGCGGCCCATGCTCTGCAGGTAGGCGGCGATGCCGAAGGACTGGACGATGCAGAGGACGATGGTGCCGTAGCGCGTGTACTCGGTGATTTTCTTCTGCCCCTCCTGGCCCGACTTCTGGAGGCTTTCCAGCGCGGGAATGACCGGGATGAGCAGGGAGAGGATGATGGACGCGGTGATGTAGGGCATGATGCCCAGGGCGAAGACGGTGGCGCGGCTGAACGCGCCGCCCGTGAACATGTCATAGAAACCCAGCAGGCCCGCGCCGCTCTGGCCGAGCGTGCGCACGAGGGCCGCGCCGTCCACTCCGGGCATGGGCACATAGGAGCCCAGCCGGAACAGCACCAGCATCACCATGGTGAAGATGATGCGGCTGCGGAGCTCCGGTATCCTGAAGGCGTTTCGGAAGGCTTCAATCGGCTCTGCCACTTGAACGCTCCTTGCTTAATGCATGCTTGCCGTTGGACGCTTGTTACTTGCCGGCTTCTTCGGCGTGCTCGACGATTTCGAGCGTGCCGCCCGCCGCCGCCACTTTTTCCCTGGCCGACGCGCTGGCCGCCTCGACCTTGATGGTGAACTTTTTGCCGAGGTCGCCCCGGCCCAGCAGCTTCACCCCGCCGGCCTGCATCTTGACGATGCCCTGCTCACGGAGCATTTCGGTGGTGATGACCGCGCCGTCGTCAAACTTGACGGCGAGCAGGTCGAGGTTCACCTCCGCGAACCCGTGGCGCTTCTCGTGGTAGAAGCCGCGCTTGGGCAGGCGCCGGTTGATGGGCATCTGTCCGCCTTCGAACCCAAGCTTGCGGGAGTAGCCCGACCTGGACTTCTGGCCCTTGTGCCCGCGCCCGGCGGTTTTGCCGTTTCCGGAACCGTGGCCGCGTCCCACCCGCTTGCGCTTGTGCTTGGCGCCGGCGGCCGGCTGGAGATTGTGAAGTTCCATCGCTAGTATCCTGTCCTTTCGCGCCTCCAACGGGCGCGGTGAATTCCAATGCCTTGCGCCCTTCGGGCTTAAATCTCGGCTGTTTCCATGCCGCGCTGGGAGGCGAGCTCCTCGGCGGTGGCGAGCTGGCTCAGCGCGTTGAGGGTGGCCCAGACCACGTTGGTGGCGCTGTTGGAGCCGAGGGACTTGGTCAGCACGTTCTCATACCCGGCCGCCTCCATGACGGCGCGGACGGTGCCGCCGGCCACGATGCCCGTACCGCCGGAGGCCGGCTTGAGGAGCACCTTGGCAGCGTCAAGACGGCCCACCACCTCGTGGGGGATGGTCGTGTTGACGATGGGCACGGTGATGAGGTCCTTCTTGGCCCGCTCCATCGCCTTGCGGATGGCGTCGGGGACCTCGCCCGCCTTGCCCATGGCCGCGCCGACGCGGCCCTTGCCGTCGCCGACGACCACCATGGCGCTGAAGCTGAAGCGGCGTCCGCCCTTCACCACCTTGGCCACGCGGTAAATCTTGACGACATGCTCGACAAACTCGTTTTTCTGCTCTTCCCGATCCATCCTGCGATCGGAGCGCTCCTCGCGCCTGCTGCCTGGAAGTGTGCTCAAAGGACCTGTCTCCTTGCTAGAATTGCAAACCTGCCTCGCGCGCCGCGTCCGCCAGGGCCTTGATCCGGCCGTGGTACAGCCGTCCGCCCCGGTCGAAGCAAACGCTTCCGATTGATTTCGCCACGGCGGCCTCGCCGATGGCCTTTCCAACGGCCTTGGCGGCCTCGATGTTTCCGCCCTTGATCTTCAGCGCCAGCGATGAGGCCGCGGCCAGGGTGTAACCCGTCGTGTCGTCGATGATCTGCGCGTATATGTGGCTGACCGAACGGGTCACGCGGAGGCGCGGCCTTTCGGGTGTGCCCGACATGTTTTTGCGAATGCGCCGGCAACGCCGGGCCTTCATCACGTCAGCTTTGCGAGTGTTGGACATCTTTATGCATCTCCTGCTTCGTCCGCGCCGGGGTGTTCAGGCCCCGCGCGCGGCGCGCGCCGCATTATGCGCCCTTCTTGCTTTCCTTGCGGTTGACAAACTCACCCTCGTACCGGAGGCCCTTGCCCTTGTACGGCTCGACCGCGCGCACGCGGCGGACGTTTGCCGCCACCTGGCCGACCAGCTGCCGGTCGATGCCCGACACATGAATGGTCTGGGTGCCGTCCACGGCGAAGTCAATCCCGGCGGGGGGGGTGATCTGGACCGGATGGCTGTAGCCGATGGTCAGGTTCAGATCCCTGCCCTGCATGGAGGCGCGGTAGCCCGTACCCTCCAGGAGGAGCGTCTTTTTGAAGCCCTGGGAAACGCCCGTGACCATGTTGCAGACGAGGGCGCGGGTGAGCCCGTGCAGGGAGCGGTGCGTGATTTTGTCGCTGGGGCGCGAGACGGTGATTTCGGTCTCGCCCACGGCGATGATGATTTCGGGCGAGAAGGTCGCCTCGAGCGAACCCTTCGGGCCCGTGACCTTCAGGGTCGCCCCCGAAAGCTCGCAGCGCACGCCGCTGGGCAGGGGAACCGGCATTTTTCCAATTCGGGACACGGCACGAATCCTTTCACACACTGGTCTTGGCCGGCGCGGGGCGCCGGACGGAATCACCACACTTCACACAAAATCTCGCCGCCCAGTTTCTGCTGCTGGGCGTTCTTGCCCGTCATCACACCCTTGGAGGTGGTGATGATGGAGATGCCCAGACCGCTCCGGACGGGCTTGATGTCGCCGCTGCCGCGGTACACCCGCAGGCTGGGCTTGCTCACGCGGCGCAGCCCGTGGAGCACGGGGGCGCCGTCGGAGAGGTACTTGAGCGTGATGCGGATGAGGCCGGGGACGGGCTCCTCGGACACCTCGAAATTCCCGACAAACCCCTGCTCGAGCAGCACGCGGCAAATCTCGATTTTCAGGCGCGACGCGGGCACGTCCACGGTTGCATGGCGCGCCTGGATGGCGTTCCGCACACGGGTCAAAAGGTCGGCAATGGGATCGTTCATCGACATGATCTGGTATTCCTCAGTCTTTCCGCACTGTTACCAACTGGACTTGGTGACGCCCGGGACCTTGCCCTCCAGCGCCAGTTCCCGCAGGGACACGCGGGACATGCCATAGGCGCGGAGATAGCCGCGCGGACGGCCGGTGACCTTGCACCGGTTGCGGTAGCGCACCGGGGACGAGTTGCGCGGCAGCGACGCGAGCTTGCGCACGGCCTGGAGGCGCTCCTCGAAGGGGAGGCTCTCGTCCTTGATGGCCGCCTTGAGTTCCTCGCGCTGCCTGCGGTATTTCACCACCAGCCCGGCAATCTTCTTGTTCTTTTCGAGTTTGCTCGTCTTAGCCAAGGGTCGTATCCTTTATGGTCCGGGCGCCGTCGTGCGCCCGCGTGGCTCCGCCGATCAGCCGGCGAAGGGCATTCCAAGTTTCCGCAGCAGCGCCCGGCTCTGGTCGTCGGGCGTTTTCGTCTTCATGACGAAGGTGATGTTCATGCCGCGCACCCGGGTGACCTTGTCGATGTCGATTTCCGGGAAGATGGTCTGCTCGCGCAGGCCCAGCGTGTAGTTGCCGAAGGCGTCGAAGCCCTTGGCGGACACGCCGCGGAAGTCGCGGATGCGGGGGATGGCCACGTTGAAGAGGCGGTCCATGAAGTCGTACATGTACTCGCCGCGCAGGGTGACCATGCACCCGATGGCGACGCCCTCGCGCAGCTTGAAGTTCGAGATGGACTTCCTTGCGCGGCGCACACTGGGCTTCATGCCCGTGATCTGTGCGAGCTCGGCGGCGGCGGTGTCCATGATTTTGGAGTCGCCGATGGCGTCGCCGACGCCCATGTTGACCACGACCTTCTCGATCCGGGGCACCTGCATGACGTTTTTGTAGCCGAATTCGGCCATCATCGCCTGCACGATTTCGTTTTTGTATTTTTCTTTGAGTCTTGCTGGCACGGCGGCCACTCCTCAGGTTTTACGCTTTCGCGGATTCAGTCCCACACTCAGTCGAGCGTCTCTCCGGTGATCTTCCACACGCGCACGCGGGTGCCGTCCTCGAGCTTCTTCATGAGGATCTTCGACGGCTTGCCCGCGTCCTCGCACCACGGCATCACGTTGGAAACGTGGATGGGGGCCTCGCGCTCGACGATGCCGCCGGACTGGTTGCGGCGGTTGGCGCGGGTGTGGCGCTTTATGATGTTCACGCCCTCCACCAGGATGCGCTGCTCGGAGGGGTAGACCTCGAGAACGCGGCCCCGGCGGCCCTTGTACTCGCCGCGAATCACCACCACTGTGTCTTTTTTGCGAATGTACATTGTTTTAACCTCACACCACTTCGGGGGCCAGGGACAGGATGCGCAGGAAGCCGCCCTCGCGCAGTTCGCGCGGAACGGGCCCGAAAATGCGCGTGCCGCGGGGCTCCTTCTGGTTGTTGATGATGACGGCCGCGTTGGAGTCGAAACGGATGACCGTTCCGTCGGGGCGCTGCGTGTCGCGGCGGATGCGCACGACCACCGCCTTGACCACGTCGCCCTTTTTGATGGGGGCGTTGGGCAGTGCGTCGCGCACGTTGGCGGTGATGATGTCGCCGAGGGCGGCGTAGCGGCGCTTGGAGCCGCCCATCACCTGCATCACGCGGATTTCACGGGCGCCGGAGTTGTCGGCGACGTTCAGCCGGGAGTAAATCTGTATCATGGCCTGATCCTTCCCTGTCAGTCGGCGCGCTTGACGATTTCAACCAGGCGCCAGCGCTTTGTGCGGCTGAGCGGACGGGTCTCGCGGATGCGGACGAGATCGCCCACATTGCAGTCCTGGTTTTCATCGTGCGCCTTGAATTTCTTGGTCCGCTTGAGGGCCTTCTTGTAGAGCGGGTGGGGCTTGAAGGCCTGCACCGCGACGGTGATGGTCTTCTGCATGGCGGTGCTGGTCACCACGCCCACGCGTTCCTTGCGGACGCCGCCCTTTTCCGCGGCCGGAGTGTTGGTCTGTTCGCTCATCCTACTTCATCCCTTTCGCCGCGGCGAGTTCACGCTCCCGGAGGATCGTCAGAATACGCGCGATTTCACGGCGCGCCTCGCGGGCGCGGCGCACGTTTTCCACCACGCTGGTGGCCAGCTGGAGGCGGAATGTCATGATGTCGGCCTTGCGGTCGCTGAGGCGCTCACGAAGCGCCTCTTCCGTCATTTCCTTGAGTTCTCTCGCCTTCACGTCGTCATCTCCCAGAAGTCGTCCGGCCTACAGTGTGCGGGCCACGAATTTAGTCTTAATCGGCAGTTTGAAACCGGCCAGGCGGATTGCCTCCTTGGCCAGGTCCTCGCCAACACCCTCAACCTCGAACATGATGCGGCCGGGCTTGATCACGGCCACCCACTCCTCGGGCGCGCCCTTGCCCTTGCCCATGCGGGTTTCGGCGGGCTTCTTTGTGATCGGCTTGTCCGGGAAAACCCGGATGAACACCTTGCCGCCGCGGCGCAGGTGGCGTGTGATGGCGATACGGGCGGCCTCAATCTGGCGGGCGGTGACCCAGCCGTCTTCCATGGCCTTCACGCCGTACTCGCCGAAGTTCAGCGACGCGCCGCCCTTGGTCATTCCGGCCCGGCTGCCGCGCTGCTGCTTCCGGTATTTCACTCGCTTCGGCATCAACATGTTTCACATCTCCACTTCGGCCGCGCCCCTGGGGCCGCCGCCGCTGTTAACCCGGTTATTCCGCCGTCTCCGTCCTGGGGCCGCGCCCGCCGCCGGAGCGCCCGCGCCCGCCGCCGGGCCGTCCGCCGCGTCCGCCGTCGCGGTCGCCGCGCCGTCCGCCGTCACGGTCGCCGCGCCTGCCCTCGGGGGCGCGCAGCTCGACACCGACGCCCTGGACGCGCTCGCCCGGGTTGATGTCGCCCAGGTAGATCCAGCACTTCACACCGATGGTCCCGTAGGTGGTGTAGCTGGTGGCCACGCCGTAGTCCACGTTCGCGCGCAGGGTGTGCAGGGGCACGGAACCCTCGCGGGACTGCTCGCAGCGCGCGATTTCGGCGCCGTTCAGTCGGCCGGCCACGCGGATGCGGATGCCCTTGGCGCCGAGGCGCATGGTGTTCTGCATCGCCTTCTTCATGGCGCGGCGGAAGGACACGCGCTTCTCAAGGTCGAGCGCGAGGCGCTCGGCCACGAGCTGGGCGCTGAGATCGGGCGCCATCACCTCGCGGATGTCGAGCATGACATCCTGGCCGGTGAGCAGCTCGAGCTCCTTGCGCAGCTCCTCGACGCGGTCGCCCTTCTGGCCGATGACCACGCCCGGACGCGCGGCGTAGATGATGACCTTGGTCTTGCGGCCGGCGCGCTCAACGTCTATCTTTGCCACTTCGGCCCGCCCCTCGGCGGCGTCGCGGTCAAGGCGGCGCTTCAGGTAGCGGCGGATTTCCAAGTCCTTGTGCAACAGCTCGACATAGTCCCTGCCGGCGTACCAGCGCGACGACCATTCCTGTATGACACCCAGACGGAAGCCAAAGGGGTGAACCTTCTGACCCATGATGCTCTCCTCACTTGTCCGAAATCATCAGTTCAACATGGCTGCTGCGGTGCCGGACCTTTCCGGCGCGCCCGCGGGGCATGGACTGGTACCTGTACAGGGTCCGGCCCTCGTTCACAATAATCCAGCTCACCACCATGTTGTCGGCGATGATCCGTGCGCGGCGTTCCCGCGCCTCGTATTCGGCGTTGGCGACGGCCGAATCCAGCAGCTTGCGGATGGGCTCGGCAGAGCCCTTCACGCAGAACTGGAGGATGTCGCGCGCGTCGGCGACCCGCTTGCCGCGAATCATGTTTGCCACCAGGCGGACCTTTCTCGGGGCCACCTGCAGGTTGCTAAGTTTTGCTACAGCCGTTGGCATGCCTTAATTCTCCCGTCACTTGCTTCCCGCGTGGCCCTTGAAGGTCCGCGTCGGGGCGAATTCGCCCAGTTTGTGGCCCACCATGTTCTCAGTCACAAACACCGGTATGAACGTCTTGCCGTTGTGGACCGTAATCGTGAGGCCGACCATGTCGGGGACGATGGTCGAGCGGCGCGACCAGGTCTTGATGACCCGGCGGTCGCCGGTGTTCTGCTGCCTGACCACCTTGTCGAGCAGCGAACCCTCGATGAAGTACCCTTTTTTAAGCGAGCGGGCCACGTTAAACTCTCCTTATGCGTCCTGCCTTCGCAGCACTTGTCAGCCGTTGCGCCGGCGGATAATGTACTGGTTGGTCCTGCTGTTCTTTTTGCGCGTCTTCATGCCCTTGGTGGACTTGCCCCAGGGGGTGACCGGGTGGCGGCCGCCGGAGGTGCGGCCTTCGCCGCCGCCGTGCGGGTGGTCAACCGGGTTCATCACGACGCCGCGCACCTTGGGCCTGCGTCCCAGCCAGCGCGAGCGGCCGGCCTTGCCCAGGTTCACGTTGCTGTGCTCCTCGTTGCCGACCACACCGATGGTGGCGCGGCACGCGCTCAGCACGCGGCGCATCTCGCCGGAGGGGAGGCGCAGCGCGACGTAGCGGCCCTCCTTGGCCAGCAGCTGGCAGCCGTTGCCGGCGGCGCGCGCCATCTGGCCGCCCGCGCCCGGGGTCAGCTCCACGTTGTGCACGTTCGTGCCGAGGGGCATGTTGCCGAGGGGCAGCGTGTTGCCGATTTCGAACTCCACGCTCTCTCCGCTCATGATCACCTGGCCGATCTTGAGGCCGTTCGGCGCGATGATGTAGCGCTTCTCGCCGTCCGCGTAGTGGACCAGCGCGATGCGCGCGGAGCGGTTGGGATCGTACTCGATCGCTGCAATCTTGCCGGGGATTCCGTCCTTCTCGCGGCGGAAGTCGACGATCCGGTATTTCTTCCGGGCGCCGCCGCCGCGCCGGCGCATGGTGATCCGGCCAAGGTTGTTTCGGCCGTTGACGCGCCGCTTGATGACAACCAAGCTCTTCTCGGGCTCGGTCTTCGTTATCTCGGCGAAATCCGACACGCTCATCTCCCGGCGGGAGGGCGTGTAGGGCTTGAATCTCTTCAGAGGCATCTCGGCGGCTCCTTAGATAAGTTCAATCTTGTCACCCGGGCGCAGCGTGACAATGGCTTTTTTCCAGGCTGCCCGGCGGCCGGGACGGCGCGAGGCCATCCGGTTGCGCACTTTGCCCTGGTAGTTCATCGTGTTGACGGACACCACGCGGATTTCCTCCTTGCGGAAGATGGCCTCGATGGCGTCGCGGATCTGACCCTTGGTCGCCCTGGGATTGACGCGGAAGGTGTACTGGTTCGCCTTGGCGATCTGTATCTGCGCCTCTTCCGTGATAATCGGGCGGTCTATGATCTTGTAGGGGTCCATGCTCATGACAGTCTCTCCTGGAGGACGGCGACGGCCTCCTCCTGCAGGACGACCCGGGCGGCCAGCAGCACGTCCAGTGCGTTCACGTCCGCCGCCGTGCGGACCGTCACCTTCTCGATGTTCCGCGAGGAGAGCAGGGTGTTCTCGTCGCAGCCGGCGGTGACCACCAGGGTCTTGCGCCCGCCGGGGGCCACCTTGCCGAGCATGGCCGCGAAGGGTTTTGTCTTCGGGGCGTCAAAACTCATGCCGCGCACGACACTGAGCTTCTCGCCGCGCAGGCGGTCGCTCAGGACGCAGCACAGGGCCTGGCGCTTGACGCGCACGGGCAGCGCGTGCCGGTAGTCGCGGGGGTGCGGCCCGAAGATGGTGCCGCCGCCGCGCATCTGCGGCTCGCGGATGCTGCCCTGGCGCGCCCGGCCGGTGCCCTTCTGGCGGAAGGGCTTGATGCCGCCGCCGGAAACCTCGCCGCGCGTCTTGGTCTGGTGCGTGCCCTGGCGCTTGTTGGCCTGGAGACCGACCACCACATCGTGGACAAGCGCCTCGTTCACGGGCGCCGCGAAAACCTGCTCGCTGGCCTCGACAACGCCGAGCTCGGCGCCGTCCATGCCGATTACCTTCAAGGACACCATGTTATTTGGCTCCTTTCACGCTGTGCTTGACAACAACCATGCCGCCCTTTGCGCCGGGCACCGCGCCGCGGACCACCAGCAGGTTTTTCTCGGGGACGATGTCCACGACCTGCAGGTTCTGGACCGTGACGTTCACGTTGCCCATCTGGCCGGGCAGGCGCTTACCCTTGACAACCTCCGACGGATCGGCGCTGGCACCGATGGAACCGGGGGCGCGGTGGAACATGGAGCCGTGGCCGCCCGGTCCGCCGCCGAAACCATGGCGCTTCATGACGCCCTGGAATCCCTTGCCCTTGGAGACGCCGCAGATGTCAACCCGGTCGCCGGTCTTGAAGATGTCCTGCCCGGAGATTTCGTCGCCGGGCTTAAGGCCGGACGCGGCGTCCACGCGGAACTCCTTCAGCACACGCCTCGGGGTGACGCCGGCGGACTTGTAATGGCCCAGCATCGGCTTGGTGCAGCGTTTTTCCGCAACCTCGCCGTAGCCGACCTGCACCGCCTCGTACCCGTCGTGATCCTTGGTCTTTCTCTGGACCACTGTGCACGGTCCCGTCTCCACAAGGGTGACGTCTATCCACAACCCTTCTTCCGTGAAGATCCGGGTCATGCCCAGTTTTCGCCCCAACAAACCTTTCAGCATCGTGTCTTGTCCTTAAACGTGGTGGGTTCCACGGCCATCGGTCATTCGGGTTTCCGCCCGCTCACTGCTTGATTTCCACGTCAACGCCGGCGGGAAGCACCAGTTTCATCAGCGCGTCAACGGTGCTTGCGCTCGGCCCGACGATGTCAATCAGCCGCTTGTGGGTGCGGCTCTCGAACTGCTCGCGCGACTTCTTGTCAATGTGCGGTCCGCGCAGCACGGTCAGCTTGGAAAGCGCCGTGGGAAGCGGGATCGGGCCGCGCACTTGCGCGCCCGTCTTCTTCGCGGCGTCCACGATGCCCGTGGTCGCCTGATCGAGAAGCCGATGGTCGTATGCGCGCAGCTTGATGCGAATCTTATGGCTTGAGGCCATGCCTTTTCTCCACACTGGCGGCCGTTCCGCGCCCCTGGGGGCGGGTCCGGCGGCCGGTTGTCAAACCGGGGCGGGGCGCCCGGAGGGGGCCCCGCGCCGCGGAACCTTGTTTACTCGATGATCTTGGTGACGACGCCGGCGCCGACGGTGCGTCCGCCCTCGCGGATGGCGAAGCGCAGGTTTTCCGTCATGGCGATGGAGTTGATCAGCTCGATCGACATCTTCACGTTGTCGCCCGGCATCACCATCTC
>JBHEKP010000384.1:0-11574 GCA_041859375.1 Candidatus Hydrogenedentales bacterium | reverse complement strand
AACCCCCTTGACCTCACCGCCGTCCCCCCGCAGTCCACCGTCTCGGTGGAGGCCGGCCTCAACGCCGACTACGACGGCAGTTTCAACTACACCTACTTCGACTGACCCCCTTCAAGCCAAAGCCCCCGGAGGGTTTGACGGACCCCAAAAGCCGGTGTATATTTTCCTTGACGGCGGATGAAACTCGGCTCCATGCCGCGTGGTGGGTGGTTCAGGCCACACACCCTATATCCGCAGCTTTTTGTTTTTGGGGCTAGGCTGCCGGCATTGTCGTCAACCCTCCCCCGCCGCCGGGGCGAAGGCGGCGGGCCAGCCGCCGTGCCGCGTTATCATCCCGTCAATTTCCCCCATGACGCGGATCGTCCCGCTGATAGCCGCCGCAATGCGCCGGTAATGCTCCGTCTCCTCCCCGGAAAGCACCCGGCCCTTCCGGTCCTTCAGCCACTTTTCGCACACCTGGTACCCGCCAATATGGAAATTCCACACCGATTCGGATATCCCCCCGAAATACTGCGTCTTGTTGATGTAAACCCGCTCCAGCGCCGCGTCATGGCGCGGCTTCTCCACCACGCCGCCGCCGCACACGGGGAAAACCACCCCCGACTCAGGCACCTCCCGCAACAGGTGCAGATTCGTCAACTCCCTGCCCGGACCGCACAAGTCATGAAACAACGCCGCGCTTCCCGGCAACGGCACCCGCGCGAAATCCAGCCGGAGCTGCGCCGCGTAACGCGCCCGGTACTCCGGGGAGTGGAGCACCGCATAGAGATAATGGAACACCTCCTCCGGCGTGAAAAACGCACTGGAATTAGAGGATACCGATGTTGCAAATACGCTTTGTATCCGCTGGGAAACCTGTAAAATATATTCATGGCTTAAATTTGCCCGGTTTCCGTTGCCGTACTGGCCAAATTCCTCCCGGACAGCACGATCTTCCAAATCACCGCCTTCAATATGTTCATTGGTTAGTAAATAGAGAGGGAAAAGATAGTTAACTTCCTTTAATGAGACCGTATGGTGCTGAATCATATTGTTCGTACAGAACACATGCTCCCATCCCCTTTTTATTTCAACAGAACGGGTCAAACAGAGTCCCATATTCTCCCCCGCGATCATGTGGCGCATGACCTCACCCCTCGGCCTGCACAGGAAGCCCCTGGAGGTTCCGGTGAAAAAGGTCCAGCGGGTGTCAAACGGTCTGTAGGTGATGGGGCGAGCATATTTTTCAAATTCATTGAGATGAGCTCTGACATCTTTTTGCGCCCATTCCACTTTCCAATCCTGGGCGTCTTTCCCCAGTTCATACAATTCGCGTGCGGCTTCGGTGTCAAGGGTGCTGAAGGTGTCCAGGGTTTGACGGAGATCGCCGCGCGACCAGTGGATGGCGAGGGCGTCGCGGGCGGTGACGATGCCCACGGAGTTGACGGGAAATATGTCCCGGACGGAGGGCCATGTGTTGTAGGCGTCGGCGTCGTTTGCGGCATAGGGGATGAACAGGCGGAAGGGCGCCTGCGGGGCGAGGGGCGCCCAGGGAATACCATCCAGACCGGCATCCTTCAGTGTCGCGTATTTCCCGTCCCGCAATCCGCGAAGATCGGCCTGAAAGACCCGCGGGGCGTCCCCCGGCGCGCGTTTTTCCCCGCGCCGCAGGAAAAGGCCGACGGCCACGCCCTGCTCGATGTCAAAGACATTTTCATCCCTTGATCCGTCCGGGGCCTGCTCCCTTTTCTTGAGGTTGCCGTGCAAATCAAGCAGGTGAAGCAGATCAAAGGTGCCCATCAGGCTTTCGCGCATGCCGCGAAAGGTGGGATTGTCCAGGTAGCCGTGGTTGGTGATGAAGGCAAGGATGCCGCAGCCGCAAAGTTCAATCCGCGAATGCGCCAGGCGCATGAACTTCACATAGTCGTCGTTGAGCCATTTGGGGTTGGCCTCGCCGAGGGCGGCGGCGTCAACGGCGAAATAGTTTTCCACGGCCCGCCGTGTTTCGGTGTCCGTTCCGCGCATGAGTCCGGTGATCCAGTCCCCCTTGTTGGAGGACTCGCCGGCATAGGGCGGATTTCCGATGACCACGGTGAACTGCCGGCCGCGCTTGATCGCGTTCACGGCGGCGGCCTCATGGGCGAGGGCGGGCACGTCGAAGGCAAGACGGCCGGAGAAATCCTGGGGCGGCTCCAGGGCGTTGGTGAGGAAGACGCGCACCCGCCCGTTGTCACCAAACCGGTAGCCGGTTTCCTGGAGTTTCAGGGAGAGTTTCATGTGGGCGATGGCGTAGGGCGCCATCATGAGCTCGTAGCCGTGGAGGCGGGGGAGGAGGTGTTTTGGGACGTATTCGTTCCACAGGTCGGGGATTTCGGTGAGCGGCAGCCGGCCCATGCGCTCCCATTTGCGCGTCATGGTTTCATGGATGACCTGCACAACCTCGACCAGGAAGGTGCCCGTGCCGGTGGCGGGGTCGAGAATCTGCACAAAGGGCGTGTCGGGGCTGACGGGCGCCTCCGCCGGATCGGCGGAGCCCGGTTTCGCCTGTCCTGCCATGGGGAGCGCCATGCCGGGATGGCGTTTTACCATTTCGCCCCAGGTGGTGGTGTCGGCCAGCCCGTCCTCCAGCCCGAACTCGCGCCGGAGCAGCTCGTGAACGCTCCTCACAATGAAGGACACCACCGGCTTGGGCGTGTAGAAAACACCGCGTTGCATCCGCTTTCCGGCGTCGTACTCCCGGAGGAACAGCTCGTAAAAATGGATGACGGGATCTTCCAGCGGGTTCCTGTCGCCGAAATCGCGCAGCACCGCCTCCATGTTGGCGTGGCGCAGCGTCTCGACCACCTCGGTCACGCCGAGCTCGTCGAAATTCAGGGCCGCGCCGCCCTTTTGCTTTTTACCGCCGATATGGAGGAATGCCTGGAGCATTTCATGGAGGAAGGGGTTGCTTACGGGGACCATGTCCACCAGGTTGTCCGCCACCAGCCCGGCGGGCCGGGAGACGCGCGCCGTGAGCAGGCCGTAGGCAACGGTCTGCGCGTAGGTGTCGGCGAAGTCGTCCCCGCCCAGATCGTGTATGAGCGCCTCCCTGAAGGCCGCATGAAGCCTGCGGACGGGCCCCTTGTCCGACTCGACGGCCAGCACCGCGTTCACCCGCCTTCGGATGCCCCGGGCGAGAATGGCCAGGCGCAGGGCCAGCGCCCTGGAGGTGGTGATGACCTCCCGGTGGCCTGTGGTGAAGGCATCCGACCAGTTCCGCCGCCATGCATCCGGGTCGCCCCCCCCCGCCGGCCATTGCAGTTTCCGACGCAGTGTTTCGTGGGCGTGCCCAAGGTGGAGGACCGTGTCGTCTCCGTCCCAGCAGAGCACCCGCAGGGTGGGCGCGTCGCCGGGCTGGCATTCGTCCTCGCGGAAATGGGCGAAGGTGATGGCCCTGTCCTGATCCTCGCCGTGGGAGGAGATGAAGAGCAGATCATGCATGCGCCAGGCCGCCTGGTGCGCGTGATCCGCCGCCGTCCTTTTTTTCAGCGCCAGCGCCCCCAGGATGCGGCGCAGCACCACCACGGGAAGCCGCTTGGGCGCGAAACTGATGAAAAAAATGCCGAAGGGCTGCCCGTTGACAAGCGGGCGGAGCTGCTTGATGGAGTGGACCTTGACGGCGGTTTTCGCGTCCAGTCCGAGCTCCTCAGGCTCGTAGTCGTAGGTGAGCTCCTCGAAGTCCTCCGATTCCACGGGCCAGCCCAGCTCGTCCCGCAGATACTTCACCAGGGACGGGAAACTTTTAATTCCCCGCAGCCGCTCCACTTCCCTTAAATCCATGGGATTACCCTAACTGAGTTCAAGCCACGCGCGAAGGGTGGCCTTCACGCCCGCCGGGGCCTGGGTGCTTTTGAAATAGGTGTTCTTGATGTGCTTTTCCACCGATGCCCGGATTTCGGAGAGGGTCTTCTCCTCCATGCCCCGGTGGCGCGGGGTGTCCGGCCCGCACTTGATCAGTTCGTGTATGGCCGGGGTCTCTTCCAGAATTCGGTCCCTGCCGGTGTCGTACAGGTACCATTTGGTGTACCCCGCCTCTTCCGTCCATGCGGCGGCGTCACTGGCACCCCCGTCCTGGAGTGACAGATCCAAACCGGGAAGGCTGTAGCAGAAAAAGACCGCGCGGGCTCCCGTGATTGGATGATGCCGCCCTGAAAACACCCGTTTGGGAAAGCCGTTGAGCTGTTCCTCCAGGCCGGGGTGGTCCTTGAGCAGCTGCTGATATTCGAGGTGCATGGCCTGATCGGGGGTGGTGCCGCCCTCGTACTCGTGGATGAAGTCCTTCAGCGCCTCGTAGTCGTCCTCGGGGGTGAGCAGTTGCCTGCCTTCAATGCCGAAGGTCTTGGAAATCCGGAGGGTTTTGTGCGACACCAGCGAGTAAAGCCCCAAAAGACGGTTCAACTCGTCGGGCGGCAGGAAATTCCAGTAGGCCACCGTGCCCCGGATGCTTTTCTGGTCCGGATGGTCCGCGACAATCCGCGCTTCCGTCTCCCTGTTCAGACGCCTGTCCACACGCCCGATGCGCTGCATCAGGCGGACGGGGTTCCAGTGAATGTCATAATTGATGAGCCGGGTGGCGTCCTGGAGGTTCAACCCCTCGGAGAGCACATCCGTGGCGATTAGGATGCGCGTCTCCTTCAGTCCCGCGGCGGCCAGCTCCCCGCTCGTGGAGCCGTTGTAGTACGGCGAAAACTGGCGGAGCATGTCTCCCCGGTCCCGTTTCGTCGAGCTGTCCACCTCATCCACCCCGTCAATGCCGGCGGCGGCCAGCTCCTTCAGCAGATACCGGGCGGTGGCCATGTATTCGGTGAAGATGATGGCCTTGTGTTTTTTCAGCACCGGATCGGTCTTCAGCAGCCTTGTCAGCGCCTTGAGCTTGTCGTCGTGGCTGGTCTTGAACTGCCTGATCTCCTCCAAAAACGCGGCCACCTGGTCCAGGTCCAGAAATGTCTCGGCGAGTATTTCCTCCACCCTGTACTCGTCGCGGGGCAGCATCTCCACCAGTTCAAGCATTTCCTCGGAAATGATGTCCGCATCGGCGTCCTCGTCCTCCTGGACAAACAAGTCCGTCTGGTGCTCATGGACATATCCGAGCAGTTCGGCGTGCTGCGCCTTCCACCGCTCAAGCCGGTGTTTTTCGGCCATGGTTTCACTGTGCTTTTCCGCAAAGGCCAGAAACTTGAGCAACAGGTCTGAACAGGACATTTGGAAGGCGCGGACGGAGCTCTCAAAGCGCTTCAAAAACTGCACACGAATGAGGCCCACAACCTGCTTTTGCCGGTTTTCAGCCATCGGATCTATGTTTGCGTCATCCCCCTTGTAATAGGCCAGGGGATAGTAAATTGCAAGGGAAAAAAGCGGTTTCTCGTGGTTGAACGCACCCTCCAGCATGTCCAGCAGGCGGCCGTAGGTCTTTTTAATGGAATACTCGGCCACCACCGGGGGCTGTCTTTCGGGAAACAGCGTGTCCGCCCCCCCGTGCTGTGTCTGGCTTTCCCTCACATAGGAACGGCTGCGCTGGACCACCAGCGCCTTGAAAAGGGGGTCGGTGGACAGCACCTGCTCGGCCTCGGATTCATTGGTTTCCGTGAATATCACAGTTTGCGCGGGGGCGCCGAGCGTCATTTCCTCCAGCGCCTTCTCCATCTTGCGGAAATGGGCCGGAAGATTGTGGATACCCAGACGGTGCTTGAAATAGTCATTCTGGCGGCGGGAAAAAAGTTCTATCATCCGCTGCAGATCAGTCAGCCGGTTGTTGACGGGCGTCGCTGTCAGCATGTAAAGCGTTTTTCCCCCGGCTATGTCAAAGAGCTGCCGGTACCGGGATGGTCCCCTGGCGCCCATGCCCTTGAGTCCGGGGTTGCGGAAATGGTGGGCCTCGTCAATGACAATCACGTCGGCCAGATCCTTGAGCGCCTGCATGCGCTCCATGAAATCACCGCCGCGCTGGAGATCGGTGTGGTTGTAGATGACAAGATTGGCAAAGTCACCGCGCCGGACATGGGGAAGGTATTTGTCCAGGGCGGCCTCCCAGACGGGTTTCCGCGCCGCTTTGGGGACAAACAGCGCAACCCGCTTGCGCTCGCGCATGGTCAGATGCTCTATCAGCATCATGCCCACAAAAGTTTTGCCAAGCCCGACGCCGTCGCAGAGAAAAGCCCCGTTGAACTGGCGGGCTATCTTCAGAAGGGCGTGGTAGCCCTCCTTTTGGTAGTGGTCAAGCACAGGGTACATCCGCGACTCGGTCTTTTCCCATTCCGTGTCGGTCATTTCATGCCCGCGGAAGTATTCCTGCAGGGACTTCGCATATATTTCAAAGGGGGTGCGCTCGCGGGTGTGCCGTTCTATGGTGGAAAGTATCTCCCCTGTGATGTCTTCCGCCATGTTCCAGTGACGCTCATACCACTCTTGGAGTTCCGCCACCTCCCGCTGAACCTGTATGTTCAGTTCGACGTTTTGCGTCAGGCCCGGATGGGTGAAATTGCTTGAGCCGACCAATGCCACGGATCCTATGACGGCATGCTTTCCGTGGGTTATGTAAGCCTTTGCGTGAAACTTCTCTTTTGAATAGACACGGCAGAGAATCTTCTTTTCCCTCAGCGCCTCGACAATGCCTGGCACGCCCCGCAGGAAATCATTTTCCTCCTTTTCCCGCTCAATGCTTTGATCAAGTATTCTTCTGATATTTTCAATGCCCGCAAGAAGCGCCTTTTTTGTGCGCTTTGACACCTCATCCCCCATGAGAATTCTCATGTGATCAAGCTTTTGCCACTGACCATCCAGCGCAAGGAGCGCGCCGATCTCAAAATACCCCGTGGCAACATCAAAAGAATGCGCCAAGTCGCTCCATTCCCGCAGATAATCCCGGACTTTCCATTCGGAGTCCGAATTGTCAACGATGAAAAGCCCGCCGTCCTTCCGTTGCTCCGGCATTCCCTCTTGTTCTCCCGCTGCGCTTTTTCTTTGACAAACCCCACAAGAAACAGACCTGACAGCCTCCCGCCCCGCCTGTTGACAAGGCTACAGGAGATCCGCGCCACCATTCAACAGAAACAGTCCGCCCCCTAAAAGAAAGCTCCTCCAAAGTCGGCGTGCCCAGAAGCACCATGATGCCCGCGCCGGTCCGCTTTGGGGGGTAAATGCATGGGGCATTGAACAACCTCAATTGTCTCATCAGCGACGAGACAATCTGACTGTCGGAAAGGCCCCGGCAAAACGCGGCATGCGGCATTTTTCCCCCACGCTTCCGCCCGTCACACCGCGTCGGTGACAGCCTTGAGTTTTGCGGCCTGGTGGAGGATGTCGAGAATCTCGCGGACCGCGGCGTCGAGCCCGATGAAGACGGCGCGGGCGATGATGTCGTGGCCGTTGTTGACCTCGTTGAGTCCGGGGAGGAGGGCCACGGGCCAGAGGTTGCGCACGGTGAGGCCGTGGCCCGCGTTGCAGCGCATGGGCGTCTGGGCGCAGAGCAGGGCGCATTCATGGAGGCGGGCGAGTTCTTTTGCGACGGCCTCCTCGCCCCGGGCGTTGGCGTAGGCGCCGGTGTGCATTTCGATGAAGTCGGCGCCGGAGGCGGCGCTGGCCTCGACCTGGCGCGCGTCGGGGTCGATGAACATGCTGACGCGGATGCCGTGGGCGTGCATGTCCGCGGTGACCTCGGTGAGGCGCGCGAGCTGGCCGGCCACGTCGAGCCCGCCCTCGGTGGTGACCTCGCGCCGGTTTTCGGGGACGAGGCAGACCGTGTCGGGCCGGGTGGCGCGGGCGATTTCGATGATCTCGTCCGTCACGCCCATTTCGAGGTTGAGCCGGACGGTGAGCACCTGCTTGAGCGCGGCCACGTCATGGTCCTGGATGTGGCGGCGGTCGGCGCGGAGGTGGACGGTGATCTGGCGCGCCCCGGCGGCCTCGCAGACCTTGGCGGCGGCGATCACGTCGGGGGCGCTTCCCTTGCGCGCCTCGCGCAGGGTGGCCACGTGGTCAATGTTCACGCCCAGTTCGATGGGCCGGAAGCGGGGCGCGCTTGTGTTCGGGGTGTTCATGGTGGGTTCTCCCGTTTTTCCTGCCGGTCAGGACGCGGCGGCGGCTTCGGCGACGCGCGCGGCGAGCTGCTCGGCGAGCTGTTCGGCGCGGCGCAGCTCCTCGTGCTGCACCATCACGCGCACCACGGGCTCGGTGCCGGAGCGGCGGATGACGACGCGGCCCTGGCCGTTGATTTCCGCCTGCGCCTCCGCGGCGATGGCGTCGAGCGCGGACTGCGCGGCCCGGTGCCCGTTTTCCATGGGCACCCGGCGGTGGCATTCGGGCATCTCATGGTAGAGGTGGGCGATGGCGGAGAGGGGCTGGTCCTTGCGGATCATGGTGGCGAGCACGTGCAGCGCGGCGATCATGGCGTCGCCGGTGACGTTGTGCTCCAGCAGAATCATGTGGCCCGAGGGCTCGCCGCCGAGGATGAGGCCGTCCTTGAGCATGGCCTCCACCACGCTGCGGTCGCCCACCTGGGCGCGCACCACCCGGCCGCCCGCCCGCGCCAGGGCGCGCTCCAGGCCGCCGTTGGCCATGATGGTCGTGGCGAGGGTGTTGCGGGGCAGCACGCCCCGCTCGATCATGTCCACGCCGAGCAGGGCGAGGATGGCGTTGCCCTCCAGCAGCCGCCCGTTCTCGTCGGCCATGGCGATGCGGTCGCCGTCGCCGTCGAAGGCGACGCCCACGTCCGCCTTGGTGCGGATGACCGTGGCGCGCATCTCCTCGGGGTGCACCGAGCCGCAGCGCTCGTTGATGTTGAGGCCGTCGGGGTGGTCGTTGATGGGGATGACCTCCGCGCCCAGCTCGCGCAGCGTCTCCGGGCCCACCTTGTAGCCCGCGCCGTTGGCGCAGTCCATCACGATGCGCAGCCCGTCGAGGCGCATGCCCTTGGGGAAGGCGGCCTTGGCGAATTCAATGTACCGGCCCACGGCGTCGTCAATGCGCCGGGCCACGCCCACCCGGTCGCCGGTGGGGCGGATGTCGTCCACCTCGCCGGTCTCGATGAGCCGCTGGATTTCGTCCTCCAGCGCGTCCTGAATCTTGAAGCCGTCGGCGGCGAAAAGCTTGATGCCGTTGTCCGCGTAGGGGTTGTGGGAGGCGGAAATCATGATTGCGCCGTCGCAGCGCAGGCTGCGCATGATGTACGACACCCCCGGCGTGGGCAGGGGGCCCGTGAGCAGCACCCGCAGGCCCATGGAAAGAAGCCCCGCCGTCAGCGCGTTCTCAATCATGTAGCACGAGCGGCGCGTGTCCTTGCCGATGAGAATCGTGTGCTGGCGGTCCTCCTTCTGGAAGACGCGCCCGGCGGCGCGGCCCACCTTGAGCGCCATTTCGGCGGTCATGGGGTGGATGTTCGCCAGGCCCCGGATGCCGTCCGTTCCAAACAGGCGTTCGCCCATGTTCTCCTACCTCCTCCCGTGGCGGATGGCGTCGCACATGCGCGCCACTCCGGCCATGGTCTTGACATCATGCACCCGCACACAGTGTACGCCTTTGGCGATTGCGAACGCCACCGTCGCGGCCGTTCCAAGGGTCCGTTCACCCGGCGGCGCGTCCATCACCGCGCCGATGGTGGACTTGTTCGACGTGCCCAGCAGCAGGGGGCGGCCGGGGGTCAAAAACTCGTCCAGCCGGCGCAGCAGCAAGAGGTTCTGTTCCACCGTCTTGCCGAAGCAGAAGCCGGGATCCAGCCAGATGTTTTCCAAGCGCACCCCCCGCGAAAGGGCGAATTCGGTCCGCTCCGCGAGAAAGGCCCGGATGTCGTCCACCACGTCCCCGTATGCCGGGGCGGCCTGCATGGTCTGCGGGGTGCCCTGCATGTGCATGAGCACGCAGGCGCAGCCCGCCTCCGCCGCAACCCCGGCCATCTCCGGGTCGGCGCGGAAGGCGGAGATGTCGTTGATCATCACCACGCCCGCCGCTAGGGCGCGCCGCGCCGTTTCGGCGTGCATGGTGTCCACCGAAACGGGAACGCCCAGCGGAACAAGGCGCTCCACCACGGGCAGCACCCGCCGCTGCTCCTCCCCGGGCGTCACGGGGGCCGCACCGGGGCGCGACGACTCCCCCCCCACGTCCAGAATATCCGCCCCGTCCTGAATGAGCCGCATGCCGTGGGCAACCGCCGAATCGGCGTCGAAATGCGCCCCCCCGTCAAAAAAGGAGTCGGGGGTCACGTTGACGATGCCCATCACCAGGGTCTTGTCGGCTATGTCGCACTGGGGCAGGGGCATCACGCGCGTTCCCTGTGTCGGTGGCTGGAAGGGGGGCCGTACGGGCCTGTCACGCCGGGCCGGGGGCCGTTTCGGGATCGAGGACGGGCGCGGACGGTTCCTTGTCCGGGGGGGCCTGCTCGGAGGCCGCCGCCGTCAACTCCTCCGGCTCCTGCCCGCCCGCCGCGCTCTCCGGCTCCGCGGCCCGCTGCGGCAGCAGTTCAGGGCCGCCCACGGTGCGGATAATCTCGTCAATCTCGTGCAGGTCGAGGGTTTCCCGCTCGATGAGCGCCTCGGCCAGGGCCCGCAGCACCGCCTCGTGCCTGTGCAGCATCTCGCGGGCGTCCTTGTAGGCCTCCTCGCAAATCCGGTGTATCTCGCGGTCCACCGCCGACGAGGTTTCCTCGCTGAAGTCGCGCATCCGGGCGAAGTCCCGGCCAAGGAACACCTCCTCGTCCCCGCCGCCGAAGGTGAGGGGGCCGAGGTTGCTCATGCCCCACTCGCACACCATCTTGTGCGCGAGCTGCGTGGCCCGCTTCAGGTCGTTCGACGCGCCGCTCGTGAACTCGTTGAACACCACGTCCTCCGCCGCGCGGCCGCCCATGATCATGCGGATCGTGGCGAGGCAGTAGGTCTTGGAAATGCTGTACCGGTCCTGCTCGGGCAGGGAGCTGGTCACGCCAAGCGCCCGCCCCCGGGGGATGATGGTCACCTTGTGGATCGGGTCGGCGTCGGGCAGCAGCCGCGCCACCAGCGTGTGGCCCGCCTCGTGGTACGCCGTGGCGGCCTTCTCCTTCTCGCTCATGGTCATGCTGCGCCGCGCCGGGCCCATCAGCACCCGGTCCTTCGCGTCCTCGAAGTCCTCCATCGCCACCTTGTCCTTGCCCCGGCGCGCGGCCAGCAGCGCCGCCTCGTTCACCATGTTGGCAAGGTCCGCGCCCGAAAAACCGGGGGTGCTCCGGGCCATCACGCCCAAGTCCACATCGTCCGCCGTGGGCACCTTCTGGTTGGTCACGTGTATCTCAAGGATCGCCTTGCGGCCCACGATGTCCGGGTTGGGCACCACAATCTGCCGGTCGAAGCGGCCCGGACGGAGCAGCGCCTGGTCCAGCACGTCGGGACGGTTCGTCGCCGCCATGAGGATGACGCCGTCGTTCGTGTTGAACCCGTCCATCTCCACCAGCAGCTGGTTCAGGGTCTGCTCGCGCTCGTCGTGGCCGCCGCCCAGGCCCGCGCCGCGCTGGCGGCCCACCGCGTCAATCTCGTCAATGAAAATGATGCACGGCGCGTTTTTGTGGCCCTGCTGGAACAGATCGCGCACCCGGCT
>JBHEKP010000373.1:0-17080 GCA_041859375.1 Candidatus Hydrogenedentales bacterium | reverse complement strand
GCGCGCAAGTGCTATACTCCCGCGACTTTAGCAATTCTCAGGAACCGTGTTCCGGCACCCGCCGGGACAGGATTCGGGTGTCCGGCATGCCGCCGGGCAGGTCCATGGTTCCGAGGCACAACCCGATTGGAGGAGAGTCATGGCTATCGTTACCATGCGCCAGTTGCTGGAAGCCGGAATTCATTTCGGCCACCAAACCCGCCGCTGGCACCCGAAAATGTCCCGTTACATCTACGGGCAGCGCAACGGCATCTACATCATCAACCTGCAGCACACGCTGCGCCAGCTGTACAAGGCCTACGGTCTTGTGCGCGACACCGTGGCCGAGGGCGGGCACGTGCTCTTTGTGGGCACGAAGCGCCAGGCGCAGGAGCCGGTGCAGCGCGAGGCCGACCGCTGCGGCATGTACTATGTGAACAGCCGCTGGCTGGGCGGCACGCTCACCAACTTCCGCACGGTGCGCCAGAGCATTTCGCGCCTCACCCGCCTGCAGGAGCTTGAGGTGGATCCCGAGGCGGACAAGAAGCACACCAAGAAGGAACTGGTGCTGCTGCGCAAGGACAAGGTCAAACTCGAGAAGAACCTTCTCGGCATCCAGAAGATGCCGGGCCTTCCGAGTGTTGTTTTCGTGATTGACGCCAAGCGCGAGGACATCGCCGTCCAGGAGGCGCGCCGCCTCCACATCCCCTGCATCGGCATCGTGGACACCAACTGCGACCCCGACGTGGTGGATCTGCCCATCCCCGGCAACGACGACGCCATCCGCGCCGTGAACCTCTACTGCTCGGTGCTTGCCGACGCGGTGAACGAGGGCAAACTGCGCGCCGAGAAGGTGCGGGCCGAGCGCGAAGAGGACCAGATGGCGGGCACCGAGGGCGACGACACGCCCGCGGCCGTCACCGGCGACGACGCCTACGACGACCAGTATGACGCCGCGCCCGCCGCCGCGGAGGCGCCCGCCGCCGAATCCGGCGATGAGGCCCCGGCCGAGGCCTGAGCGCAGCCGAAACAACACGCAACCCCCCGACGGGGACAGATGAAGAAGAGGATACGACAATGGAAATTTCCGCAAAAGACGTGATGGCCCTGCGCGAGGCGACCGGCGCGGGCGTTATGGACTGCAAGCGCGCCCTCGCCGAGAACAACTGCGACTTTGACGCCTCGGTGAAATGGCTCCGTGAAAAAGGCATGGCCAAGGCCGTCAAGCGCGCCGGCAAGGTCGCGTCCGAGGGCGCCGTGGTCTCCACGGTCATCAACGACGGCAAAACCGGCGCGGTGGCCGAGGTCAACTGCGAGACCGACTTCGTCGCGCGGGGCGCCGAATTCCGCGCCTTTGCAGACACGGTGTGCGGCCTGGTGGCGGCGTCGAACCCCGCGGACGTGGACGCGCTGCTCGCGGCGGCCGCGCCCGGCGGCGGCACCGTCAGCGACCTGAGCAGCGAGCTCACGGGCAAGTGCGGCGAGAAGGTCACCATCCGCCGCTTCACGCGCTTTGAGACGGCCGACGGCGCCATCGCCACCTACATCCACATGGGCGGCAAGTACGGCGTGCTGGTTGAGGCCGCCGCCGAGGGCGTGTGCCCCTGCAACGACGACTTCCGCGCCTTCCTGAACGACATCTGCCTGCAGATTTGCGCCTCCGCCCCCCGCTGGATCCAGCGCGGCGAGGTGCCCGCCTCCGAGTACGAGGCCGAAAAGGAAGTGTACGTGAAGCAGGCGATGGAGAGCGGCAAGCCCGAGGCCATCTGCGTCAAGATCGCCGAGGGCAAGATGGGCAAGTGGTTCTCCGAGGTGTGCCTCATGGAGCAGCCCTTCGTCCGCGACGCCGACCAGACCATCGCCAAACTGGCCGACGCCGTCTCCGCCAAGATTGGCGGGAAGATCACCATCCGCCGCTTCGTGCGCTACGCCCTGGGCGAGGGCATCGAAAAGCCCGTGTCCAACCTCGCCGAGGAGGTTGCCGCCGAACTCGCCAAGTCGGAAGGCAAATAAGGCCATGTCCGGACCCGCATACAAGCGCGTGCTGCTCAAGCTGAGCGGCGAGGCCCTCGAGGGCCCCGCCGGCCGCGGCGGCATTGACTTCCCCACCGTGGGCCGTTTCGCCGATGAAATCGCGGGTCTCGCCCGCGAGGGATTCGAGCTCGGGCTTGTTGTGGGCGGCGGGAACATCTTCCGCGGCGCCAAGGGCGCCGAGACCGGCCTTGACCGGCCCACGGGCGACTACATGGGCATGCTGGCCACGGTCATCAACGCCCTGTCCATCCAGGCCGCCGTCGAGGCGCGGGGCGTGCCCACGCGCGTTCTCAGCGCCATCGAGATGCCGCCCGTGGCCGAGCGGTACATCCGCCGCCGCGCCCAGCGCCACCTCGACAAGGGCCGGGTTGTGATCTTCGCGGCCGGCACCGGCAACCCCTTCTTCACCACCGACACCGCCGCCGCCCTGCGCGCCAACGAAATCGGCGCGGAGGTGCTGCTCAAGGCCACGAAGGTGGACGGGGTGTACGACGCCGACCCGAAGAAATGTCCGGACGCGAGGCGTTTTGACTCGTTGAGCTACACCGAGGTGCTGTCGCGCAACCTGCGCGTCATGGACGCGACGGCCATATCTCTCTGCCGGGAAAACCGGCTGCCCGTCATCGTGTTCGACCTGAACACGCCGGGCAACATACGCAAGGTTTTGCATGGCGAACCCATCGGAACGGTTGTGAAAGGAGAGTGAAGGATGCCTGACAACGCGGCGATGAAAGAGGCGAAGGACAAGATGGACAAGAGCGTCGAGGCGTTCCGCCACGAGCTCGGCAACATCCGCACGGGGCGCGCGAACGCCGGACTGCTGGACATTGTCGAGGTGGAGGTGTACGGCTCGAAGATGAAGATCAACCAGCTGGGCACCGTGACCGTCCCGGACCCCCACTGCATCGCGGTGGACCTCTGGGACAAGTCGCAGATCAACGTGGTTGAAAAGGCGATCCGCGCCTCCCAGCTCAATGTGAACCCGTCGAACGACGGGCGGCTCATCCGCGTGCCGATTCCCACGCTGACCGAGGAGCGCCGCCGCGAGCTGGTGAAGCTCGCCGCGAAAATCGCCGAGGAGGCGAAGGTGGCGATCCGCAACATCCGCCGCCACGCGGTGGAGGTCATCAAGACCCAGCAGAAGGACGGCGAGGTCCCCGAGGACGACGCGCGGAAGCTGACGGACGAGATCCAGAAGATCACCGACAGGCACATTGAGGCCATTGACGCCGCCCTGAAGTCCAAAGAAGTGGACATCATGGAGGTGTGAGGCGCCCGTGAAGGCTTGAAGACCGAACCCTGGCCGCCGCGAACGGGCTGGAAACCCCGCCCGTCCGCGGCGGTTTGTCTTGGTGCCGGGCCCGCCGGCGCCCAACCCGGAAGGGAGCGAATGAGCGAAGAGCAGAAAAAGGCCGCCCCGGCCCGCCCGCCCATGGACCCGCGCATCGACCCCGCGCGGGTTCCCCGGCACATCGCCGTCATCATGGACGGCAACGGGCGCTGGGCCGAGGGCAGGGGCCTCACCCGCGCCGAGGGCCACGAGGCGGGCGCGCGCGGCGTGCGCCAGGCCATCGAGGGCTGCCGCGAGCTCGGGGTGCGCGCGCTCACGCTCTACGCCTTCTCCACCGAAAACTGGAAACGATCCAAGTTTGAGGTGGACACCCTGTTCCGGCTCATGAGCAAGTACATCCGGAAAGAGGTGGATGAAATCCACAAAAACAACATCCGTGTGCGCTTTCTCGGCGAAATGGACAGGCTTCCCGCGCGGGCGCGGGCCGACCTGAACCACTGCCTGGAACTCACCGCCGGAAACACCGCCATGGACGTGTGCGTGGCGCTGAACTACGGCAGCCGCGCGGAAATCACCCGCGCCGCGCGCCTGCTCTGCGGGGATGTCCTTGCGGGGCGCGTCCGGCCGGAGGACGTCACGGAGGAGGCCGTTGCGGCGCGCCTCTACGCGCCGGACCACGCCGAGGTGGACCTGCTCGTCCGCACCAGCGGCGAGATGCGCGTCAGCAACTTCCTGCTCTGGCAGATTTCCTACGCGGAGATCGTGGTCACCCCCGTGCTCTGGCCGGATTTTGACAAGCGGGCCCTGTGCGACGCCGTGGTGGAATACCAGTCGCGCAGCCGCCGCTTCGGGGGCAGGCCATGACCGCGCCGCCCCGGGAAAAGGGAAACACCCTGGTGCGGCTGGCCACGGCGCTCGTGGTCGCGCCCGTCGCCCTGCTGCTCATCTGGATTCCCGCGCTGCAGGTGCCGCTCATCCTGTTTGTGACGGCGCTGGTGGTGCAGGGGCTGCGGGAGTACTGCGGCATGACGGGGCACATGGGCCTGCCCGTCATGCGCCGCACCGTGCTGGCCACCGGCGCGGGCGTGGTGCTGTGGAACGGCGCCATGGTCATGTCCGGGTGGAACGACTGGTCGGATCACCCCGTGGTCACCGGCATCACCGCCGCCTTCATGGTTCTCGCCGTGGCGCGGCTCTTCAGCCCGTCCCATGATTTCAGGGCCTTTGCGGCGGACGTCCTCGGCGTCACCTACATCGCCGGGTTCGGCTCCTACCTTGTGGTCATGCAGGGATGCCCCGACATGGGCCCCGGCTTGGTCACCCTGCTGCTGGTCGCCGTCGCCTGGTCCGACACGGGCGCCTATTTCATCGGCAGAAAGTTCGGGAAGCACAAGCTCGCGCCTGTCACCAGTCCGAAGAAAAGCTGGGAGGGCGCGGTGGGCGGCGTGCTGGGCGCGGTGGCGGCCACCGCCGTGCTTCTTCTGCTCATCCGCCTGTTCGGGTGGGAATCCAGTTATCCCATGGCGGGCTGGGTGGTCTACCTGCCCCTGGCGGCCGCCCTGGCCGTGGTCAGCCAGATTGGCGATCTGCTGGAGTCCATGATCAAGCGCGAGGCGGGCATCAAGGATTCCGGCACCGTTTTTCCGGGGCACGGCGGCGTGATGGACCGCTGCGACGGCATCCTCTTTGCCGCCCCGGCGCTGTACTACCTTTATTATGGTCTGGTTGCGGTTGTCTGGATTGTCACGAACAGATGACGCGGCCCGTGCAACTTTCAGGATGACTCCTCATGTATGAAGCGGAAACACAGCAGGTGAGGGACTACCAGGTGCGCCTGGGGGAACTGCGCGCCTGCCTGAACGTGGACGGTGTGAAAAAGGAAATCGAGGCTGTGGAGCAGGTGATGGCGGTCCAGGGATTTTGGGACGACATGGAATCCGCCCAGAAAAGCGTGCAGAAGCTCAAGGGCCTCAGGGCCGTGGTGGGCGCGCCCGACGAACTGGAAAAGGAGCTGGAGGAGGTGGGCGTGCTGGCGGAGATGGGCGCGGAGGAGGGCGACGCGTCCCTGGGCGGTGAAATCGCCGCGCATTTGGAGCGCATCAGGGCCAAGCTGGACCGGCTTGAGCTGAACAGCCTTTTCATGGATCCCCGCGACACCAAGACGGCCATCGTGAACTTCCACCCCGGCGCGGGCGGCACCGAGTCCTGCGACTGGGCCGAAATGCTCTACCGCATGTTCACCCGCTTCTGCGACCTGCGCGAATTCGACACGGAGGTGCTCGACTACCAGCCCGGGGAGGAGGCGGGCCTGAAGAGCGCCTCCCTGCGCGTGTCCGGCCCCTACGCCTACGGCACGCTGAAAAGCGAGGACGGCGTCCACCGGCTGGTGCGCATCTCGCCCTTCGACTCGGCCGCCCGGAGGCACACCTCCTTTTCCGCCATCGAGGTCATGGCCGAGGTGGACGAGAACATCGAGATAGAAATCCGCGAGGAGGACATCAAGATGGACGTCTTCCGCTCCAGCGGCGCGGGCGGACAGAAGGTGAACAAGACCAGTTCCGCCGTGCGCCTCACCCACCTGCCCACGGGCATCGTGGTGGCCTGCCAGATCGAGCGGTCCCAGTCGCGCAACCGGGCCACGGCCATGAACATGCTCCGCGCCAAGCTCTACGACCAGGAGCTGAAGCGCAAGGAGGCCGAGTTGAGCGCCCTCCGCGAGGGCCAGCAGGACGTGGCCTGGGGCAGCCAAATCAGGAGTTACGTGCTCCACCCCTACCAGATGATCAAGGATCACCGCACCGGCGCGGAAACGGGCAATGTCGTCCGCGTGCTCGACGGCGAGCTCGACATGTTCGTCGAGTCCTACCTGAAGTGGAACCTGGAGCGCCGCAGCGGGATTAAGCGGGACAACTAAACGGACCAGTTAGGGAGCGCAAGCCATGACGGACGAAAACACCCCGGGAACCGACGGGGAAAACACCGCCCACAGCACCGAAGAGGAACTCCGCCTGAACCGCATCCGCAAGATGGAGCGTTTCCGCGCGCGGGGCGACGAGCCCTTCAAGTTCAAGTTTGAACGGAGCCACCTGATCGGCGTTGCCCGCGGTGAATTCGAGGCGCTGGAGCCCTCCGGAACCCCCGAGGCCCCCGCCGAACTGCCCGCGCGCCTTGCGGGCCGCGTCACGGCGCGGCGCATCCAGGGCAAGAGCAGCTTCATGGACATCCGCGACGAGACCGGCCGGATACAGGTCTTCATGGGCGAGCGCCAGATCGGCCCAGCGGCCTATGAAACCCTTGACGACCTCGACATCGGCGACTTCGTCGGCGTGGAGGGCGCGGTCAAGCGCACCCGCCGCGGCGAGGTAACCATCTTCGCGGAGCGTTACGAGCTGCTTTCCAAGTCGCTGCGCCCCGCCGCCGAGAAATGGCACGGCCTCTCCGACGTGGAGACGCGCTACCGCCAGCGCTACCTCGACATGGTGGCAAACCCCGAGGTGCTGGAGAAGTTCAAAAAGCGCATCACCATGATTGCCGCCATGCGCGAATGGCTCACCGGGCGCGGCTACCTCGAGGTTGAGACGCCCATGCTGCATCCCATCCCCGGCGGCGCCACGGCGCGGCCCTTCATCACCCACCACAACACCTACGACCACGACTTTTACCTGCGCGTCGCGCCGGAGCTCTACCTGAAGAAGCTCATTGTCGGCGGCTTCGACAAGGTCTTTGAAATCAACCGCTGCTTCCGCAACGAGGGCGTGGACACGCGCCACAACCCCGAGTTCACCACCATGGAGCTTTACGAGGCCTACCAGGACTATTACGGCCTCATGGACGAGACGGAGGAGATGCTGTGCGACGTCATCGCCGCCGTTGTCGGCGGAAACAGCTTCCCCTACCTGGGCAATGAAATCAGCATCGAACGCCCCTGGAGGCGCATGACCCTGCACGAGGCCATCCGCCTTTACGCGGGAGTGGACCTGGAGGCCACCCGTGACCGCGACGAGGCCGCGCGCCTGGCGAAAAGCGCCGGGGTGGCCGTGGAGCCGTCCATGGGCTACGGGAAGATTGTGGACGCCGTCATGTCCGAGAAGGTGCAGCCCCATCTGGTGCAGCCCACCTTCCTCTACGACTATCCCATCGAGTTGTCGCCCCTCGCCAAGAAGAAGCGCGACAACCCCGCCCTTACCGAGCGCTTCCAGCCCTTCATCGGCTGCCTGGAGGTGGGGAACGCCTTCTCCGAGCTGAACGACCCCATTGACCAGCGCGAGCGTTTCGAGGCGCAGGCCTCGCTCCGCGCCGCGGGCGACGACGAGGCCCAGTACCTTGACGAGGATTTCATCACCGCGCTGGAGGTGGGCATGCCCCCCACCGCCGGGCTTGGCATCGGCATTGACCGCCTTGCCATGCTCTGCACCGACTCCGCCTCCATCCGCGAGGTCATCTTCTTCCCCCAGCTCCGGACCCTGCTCTGAGACAAACCGAAAAAAGCCGTCACGCCGGGGAGTTCGTTCCCCGGCGTGTTCTTTTCGCGAAACGGTGGCGGTGGGGGCTATGGACGCCGGGGCGGCTTGCGGGCCCCGCAATTTCCTCGCGCCCCGTTCCTCACAGCTTGTTTCTGCGCGAGTGTATTTCCATTTTCAGGCCGATCCACGCGGTCTTGAGCAGGCCGCCGATGCCGCCCTGGAAGACGGCGTCGATCACCTGCGAGAGCAGGTTGTATTTTTCCTTTGAGTAGGGGAACCAGTAGGCCTCGATGCGGCTGCTGTCCCGGTCAATCAGGATGGACTTGACGTTCGAGAAGCCGTGCAGGCCGAAGCTGCCCTTGTACCTGCCGAAACCGCTGTCCTTGACGCCGCCGAAGGGCAGCGCGGGGTTGGCGAGGGTGGCGAGCACGTTGTTGATGGACACGTTGCCCGTGACAATCTGCCGGGCCACGCGCTCGGCGCGGACGAGGTCGTGGGACCACACGCTGGACGCGAGGCCGTAGGGTGAGTCGTTTGCCAGGCGCACCGCCTCCTCCTCGGTCTTGAAGGGCACCACGGTGAAGACCGGCCCGAAGGTCTCGTAATACTGCACGTCCATGCGGTCGGTCACGTTGGTGACGATGGTGGGGGGGAAGACGTGCGAACCGGGTTTGCGGCGTCCGCCGGTCTCAATTGTCGCGCCGCCCGCCACGGCGCATTCCAGCTGCCGCTCAATCTCCTGGATTTGAAATTCGGGCGTCATGCAGCCCATGGTCAGCGACTCTTCGCCCTCCGCCGCCTTCGGCGAGTCGAGGGTGACGATGCGCTCCGCCTTCTCCTTGAGCAGTTTCAGGAATGGCCCGTAAATCTTCTCATGGACGATGATGCGCTCCACGGAGGTGCAGGTCTGGCCGCAGTTGGCCATGCCGCCCCAAAGCGCGCCGTTCACCGCGCGCTCCAGGTTCACGTCCTCGAAGATGACCATGGGGTCCTTGCCGCCCAGTTCCAGCTCGATGGGGATGAGCATGTCGGCCGCTTTGGCCATCACCTTCTTGCCCACGCCCACGCTGCCGGTGAAGAAGATTTTCGCGGGCTTTTTGTCAATGAGCAGGTTGGCCGTCTTCCGGCTGGCGTAGACCACCTGGAAGGCGTCCTTCATGAAGCCGCTCCCGGCGATAATGTCCTCAACCACCCCCTTCAGCGGCGTCTCCTTGGAGGGCTTCAGGATCACCGAATTGCCCGCAGTGAAGGCGCACACGAAGGGCAGGAAGGACAGGTTGAAGGGGTAGTTCCACGGCGAGATGATGAGCACGGGGCCCATCGGCTCGTAGACCACCTTGGAGCGCTTGCCGAAAAGCATGAGCGGCGTGGGCACCTTCTGGTCCGCCAGCATGCGCTCCGCATGCTTCTGGTAGAAGGAAATCTGGTCAATCGCCGGAAACAGTTCCATCGCCGTGGCGTCAAAAATGCTCTTGCCCGTCTCCTGGACGATGCGTTCGGCAATGGCCCGCCGGTTTTTAAGGAGGTACTGCCGGATTTTTTCCAGCTCATCCAGCCGCTGGCGCACCGTCATGCGCCGGATCGTTTCAAAGGCGGCCTGCGCCCGCTCGTATACCTTGTCCACCTCCTCCGCCGTGGGCTCCTCGACGGAGTACAAAAACTGGCCGTTCCGGGGATTGTTCACGGTGATTACGGGGCGTTCTTCGGTGCTGCTGGTCATGTGTCCGGGACTCCTTGTGATGGCAAATTTCAGGGGAAACCGCGCCGACGCTTGCGCGGCGCGCGGATGCCGTGACAAAATACACGCATCCAGGCCGCTTAAATGACCTGGATGCCCGCCCGGCGGTTTCCGCGCGTTTTCACGGCTTACGGGAAACTATAGCCAAATCCGCGCCCCAATGCACCTTGTTCCCCGTGTCCGGGGAATAGAGTGCGCGCCGGCCGCTGTTGGACATAACACCGCGCCGCACAGGCCTTTGCGCCCAAAAGCGGCCCCTGTAACGGTTTCCGGGAGAATGAAAACAATGGACGCCCCCCGCGAGGATCTCGAAAACGCCGCCTACGAGGGCAGCCGCGTCGAGCGGAGCAACCGCGAGGTGGCCGAACTTGCCCAGGGTGAGTACAAATACGGCTGGACCACCGACATTGAGTCGGACACGCTGCCCAACGGCCTGAACGAGGACATCATCCGCGCCATTTCCGCCCGCAAACACGAGCCGGAATGGATGCTGGAATGGCGGCTCAAGGCGTACCGTTCCTGGCTGACCATGCACGATCCCGACTGGGCCAAGGTCCGGTATGAAACGCCGGATTTCCAGGCCATCAGTTATTATTCCGCCCCGAAAACGGAAAAAAAGCTGAAAAGCATGGACGAGGTGGACCCGAAACTGCTCGAAACCTTCGAGAAGCTCGGCATCCAGCTGGACGAGCAGAAACGCCTTGCCGGGGTGGCCGTGGACGCGGTCTTTGACAGTGTGTCCGTGGCCACCACGCACCGGGACATCCTGGCGAAGCGGGGCATTATTTTCTGCCCCATTTCCGAAGCCATTCGGGAGCACCCGGACCTTGTTCAAAAATACTTGGGTTCCGTGGTGCCCGCGGGGGACAATTTTTACGCCGCCCTCAACTCGGCGGTGTTCAGCGATGGTTCCTTCGTGTACATTCCCAAGGGGGTCAGGTGCCCCATGGACCTGTCCACCTATTTCCGCATCAACGCCTCCAACACCGGCCAGTTCGAGCGCACCCTCATCATCGCCGACGAGGGCGCCGAGGTCAGTTATTTGGAGGGTTGCACCGCACCCATGCGCGACGAGAACCAGCTTCATGCCGCCGTGGTGGAGCTGGTCGCCCACAGGGACGCCACCATCCGCTACTCCACCGTCCAGAACTGGTACGCGGGCGACGAGGAGGGCCGGGGCGGCATCTACAACTTTGTGACCAAGCGCGGCAAGTGCGAGGGCGACAATTCGCGCATTTCCTGGACCCAGGTGGAAACCGGCTCCGCCATCACCTGGAAGTATCCGAGCTGCCTGCTCATGGGCGACAACTCCACGGGTGAATTTTACTCCGTGGCGCTCACCAAGGGACGCCAGCAGGCCGACACCGGCACCAAGATGATCCACCTTGGCAAAAACACAAAAAGCACGATCATCTCCAAAACCATTTCCGCCGGACGCAGCGACAACAGCTACCGCGGCCTGGTCCGCGTCATGCCCAAGGCGGAAGACGGGCGCAACTACACCCAGTGCGACAGCCTGCTCATCGGCAACCAGTGCGGCGCCCACACCTTTCCCCACATTGACGTGCGGAACACCACCGCGCGTGTGGAGCACGAGGCGTCCACCTCGAAAATCAGCGAGGACCAGCTTTTTTACTGCCAGTCGCGGGGGATCAGCCCCGAGGACGCCATCTCCATGGTGGTGAACGGCTTCTGCAAGGAGGTGTTCGACCATCTGCCCATGGAGTTTGCCGTGGAGGCCACCCGTCTGCTGGGCATCAGTCTTGAAGGGAGCGTAGGATAATGCTGAAGATTGAAAACCTGCACGCCACCGTGGCGGGGCGCGAAATTCTCAAGGGCATCAACCTCACCGTGGGTGAGGGCGAGGTCCATGCGATCATGGGGCCGAACGGCTCCGGGAAAAGCACCCTCGCCCAGGTGCTCGCCGGCCACGAGGCCTACGAGGTGGACACCGAAAAGAGCCGGGTGGACTTTCTCGGCCAGGACCTGCTGGACCTGCCCGCCGAGGAGCGCGCCCGCCTGGGCCTGTTCCTCGCGTTTCAGTACCCCGTGGAAATACCCGGCATCACCAACAGCTATTTTCTCCAGTCCGCGCTCAATGAAATACGGAAAAGCCGCGGCCTTGAGGAGCTGGACGCGATGGACTTTGGCGATTTGCTCCGGGAGAAAATGGGGCTCGTGGAGATTGATCCGGTCTTTGCGGACCGCTTCGTCAACGCGGGCTTTTCCGGCGGCGAGAAGAAGCGAAATGAAATCCTGCAGTTGGCGGTGCTGGAGCCCCGGCTGGCCATCCTTGACGAGACCGACTCCGGTCTTGACATCGACGCGCTGCGCATCGTGTCCGAGGGTGTGAACAAACTGCGCACGCCCACCCGCTCCTTTGTGCTTGTGACGCATTACCAGCGTCTGCTGAACTACATCCAGCCCGACTTTGTGCATGTGCTCTACAAGGGGCGCATCGTCCTTTCCGGCGGCAGGGAGCTGGCGCTGGAGCTGGAGGAAAAGGGGTACGACTGGATCAAGGCCGACGGGGCGGCCCCGGTTTCGGGAGGCGCCGAGTAAAATGGGCGCCAGCGTCTTGGAACAATACAAGGGCGACATCATCCGCGCCGCCGCGCAGGACGCGCCCGCATGGCTGGCTGAAATCCGGCGCGCGGGGGCGGAACAGTTCGGCGCGCTCGATCTTCCCCACACCCGCATGGAGGAATGGCGGCAGACCAACATCGCAACCGTCAACGAAACGGCGCACACGGTCCCGGCGGATTCCGCACCGGCCCCGCCCTCTGCGGCGTCCGTTGCCCCCTTCCTGATGGGTAACGGCGCGTGGACCGAACTGGTGTTTGTGGACGGGGATTACGCGCCGGATCTGTCGGTGCGCCCGGAACTGCCCGGCGGGGCCGTGGCGGGGGGGCTTTGGGAGGCCGCGCGAAACGGCAACGCGGACACTGTCCGCCGCCACCTGGGTTCCTGCCTGGGCGCGCGCAGCGCCTACACCGCGTTGAACACGGCGCTCCTGCGGGACGGGGCTTTTCTCCACGTGCCGCGCGGTGTTGCGCTGGACGCGCCGGTGCATTTCGTCTTTTTGTCCACACGGAACGGCGCGCCCTCGGCGGCGCATATCCGCAGTCTGGTTGTGCTGGAACCGACGGCTGCGGCCTCGGTCGTTTGCTCTTTCGTTTCCCTCTCCGGCGCGGACGCTTATCTCAACAATGTCGTTGAGGAGGTGGTGCTGTCGGAGGGCGCTTCACTGACCCGCTGCGAGGTGGTTGACGAGGCCCCCGGAGGCCGCCGCCTTTCCACCCTGGAGGTGCGTCAGGAGCGGGACAGCCGTTACGAGGGGTATTCAGTCACCCTGGGCGGCGGCATCGTCCGCAACCAGGCCTGCGTGCTGCTCGCCGGGGAGGGCGCGGAAACGTCCCTGAACGGGCTCTATCTCAATGATGGGAGCCGCCTGCTCGACAACAACCTGCACGTCATGCACGACGCGGAGCACTGCACCAGCCGCATCGCCTACAAGGGCGTGCTCGACGGTGAAAGCCGCGCGGTGTTCACCGGCAAGGTCCATGTGGCGTCCCACGCGCAGAAGACCGACTCGGTGCAGCTCAACAACAACCTGGTTCTCTCCCCGGCGGCGCGGGTGGACACCAAGCCCCAGCTTGAAATCTACGCCGACGACGTCAAGTGCACCCACGGCTCCACCGTGGGCCCGCCGCCCGGGGAAATCGTCTTTTACTTCCGCAGCCGGGGGCTGGATGAAAAGACCGCGCGCGCCATGCTAACCTGTGGCTTTGCCGGCGACGTGGTGAAGCGGCTGCCGGTTCCAACCCTGCGGAACAGGCTTGACCGCGCGGTTTTCCGCAGGTTCAGCCCCGAAAACAACGGATAAACCATGGCCGTGTCCATGAACACAAAAGAACCCAACGGAGCGCCGGACGCCTTCCCGGTCGAAAGGGTGCGCGGGGATTTCCCCATTCTCACACGCCGGGTGCGCGGCAACCCCCTGGTCTATTTCGACAATGCCGCCACCACGCAAAAGCCCGAATCCGTCATCGAAGCCATGTCCCGCTTTTACCGCGAGGACAACGCCAACGTGCACCGGGGCGTCCATTACCTGAGCCAGCGGGCCACCGATCTCTACGAGGCGGCGCGCCACCGGGTGAACGCCTTCCTGGGCGCGAATGTGGGCTGCGAGACCATTTTCACCCGCGGCGCGACGGAGGCCATCAATCTGGTGGCCCAGAGTTACGGCCGCGCCGTGGTGGGCCCCGGCGACGAGGTTATCGTGTCCCACATGGAGCACCACTCCAACATCGTGCCCTGGCAGATGCTCTGCGCCGAAAAGGGCGCGACCCTGCGTGTCATCCCCATAAACGATGACGGCGACCTGGACATGGGCGAATACGCCCGGCTCCTGAACGGGCGCACCCGTATCGTGAGTGTGGTCCATGTTTCCAACGCCCTCGGCACGGTTAACCCGGTTCCCGAAATCTGCCGCCTGGCCCACGAGGCGGGCGCGCGCGTGCTGGTGGACGGCGCCCAGAGCGCCCCCCACATCCCCATTGACATGCAGGCCCTCGGCGCGGACTTTTTCGTCGTGGCGGGCCACAAGATGTACGGCCCAACCGGCGTCGGCGTGCTGTACGGCCGCGCCGAATGCCTGGAGCGCATGCCCCCGTGGCAGGGTGGCGGCGACATGATTCTCTCCGTCTCCTTTGACAAGACGGTCTACGCCCACATCCCCCAGAAATTTGAGGCGGGCACCCCGCCCGTCGCCGAGGTGATCGGCCTCGGCGCGGCGGTGGACTACCTGTGCGGGCTTGGTGTGGAAAACGTGGCGGCTCACGAGGCGGCGCTGCTTGCCTATGCCACCAGGGCAATGAAAGAGGTTCCAGGCCTGAAAATCATTGGAAACGCCCGCCGCAAGGCCGGGGTCATCTCCTTCGTCATGGACTGCGCCCACCCCCATGACATCGGCCAGATTCTCGACGACAACGGCGTCGCCGTGCGTGCGGGCCACCACTGCGCCCAGCCCGTCATGCACCGTTACGGCGTGCCCGCCACCGCCCGCGCCTCCTTCGGCCTTTACAACACCACCGAAGAGATTGACGCCCTTGTGCGCGGGCTCCACAAGGTAAGGGAGGTGTTTGCCTGATGTCCGACGCGCGCTCCATGTACGAGCAGGTCATCCTGGACCACAACAAGAACCCCCGCAATTACGGGCCGATGCCGGACGCCGACAGGGCTGTGGACGGCTACAACCCCCTCTGCGGCGACACCTTCAAGGTCTATTTAAAGTTTGACGGTGACAAGATTGACGGGGTCTCCTTCGAGGGCAACGGCTGCGCCATCTCCAAATCCTCCGCCTCCCTCATGACCACCCTCGTTAAAGGCAAGACCCGCGAGGAGGCGCAGGAACTCTTCGAAGCCTTCCACCAGATGCTCAAGTCAGACCCCTCCGAGCCGGTGGACGACTCCCATGTGGGCAAACTCAGGGTGTTCTCCGGCATCCGCGAATACCCCGTCCGCGTCAAGTGCGCCACCCTCGCCTGGCACGCCCTTGCTTCCGCCCTCCAGCAGGACGCCGATTCCGGTTCCGTCACCACGGAATGAGGGATTAGGCGGGATTTTGTGGCAAATTCAGGGCATTGGCAGGCGAAAAGTCCGCAGAATCAATTATTTCTTCCCCTGTGGAATTAGTCTAGTAATCTTAATTGACAAAATAAATAAGGTATGGTATAAAAATAAATAGAGTTTAATCGATTAGTTATTACTTGGCATGGGCAATAATGCACGGCCCTGTGGGGCCTTCCAAAGGGAGGGAAGATTCCACGGGAGGGCGATGGCCGCCCCATATACGTGCGGAAATGTCGGCAATTCAGACAGGGAGGGTAGCAGCATGGCCACGGACATCACCGGAACGGCCCCTCGGCCACAATACAGCGTGTGCGGTGCCCGGACATTTCTGGTGTTGCTTCTCCTTTCAATCCTGCCGGGCATTCTGCCGGCGCAAGCACTGGTATTGCGGGTGGATGCCGGCTCCGCCGCCGCGGAACCGGACGGGCTGTCGTGGGAAACGGCGTATCCGACCCTTCAGGCGGCAGCGGACCTTGCCGGGACCGATGGGGAGATTTGGGTGGCGCAGGGCATCTACACCGCCGTCGCGGGAGATGCCGTGGCTGCTTTTTCCGCGGCCCAGCGCGTGTACGGCGGCTTTAGGGGCACAGAGAACGCACGCGAAGAACGCGACTGGCAGGACAACCCCACCACCATTGACGGCCAGAACGTGAGGCGCTGCGTCACCGCCAGTGCCGGCGTCGTTGTGGACGGGTTCGTTTTGTGCAACGGCAGTGCTTTGCAGGGCGGGGGCATGCGGCAGGGCACGGCGGTAAATTGCACCTTCAATAGCAACCATGCCAACTTTGGCGGGGGCATGTGGCGGGGCAACGCGGTAAACTGTTTGTTCGTTGGAAACACGGCAGAGGGTGATTTTGGTTGTTATGGCTATGACTACGAAACGAGCATGCCCATTGACTGTTATTGGGACGGCGGTTTGGGTGGCGGGATGTATGAGGGAAATGCGTGGGGGTGTGTGTTCAAAAACAACATTGCCACGGCTTATGGCGGCGGGAAATGCTTGGGGGAATCCGTTAACTGCGTTTACTCTGAAAACTCCACGACAGCCTCCTACTATGGCGGTGTCGGGGGCGGACAGTATAGGGGCAATGTGATCAACTGCACTTTTTACAACAACACGGGTGGCGGCGGGTACTACGGATCCAACGCTGGATATGGGGGTGTGGGAAATAACGATTTTGTGGTGAGCTGCGTTTTTTCGGGGAACAGTTGTGACATTTACGGCAGTCCCAGTGTCACACATTCGTGTTATGCCACCTCGACAGGCGGGGAGATGGAGGGCAATATTTCAGCCGACCCGCTTTTTTTCAATCCGGCAGAGGGGGATTTCCGGCTGAGATATGGTTCGCCCTGTGTGGATGCCGGTCATGAGTACTGGTTGTCTTATTACTCCATGGAGGACATTCGTGGCGTGTCCCGTCCGCAGGGGGCCGGGGTGGACATGGGCGCATATGAGCAGAATGCCGAGGATTTGGAGGTGTATCCCAGGCGTATATTGCGGGTAAACGGGGCATCCACAGCCCAGTCACCCGATGGCTTGTCCTGGGACAGCGCATATGCCACGCTTCAGGAGGCCATGCTCGCCGCAATGCCCGGTGATGAACTGTGGGTGGCGGGCGGGGTGCACACGGCCCCCGATGGCGAATCAGTGGTCGCAGTGAAAAGGCTTGTTTGGATTTACGGTGGATTTTCCGGAACGGAAACCACGCGGGATGAACGCGACTGGACAGCCAACGAGACGGTGATAGACGGGCAGAACCTTCGCCGTTGTGTCGCCGCGGATGACGATGGTGGAATTGACGGTTTTACGCTGAGGGGCGGCAGCGCGCTCATGGGTGCGGGAATGCTTGGCGGGACGGCGGTCAATTGTGTGTTCACCGACAATCATGCAAAATCCTTGGACGCCTCCGGGTCATGGGAAGTCAGCGCGGGGGGCATGAA
>JBHEKP010000365.1:0-3136 GCA_041859375.1 Candidatus Hydrogenedentales bacterium | reverse complement strand
ACCGCGCAAATCAACCCCCAGCCGGACATAGAGCTGTTCCAGTTCGGTGAAGCCAAAGTGGTCCAGCAGCTTTTTCTCAATTTCCGGCGTCAAATAAGTCTGGATCGGAATCCTGTCCGTTGCCTTGTGGCCGATTGCGGCAAGCACCCGCTCTTTTGATGTCATTGAGTTTTCCCCGGCGCGAAATTACCACCGGGAAAAAGTATAAGGCATGGAAACATGGAAAAACCCCCACCGACGCCCGTTTTTTTTCGGCATCCTCGCGGAGTGGAAGGGTTAGAATGACACACGAAGCAAACAGGCCTGTTCCGGGGCGAGTGCCAGGAGAACCACGCCCCGGCCGTCCAGGGCTGGCACCTCGCCGGAAATCATTTCGAAAACGGCGACTTCTTTATCCGCCCGGCCAAGAGAAGCAAGATCCATTTCCACCCGCAGGCTCCGGGATTCGCCGGAATCATTGAACACCGTGAAGTAAAGGGGATTTTCCCCTGGATCACCGAAACGTTCCACACAGACGGCGGGATCGCTGCTTTTGGCGCGGGTGACGGGCTGCCAGCCCGCCTTTGCGATGGTTTGAATCAGAGGAATGTACTTTTTGAAGAGGGGGCGGGCGGGTTCATACCACTTTGGGTTTGCGAAATAGCAGTTGGTAGAGGCGTTTTCCGAGAAAAAGCCCGGGAACATGCCGTAGGCCAGTGCACGCTGAAAATAACGCTCTGTAAGCTCAAGGGTGAAGTCGTCGTAATGGGTGTTCATAAGGAAGCAGTAGGGCTTTTGTCCGGATAAGGCGCGGCGGAAGCATAATTCCGTGCCGGTCATGGGCTGCCACTTTCCACCGGGCATCCAGTTTGTCTCAGTGCCCAGTATGTCGAGATGGGCGGCGGGCACGTCGTAACCGGCCAAAACCCCGTTTGCCATGACGTACTTGCCGAGGGCGTGCATTCGTGCGGCCAGTTCGCGGTTGAATGCGAAGGTGGTGAAAACCGTGAGCAGGCCAACCCTGCGGGATTGCGCGTCAAACACAAGCGGGATGTCCGCGTTTTTGAAATGCGCGGTGTTATGGTTGATGCTGTTTGCCCAAAATTCGTAGGAGTCTATGTAGACACCGTCCAGCAATCCCGTCTTTTCCGGAGAGCCACCCGCGACCATGCTCTCCAAACGCTTGAGTTCTGCCTGTCCCCGGTTGAGGACACCCTGTGTGTCCACGGGGATGGCCGGGTCGGCGTTCAGCGCGAAAACACAGCCGTCACACCAGGGGGCATTGACAACGGAGAGGATGCTGTCGCCGCCACCGTCCAACACGGCGGAGACTGCGGCGGAACAGGCGGATTCGCGCAGGGGGTCATCCTTGTTGTCCTGGAGTGCGCGCAGGTAACCGACCGCGCCCCCGCGTGTGCGTGGAATTTCCGGTGCCAGTTTGAACCATGTGGTCATGGGCTCGGTGTAGGGAAAGCTCAGCATGCCGTGCTGTTCGTCCCATACGGCGTTGGGCGCGCCCTCCTGGTAGGCGAAGCCGAAATCCTCCGGGTTTGGCAGGGTGCTGATGTCGGTGAAGGCCATCCAAAGCCCCTCCCGGTCCACCCGCTTTTCAAAAGCGGCGGGAAAGAGCCGGTAATACCGGTCTAGCGCCCCGCGAAAACCTGGCACCGGATCGCACGCATACAGGAGCGCGCGGAAAGACGCCCCGCCCGGGAAATTTTTCGTGGCGGGACTCAGGCCAAAATCAAAGGCGGCGTAAAACATGCCCCGGTCCGCGTCATAGGCCAGGCGGTGGTGCCTCGGCTCGTCTATCGGCACGGCCAGCACGAGTCCGCCCTTGGTCCCGGTGAGCACTGCGAGGGGATAGGAGGAGCGTGTGCCCGTCGCGCCCGCGCCGGTGCGGAAGGTGTTTGCGCAGAGTCCCTTCGCGGGCCGGTTCTGACGCATGTCGTCCGACCAGGTCCATTCTCCCGAAACGGGCAGCGGCACATAGACAGTCACCGCACGGTCTTTGCCGCTGAGATCCCGGACCGCCCCGTTCATCTCGATGGTGTCGCCGCGCGCGGTGAGCGACATCGAAAGGTGGATTTGCAGCGTGGCCGCCTCACCGGACAGTGAAACCGTTTCCCCTTTCTGGCCCACTGTCCAGTTGGGTGCGATAAAATCACTGCTCCGCGCGGCGTCACGAACGAAGACGGGCCAGCCATTTTCCCCCAGTACCGCATCATTCAATGCAAGCGCCGAAAGCGCGCCGCCATTGCGGTCCAGTGAAATCTTCAGGCCGTCATTCGTAAAAACAGCACATGTGTCGGCCGGATCCGGGAAGGGTGCGGATTTGCCTGTGAGAACGCCCTCAAAAACGTTGCAGCCGCCGTCCGCTTCGACCACCGAAAGGTCATCGAACCAGACAGTGCCGTTGTGTCCGCGAAAAAGGCCAAATGCGGTGAGGGACGCCACCGGCTTTTCGGGGACCAGAAGCAGGCTGCGCTCTTCCCAGTCGTGGGTGCCCACGGAAAAGCACGCGGTCTGACCCCAGAGATGGTCGCCGTCGGTAAAATTCACATCCACATAGACGGAGTAGCCGTTGTCCGACGCACCGTCCACGGTTTCTGCGCGGCTCCAGCCCGAAACCACAATCGGCGCCGGTTTGGCCTGGTTCAGGGTCACCAACTGGCCCGCGCCGTGCTGCTCCTCCGTGTTGGCAGCGACACAGCGTACGCCGCGCGAGTTGTTGCGTCCACCTCCGTCCACCACCTCAAAACCCAGCATCCACCCATACCACCCCGCGCCCCCCTCTTCAAACCCCGGGTTTGCCAGCCGTTCCACTACCGAAGACTGCGCGGGGGATGCCAGGGGAATCACTGTCGTGTCCGCGACCGCGCAAAGCGAGCCGAACCCTAAAAGCACAATAATCAAAATCCGTCCGGGCATGGTGCCATCCTGTTGTAAAGACGGTAAAAACAAACAAATCCCGCACAGGACCTAATCGGTCATCACCACCCGCAGCCCCCAGGTCGGGTAAGCGTCAACGGTGTTTCCGAAGAAGCGCGCGGCACATCTGCTGTACTGCGCCGTGCTATAAGTTGAGCCGCCGCGGCGGACGCGTTCAGCGGCCCGCGGCGAGTCCACCCAGGCGCTGCCGTCCGCGGGCGCGCCC
>JBHEKP010000213.1:0-24852 GCA_041859375.1 Candidatus Hydrogenedentales bacterium | reverse complement strand
GCCATCCCCAGCCGGGTCAAGTCCACGGGCAGCTACATCAACTCGTCGCTGGCCGCCGCCGAGGCGAAGCAGGCCGGCTTCCACGAGGCCATCTTCCTGCGCGAGAACGGCACGGTGGCCGAGGGCAGCGCCATGAACCTGTTCATGGTGCTGAACGGCAAACTGATCACCACGCCGCCGAACTGCGACATCCTCGTGGGCATCACGCGCAACACGGTCATGGAGATCGGCCATGACGCGCTGGGCCTGGAAGTGGTGGAGCGCGACATCGCGCGCACCGAGCTTTACGTGTGCGACGAGCTGTTCTTCAGCGGAACGGGCGCGCAAATAGCCCCGGTCAAGTCCGTTGACCGCCGCCCCATCGGCCAGGGCGCACCCGGACCGGTCACGCGGTCGCTGCAGGACCTCTATTACCGCGTGGTGCAGGGCCGCGAGTCCCGCTACCGCCACTGGTGCTCCCCGGTTTACTGAGACGGGGGGGCCAACGGTGGCAAAACGGTTGAAAGTGCTGTTGATGTGGCGGTTCTGGGCCAATTACGCCGCCATTCTCGTGCTGACCTGCTGGGTGCCCGTGCTGTCGCAGACGATGGTGATGACCACCCAGGAGGGAAAGGAAGTCAGCCGCCAGACCGTGAACATCCGCGCCTACCACACCTGGAAGACGCTGGTGACCGAAGGGCCGGGCACCAGCCACGACAAGGGGGTGCTGATCCACGGCGGACTCTGCCTTGCCGTCACCTTTGCGGTGTGGTTCGCCCTGGCCGGAAAGGGCGCGGCGGAAACCCGCGAACCCTCCGGGGAAGACACCCCCGCGCCGCACGACCCGCAAACGCCCGGAAACGGGGCGGAATAAGCGCCGCCCACCACAGGAACCGCCGCTGATGAAGGAAAAGGAAGCCCGCGAGGCCGTCTGCGAGGTGGGACGCCGCCTCTACGCGAAAAACCTGGTCGCTGCCACCGACGGCAACATCAGCATCCGCATCGGCGAGGACCGTTACGTGTGCACCCCCAGCGGCATCTCCAAAGGCTTCATGAAACCCTCCGATCTGGTGATCGCCGACGGGTGCGGCGCGCTGGTCTCGGGCAAAGGCAAAGTGACCTCGGAATTTTTCACCCACCTCGCCGCCTATGAGGAGCGGCCCGACATCGCCGCCGTGGTGCACGCCCATCCCCCCAGGGCCACGGCGCTGACCATCGCCGGGCTGGACATGACCCGGCCGGTGGTGCCCGAGGTCATCATGGGGCTGCTGGCAATCCCCACCACGGACTACGCCACCCCCGGCAGCCGCGAGGGGGCGGACGTGGTGCGCAAATGGATCCGCACCTATGACGCCATCCTGCTGGACTGCCACGGCGCGCTCACCGTGGGCGGCGATGTTTTCAGCGCCTACCAGAAGATGGAAAAGGTGGAGCACACCGCCGAGGTGCTCTGCGCCGCCCACGCCCTGGGCCGGGTGCGCGAACTCCCCCCCGGCGCGGTGAAGAAGCTCATTGATTATTACACCGGCGGCGCCACCCCCACGCCCCCCTATCCGTTCAAAAAGAAACCGGGCGGCACGAAACGCGCCTAGTTTTCCCGCGCACCCGCCGGGACGGCGGACAAACGGGTGACAAAAGCGTCGCTCCGCGCGTAGGCAACCAGTGAATCCATCAGCCAGACGCCCTCCGGCGTGTCCGCCAGCAGGTCCAACCCATGGGTCATCAGAATATTCTCGCCGTCAGGGCCGTGCTTCTGGAAGACGTAGGCAAAGTATTCCCCCTGCCCCTCTCCCACGGCAAAGAAGTCAAAATCCCCGTATTTCGGATCAATCGGCAGGGACATGCCCTTTTTAATCAGCCGGAACCAAAGCGGCGTCAGTTTGCCGTTGTGCGGGAACCCCTCAAAGACGGGGTGATCGGCAAAGGCGGTGCCAATCTGATCGCCCAGGCTCCACCAGCCCAATGACACATTCGGCCTGCCTTCAGCGGGGCCGATCATCAGGCACCGCTTTCCCGCCCGCGCGGCGGCAAGCAAGTCCGGATGGTCCCAGGAGCCGATGACAAGCGCCGCGGCCTCCGCGCCGGCCGCGTCCGTGCCGGTGATTCCGTCATAACGCGCGGCAAGAGCCCCGAGCAGATCGGGGGTTGCGGCGATGCCGGAACCGTCCTTCCGCGCGCGGCGGGGAAAAAACCAGAGTTCCCACGCGTTTGAAACATTCGTCCCCTCGATCCTCGCCTCAAACACCGCATGCGCGGGCTGTGCCGCCTCGGGAACCGTGAACCCGCACAGCCCAAGTTCTTTTACCTCACCCGGCGGCGCGTCAAAGGGTTCCAGCGTCCCGGCGGCCAGGATTTTCCCGGCGCTTGCCAATGTCCAGGAAACCCGCGCGCGCGCCAGCGGTTCCGCGCCAAAATGCGAAACCCACAGGGTTGCCCCGCATGTGTCGCCGGAAACCGCCACCAAATGCGCCGGCTCAATCTTTGCGAGCAGCGCCGTGGGACCGTTGAACCTGCGGAATTCCTCCGGGGAAAGCCCCCCCTCCTTTTGCTCCCAAAAGGCGTTGAACAGCCCCTGGCCGGTGTACGTGCCCGCCTGGGCCACCATCACATCCACAATCGTCCAGTACGAATAACCGTCGCAGGCGGGATCAAGCCGCGCCTGCTCGATGCCCCGTTTCTGGTAAATCCCCTGCAGCGTGTGCGCGGAATTGAGGCAGGCGTCACCCCACGCGCGGCCGATTCCCGCGGCGCGGAGCGATTCCTCATACCCCTCAAGGCTCCGCGGCGGGGGAATCGCCCCGGTGAATTTCGGCGCAATGCGCGGGTCCATCTTGATGCCAAGGTTCAGGTACTCGTGCGCGACGAACGGGCGGTCCAGGCTGTCAAAGGCGCCCGGAGCCCAGGGGACAATGGAGCTTTCCAGCCCGTAGCCGTTGGGGGTCGCATAGTCCGAGTTCTCGGCCGTGTTGCAGCCCCCGTCCTGGTGCTGAAAAATCCGGTCGGGGTCCGCGCGCTTTGCCCATTCGTAAATTTCCCTGTCCAGCGGGCTGCCCAAATGCCCCTCGTTGCCTGTTGAATAGGACGCAAAGGACACATGGCGGCGGTAATGCCTGTATAGTTCCTGGATGTCGCGGAGGGGGTCAAACTCAAACCCCTCCGTGGTAATGTCGTGGTAATAGGGCAGCTCCGGCTGTATCAGGATGCCCGCCTCGTCGGCCGCCTCGAAAAACTCCGGAATCTCGCAGTGTGTGTGGTGCCTTGTGTAATTGAAGCCCGCCGCGCGGGCGACGGCGAGGTGCCTGAGATGGGCCTCCCTGTCCGGCGGCGATATGAGCGAAAGCGGATAAATGTAGTCGTCGCCGTACCCGCGCACCAGAAAAGGGCTGCCGTTCAGGTAAAACTTGCCGCCGCGCACTTCCAGTTTCCGGATGCCAAAGCGCTCCGTCCACCCGTGGACGGCTTTGCCGTTGCGCAGAAGCGTCACTCCGGCAAGGTAGAGGTTTGGCGTCTCCGGGGTCCAGGGCCTGAAATCGGACAGGGTCACCTCGCAGATAATGCTTGCGCCGTCCGTGCTCCCTTCCTTCCCCAACGGCTTCCGGAGGGTGCCTACGGCTGCGCCGTCAGTGGTTGTGACGGTGATGTCCAGCATCGTCTCCCCGGCGGGCGCCTCATCACCGCCGCGCACGCTGACGTTCACCTCCGCGGTTCCCTTGTCCGGGTCACCGCGCACCCAGACGTCATCAATCCAGGTTGCGGGGGTCGCCTCCAGCTCGATGTCCCGGTAAAATCCGCCAAAACGGTGAAACGCCGCCATGCACCCTTTCCGGCTGGGGGTGTCATTCCGGACGGTGGCGACAATTTCCGCCGTCTCACCGGGTTTGACAAAATCAGTGATGTCATACTTGTAAGTGCCGCAGTAGGTGTTGAGATGGGCCACGCGTTGCTTGTTCACCCAGAACCACGCCTCGGTCCGCACACCGCCCACCTTGAGCCAGATGCGCCCGCCCGCCCAGTCTTTTGGAACCTCCACCATGCGCCGATAGCGTGCCGTGCCCATATACACATGGTTGAGTGGTCGGGGAATACAGTCGAAGGGAAGGGACCATTCCTGGCTCATTCCAGGTTCGCCCACCCCCTGCGCCTCCCAGCAACCGGGAACCTGTATCTTGCGCACACTCTCCCAGTTTGGTTCATTCCAGCCGGGCCCCTTGCCCATGCGGTGGCGGCCCATCAGCATCGGGTCCGTCACAAAATCCCATTCCCCCCGTAATTGGATGATTTTCTGGAGCGGTGAAACAACCACCGGATTTACCACCGCAGGCGAAGCGGGACAAGCACCCCAATGGTCAATCTCCCCCGCATAAAGAAATGGGTCGGCGACCATAAAAACAATTGATAACAAAGTTAAACCGCTAAAATTACTCATACAAAACCCTTCTTGACGCTTGTTCCACATGCGGTAAACATGTGGAGGCACGCTAGAGTGCGGCGATTTCAGCCGGTCCCCGGAACCATAACCACCACACATGCTCCAAGGTCGGAACCAGCCGGTCATAGGTGACCAGCCTGGCCGGATGAAATGCCTCCTCCCACTGCCTGCGCTGCGCGCCGCTGTCGCACCCCGCCAGATAGACAAAACGCACCCGGGGATGGTCCCCCATGGCCTTGATCTCGTCTGGGGTGATAAAACCTGACTTCAGCAAAATCCCCTCCTCTGTGCCATGAGAACCAACAAAAACATATTCGCCGTTATTTAGTGACTTTTTTATGTTTATATCACTTATTGGCAGTAATGCAACCTCATCCCGCCCCCATTTCTTTGCCGCAGCCGAAAGGGAGGGATAATAGCCAAAGGCAAAGAGGGCTCTTGGAAAACGCCCTTCCACATCCTCATAGAGAAAATACGCCTTGGCCGAATCGGTCCCTGCCGCCAAGTTTTCCCCACGCCACCCCAAAAACATAAAGCACCCAATAAAAATAAATACAGAGATTAAGCCGACGTTTGCGAGATGGCTAACTCCTGAAAACCTTCCCAACCGGCCCACCCAGGGAATCTTACTGCTTGAACCAATAACAATCAATAAGGCCTCGTAACAATATAAAACAACAAAAACAATGAGTGCTTTTCGGAATATGCTGAGAAAAAGCGCCTCCTGCTGGATTGCGTCGTAAAAATCCCTGTGCCGCACCATCACCCAGGAAAGCACCACCACCCCAACAGCAAACAGGGTAAGCAGGGTAAGAAAAAGAAGGTGAACCACATTCCCCTGGCGCATCCGCACGGTCAGCCAGGCGTTGGGATGCCGCCTTGCATATCCCCAAAAGAGGGGGGAAAGACCAAAGAGGGCCGACAGGGCCAAAAAACGGTAAAACCACCCCGCGCCTGCTGCATTGTCGCGGGGTGGCTTGTTGTCCATTGGGGGGCTTGAACCGCCGCTGTCAGTCGAAGAGGGCAATAATGTCATCCACCCCCTCCGGTCTGAACAGGGCCACAAAAAACAACACGGGTGAGGCGATTGTGTACAGTATCCAGGTGAGAAGCCCCCCGAACCAAATTGCCGGAACCCCCAATGCCAGTGTGAAATCCTTGTCGCTCATGCCTGATCTCCTGTGTGTTGCCGCCCTTGGTTGTGAACAGACACCCTTTCTGACGGAATCCATCTTAGCCGGAACCCAACCCCGCCGCAAATTCAGGCCGCCGCCTATTTTTTCGGGGAGCCTCCCCGGCTGTATGCGTCAAACAGCCCCGCCACATCCGCCTTTTTCGCGTTTCCGGAATGCACAATCATCCGGTACGGCAGTGTAAAGGCCGCCCCCGGCGCGAGCGTGTGGCCGACGGTGTGCGGCCAGGACTGTCCGAGAAACCCGTAATTGCGGAGAATCCAGCCGGGATGGGGGTATCCGGGGAAGTCGCCCCGCTGAAAAATCGCCACACCGGACAGTTTTTTGCCGCCGGGCTTGGTGGCAAAGGACACATCCGCCCAGGGGGTGGCCAGTTCAAGCACATCCTGCTTGACATCCCCGTCGGCGGCGGTGAAGTTCATCGGCTTGCGGGTGGAATCCGGCCTGAAACACAGCCCCCCGTAGCCCTTGCTCTTGTCCTCGGAGCCCCGGAGCACAAACTCCGCACCGGACACATTCTCCCCGGTGATGACAAAATCAATGGCACGGTGCCGTTTTTCCGCCGGGAAAATGGTGATTTCCACCGTTTCCCTGATTACCGGCTTGTCCGGGGCGTCGTCAAAAACCCACCAGTCCTCAAAGGCCAGCACGGCACGGTCGGCGGCCGCCTCTTTTTTGGTCCACTTTTGAAATACCTGCCGCGCCCCCTCCAGGGTCCACACATCCATCTTTCTGCCGTCGGCGGTGCTGTGGGGCCACGCCCAAAACACCCCCCGGTGGTGGTAATGGTCCTTGGGAAAGTCCTCCGTCAGCACCTCCCCGTCCAGCCCCCAAAGCGGGTGTATGTAACACGAGCGGTGGAAGGATTCCGGCACGCCCTCGGGCGGCGTGACCATGGCGTAATGAAAGGCCAGCACCGGCTTCGCGTCCTCGAGCACCTTCAGCACCCCGCCGTCATCCTGAAATTCAAAAGCCCCGGCGGCGGCGAGGGCGAGTGCGGCAAATCCGGCGATGGTCATGGGGCGAACTCCTTCCGTGTTGGTTGGCCGTCATTTTATAAAAAACGGGCTTCCCCGCAAAATTCCCGCAAAGCGGCCTCGTCCACCTCCACGCCCAACCCCGGCCCGGCGGGCGCCCGGAGCACGCCGCCTTCGGGGACAAGCGGCTCCTTCAAAAACGACACACCCAAAAACTGGGGCCCGTTGAGCGCGGCGGGATGCTTCAGCCCGTGCGCGCCGTACAGGATCAGGGAGGCGGCCAGCGACACGTCGGGATCGCTCAGGCCGCTGCCCAAAAACCATTTGCCCTCCCGCTGCAGCAGCCCCACCTGAAGGCGCGCGCCGTGCAGACCGCCGCAGCGGGCCGGCTTCATGGCGGCCCCGTCGCAGCAGCCCAGGCGCAGGTACTCCTCAAGCTGCCCCTCCGAAACCACCCCCTCGTCCATCACGATGGGGATGGGGCTCCCGCGCCGTATCCTCTGGTAGCCGCGGATGCAGTGCGGCGGGAGGGGCTGCTCCAGCACCTCCACCCCCGCCTCTGCCAGCAGCGCCACGGCGCGCAGCGCCGCCGCCTCGTCGTAGCCCCGGTTCGCGTCCGCCCAAAGAAAACCGTCCGGCGCCCCGCGCCGCGTGATGCGGGCCAGTTCCGCGTCGCGTTCCGGATCGGGGGAAACCTTGATGTTGAAATGGCGGTACCCCGCCGCCCTGCCCTGATCAATCCATGACTGGGCGTCCCCCAGCCCGGCGGGGGTGACGGTCCAGCTCAACTCCACGGGCATGCCCGCCGGACGCCCCCACATCTCCGCCACGTTGCGCCCGGCGATGCGCCCCGCGAGATCGTGCAGCGCCAGATCGACCCCCGCCTTGGTGATGGCCAGGGCGGTGCCCGCTGCGTCCACCAGTTCCGCGTCCATGGCCCGGTGGATTTCCTCAATGTCAAAGGGGTTTCCGCCGATCACCACGGGCCTCAGGTAAAGGTCGAGGGTTTTCACCGCGCTCTCAAGGGGTTCGCCGCCCCAGCGCGGCACCGGCACACTCTGTCCCCAGCCGACATGGCCCGTGTCCGTTTCCAGCCGCACAAACACGGCGGGACGCCCCGCGCCGCCCGGAAAGGGGGCCCCGCAGAATTTGAAGGGCATCACGGTGGGATAGCGCAGCGGAAACAAGTCCATCCGCACAATCCGCGCGCTCCGCCTGAAATCACGCAGGCCCGCCTGTGGTTCCGCCGCCATGTCCGCTGTCTCCGTGCCGTCCGGTCCGTTTCATTTCCCGCCGCCCTGAGTATAAAGTATGGGCGCCCCCTGAAAAAACGGGCGGGCGAAGGAGCGAACCCATGATGCTGATGTGCCTTGTCTGCGCGGCCCTGTGCGCCGCACCTGAAACCAGCCCCGCGCCTGCCGCGCCTGCCGCATCCGTGCACCGCGCGCAAATCGCCATAAGGGATCCCTTTGTCCTGCCCGTCAAGGACGAGGGCCTTTATTACATGTACGGCACCAATCCCGCGCGCGGCGCGAAATCCTTCCTCTGTTACACGAGTGCAGACCTGGAAACCTGGACGGGACCGATCCCCGTTTTCACCCCGCCGGAGCATTTTTGGGCGGACCGGCAGTTTTGGGCCCCCGAGGTGCATGTGTGGGAGGGCAGATATTACCTGTTTGCCAGCTATTCAAACACGGAAAAACAGAACCGGGGCACCCAGATTGCCGTGGCCGACTCGCCCCGAGGCCCCTTCATTCCGCTGGGAACGGCGGCGCAAACCCCCGCCGGCTGGCTCTGCCTTGACGGCACCCTCTTTGTTGACGGGGAGGGAAAACCCTGGATGGTCTTCTGCCATGAGTGGGTGCAGGTGGAGGACGGGGAAATCCAGGCACTCCCGCTGGCCCGTGACTTGTCGAAGGCGGACGGGCCTCCGGTGCTCCTGTTCCGCGCCTCTGAGGCGCCCTGGGTGCGCGACAGAAAGGACAAGGTCACGGACGGCCCCTTTCTCCACCGGACCGCCGACGGAACACTGCTCATGCTCTGGTCCAGTTTCGGCCACGACGGCAAATACAAGACGGGGCTGGCGCGCAGCCTGTCCGGAAAACTTGGGGGCCCATGGAGGCAGGAACCCGCACCCGTCTTTGAGGCCGATGGGGGGCATGCCATGATCTTCACCGGTTTCGACGGGGTGCGGCGCATGGCCCTGCACGCGCCCAACAAAAGCCCCTCCCGGCCCGTCTTTCTTGCAATCAGCGAAAGCGGCGGTTCCCTGCGCGTCAAAACAGACTGAGCATGCCGGAAAACGGCCGAACGGATGTAAAAAAAAACGGCCGGACCCGCGCACAAGCGCGGACCCGGCCGCTGTCAGTCTCTTATGGCAGCAGAAGCTGGAGGTCAAACCCGTAGGTGGGTGAGGCCGCGGCATCCACATTGCCCTCGGCGAAGGAGAACAGCAGCCGCAGGCTGTAGTCGCCTGTGGCGTTGAACACCGCGTTCAGCACATTGCGTCCCTCCGCGACCGGCGCCGGATCGGCGACCACGTTCTGGAACGCGGCCTCGTTCAGCGCGCCGAAGAAGGGAAGAATGGCGCTTCTGAGCGCGGTGAGCTGCGACGAGCTGCCCGCGCGGTAAACCATGCCCGGCAGCATCGGGTTCGCCGTGTCAAAGTCGCCGGAACGGTTGTAGTCAACCTGCACTGACCCCGTGGGCGCTATGGTAATCTGGGCGCCGCGCAACTGGTTGCGGCCGTCGGCAATCACATAGTTGAAGCCGCGCTGCGGCCTCAGGGCCGTTGCCATGTCCACCGCCTCGGTCAGGCTCAGCGAGTTGTAGAGCACCCCGCGGCCCACCAGCAGGGCGCTGGCCAGGGTGTCGTCCGCGGCGGAGGAGGAGGCGTTGCGCACCTCGCTGAAGGATATCCCGCCAAGGTTCACGCCCGTCCTGCCGACCACAAGCCCCGCCATGGTGAACAGCGCGTGGGGCACGCCCCGTTCGGGGATGCACACGACCACGCAGTCGTAGTCGTGGGGCCGCATTTCCGCGGGACCCGCGCCCCACTTGCGCGTGGCGAAGTCGGGGCCGTTGTTGGTCGCGCCGTGCAGGGTGACCCCGCCAAGCGTGCGGTTGCGCCAGGCGGCCAGCCCCGCGCCGCCCGAGGTGGTGACCTCGTTCGCGTCGCGCATGGCCACGGCCTGGGCGCGCTGCAGCAGGGTCAGGCTCACACCCGAACCCGCGGCGATGCCTTCAAGCTCCTGGAGCGCCTTGAGCGCACCCTCCTTCACCGAGGCCTCCGCGGCGGTGTCACCCGGCGCGGCCGCCAGTGCGGCGACCGCGTTCGCCCAGTCGGCGTCAAGGTCGCCGTCCGTCACGGACGCGACGGCCTTGTAGTTTTCAACGTAGTTGGGGATGAACTCCTGGATGTCCGCGGCCAGCAGCGTGCCCAGGTCAAAGCCCATCTCATAGGGCTTGCCGTAGAGCACCACCACCGGCGTCTTGCCGGAGGCGAAGTTCACCACGTCGGGACGCTCGTCGTTGGCGATGTAGCCGGTGAATTCGGGGTAGAGGTTGCTTCCGTCACTCTCCTGCGGGAGCACCTTCACGCCGGTGGTGAACACCAGGTCGGGCACGGTGATGTCCAGTCCGCTGTTCTGCACGATCCCCGGCAGCCGCGCCGTGTTGGCGTAGAACAGCTGCACGAAGAACCCGGTCCACTTCCCGGCGGGAATGTCCGCCGGCTTGCCGACATACAGCGTCTGCGCCGCGTTCTGGGGCAGCAGCACCTGGGGCGTCCAGGTGGTGCCGGACTCGACGCGGAAGTCGCGGTTGTTCGTGGAGGTGGCGTACCACATTTTCACCAGCTTCGGCTTGCGCACCGAGTCCACCTCGACCCGGATGGAGCCGTCGGCGTCGAAGGACCACGTGAAGGGGGGCCGCGTCTTGTTCTGCGTCACCGCCATGTACCAGCCGAGCAGGTTGCCCGCCGGGTTTTCGGAGTCCGTCGGGTCGATGCCCTCCTCGTCGTTCACGAGGCCGTGGCCCGCGTTCGGGATGTAGTTGAGGTACTTCTCGCCCTCAAGGCCGTCGAAGTACCACTGGGACGAGTCGGGCAGGAAGAACTGGTCGCCCGATCCGTTCATCATGAACTTGGGCATGTTGTCGTACCGGCCCTTGAGGACGTACTCGTAGGGGTCAACCAGATCAAGCAGCGCCAGGGCCTCCGGCTCGAGCGCGCCGCCCGCGCTTTCGGGCAGGAGCTTGTCAAAAACGCGCTCCTGCGCGTAGTCGTAGATGGAGGGGGCCCAGTAGCCGTAGGCGCTGCGGTGGTGCAGCATCTGCTCGTCCATGTTGAGCACGTCAATCACTATCGGGGCGATGGCCTTGACGCGGCAGTCCGTGGCGCCGGTGAGCCAGGTGGTCCAGCCGCGCTTGGACGCGCCCGCCACGACGAAGTCGGACACGGGCCGGTTCACGCCGTACACGCTCTCCTTCATCAGCGTCTCCACCGTGTCCATGGCCTTCACCGCGGCCTTGGCCATGGGGAAGAGCAGCGGCCACGTGTAGTCGGGGCTGCCCTCCGCGAAGGAGTCCATGAACTTGTCGTAGGAGTAGGCGATGATCGCGTCCTCCGTGCGGTTTCGCAGTATGGTGGATTTTTCCGTGGCCGACTGGACCACCTCGTCGGTGAACACAATCGGCTGGCTCGGGATGTTTTTCACCAGGGCGATGGGCGTGCCCGAAATCACCGCCAGCGTGGTGATGTACTCGTCCACCGTGGTGGGCACGCTGTTGGTGCGGCTGCCGCCGTCGATGAAGAGCATCGCCGTGTTGCTGACGCGCTCCTTGGGATCGACCACCGTGATGTTGTGCGTCCAGAGGTCGCGGCGCACGCCGTCACCGGTGTACACGTCCGCGGAGCTGCGCCACTGCTGCGAGGTCATCTGCAGGACGTAGGCGGTGCCCACGGTCACACCCTCGATGCGGACCGGGAACTGGTTGGCGAGGTTGAAGGAGTAGAATCCGTCGTCCGTGTGCACGTACTCGTCAAGCGGGGTGCCCTCGCCCACGCTGATGGGCTCCGGAAGGATGTAGGTGCGCACCCCGACACCGGGCTCCAGATCCTCCGCGGTGACGGTGAGGCTGACTTCGTAGGCGCCGACCGCCGCGTATTCATGCTCCACCGACACGGGCTCCGTCTGCTCAAGGACCGTGCCGTCGCCGAAATCCCACTCGTATTTGATGATCGGACGGGTCGGGCTGATGTTCTTGGTGATGTTGAACACCACCGGCACGTCCGTGTAGGCGCAGGAGTCCTGCGCCTCAAACTCGACAACGGGCGGCACCGGCGCGGTGATGCTGATGAAGCCCGTCTTCTCCTTGAACACCGAAAGGTCCGCGTCCGCGGGCAGGGAGGCCGAATGCCGGAAATACAGCGTGAGGCGCACCTTGTAGGTGCCCTCCGCGGCGTAGCGGTGGGTCGGATTCTGCGCGGAACTGGTGGTGCCGTCCCCGAAATTCCACAGGTAGCGGAGAACCGGGTCCGCGGCGGGGTTCTGCGCGCCGGCGGTGAACTGGATGTCATCCAGCGTGATGCCCGTCTGCGGCGTGGCGGAGAACTCGGCCACGGGCGCCAGATCAACCACCACGTTTTTCGTCACCGACTTGGTCCTGCTCGGCGTGGAAACCTTCAGCAGCACCGTGTAGGTGCCGGGCGCGGTGAATGTGTAGGTGGGGGTGGGGCCGGTGCGGACGTCGTTGACCGTGTCGGGGTTCCCGTCGAAGTCCCACGCATAGGCCGTGATGGGCTCGGAACCCGCCTCCGAAAGCAGGCCGTTGAACTGGAGGCGCTGCCCGGCAAGGGCGAGGCGCGGCGTCCATTCAAAGTCGGGCACGGGCGGCTTCACCACCAGGATGTAGTCCTGCTTTTCAATGGTGTCGGTGTTGTTGGACGGATCAAAGGTGGTCACCGTCAGGGACACCGTGTAGGACCCGGCCCGGTTGTAAATGTGGCGCGGGTTCTGGAGGCGGCTGGTGTCGCCGTCGCCGAAATTCCACAGCCACTCGGTGATCTGCGCAGAACCCGGGGTGGAGCGGTCGTTAAACTGGACCTGCTCGCCCACGGACGGGCTCACGGGCACCGCGTCAAACTCGGCGGTGGGCGCCTTGTACAGCACCTCGATGTCCAGGCTCTCGCTGTCCACGCCCTCGGAGGTGTACACCGTCAGCTTGACCGTGTAAACACCCGCGGCGGTGTACGTGTGGACGGGGTTCTGCTCCGAGATGGTCACCCCGTCGCCGAACTCCCACACCCAGTTGGTGATGGTGGCCGTGCCGGGGTCGGAGGTGTCCAAAAAGCGCACCGGCGTGTTGACAAACACTTTGGAGGCCGAGGCGGTGAACCGCGCGTCCGGCCCCAGTTTCTGCCGCACATTAATGTAATAAGGCTTGGAAACGGTGGTGGTGCCGTACTGCGTGCCCACCGTGAGGCTGACGTTGTACACGCCCACCCGGTTGTACTGGTGGTAGGGGTTGCGCTCCGAACTCTGGAAGCCGTCGCCGAAATCCCATGTCCACATGGTGATGGCCATGTTCTCAGACGTGGAAAGATCCGTGAACGCCACCACCTGGTTAATCTGCACGTTCGTGTTGTCCGCGGTGAAATCGGCGGTTATTTCGGGGCTCCCGACATTGACAAAGGCCTCGCGCGAAACCACCTCCTCAACACCGTCCACGCTCAGCGTGAGGGAAACCGTGTAGCTTCCCGTCTGGAGGTAGAGGTGGGTGGGGTTCTGCTCGGTGCTCAGGGTGCCGTCGCCAAAACGCCACAGCCAGGTGACCTCGGCGCCCTGCGGCGCGCTGTACACGCTCGCGTCCCGGAACTGCACCGGCTTGCCAACGCCCACGGCGCGCTCGTCGGCGGTAAAGTCAACCTGCAGCAGATCCTCGGCGACCACCTCGACTTCCTTCCGCGAGGACGGCCCCATGGTAAAGTACAATTTGGCGCGGTTGAGGCCCGCGGAAAGCATTTCCCGGCGGATGCGGACGGGCACGTTCTCCGACCGGAATATGCCGCCCGGCTTGCAGTCGTCCGAGGGGTTGGCGCACGCTTCCGGCACCACCCATGCCGCGTTGCTGGTCACCACCAGCGGCTCGGAGGGCGTGGTGGTGAAATTGCCGTTCACCCGGACGTTCATCAACGATTTGCCCGAGCCAAAATCAAGGTAATCGGGGGAAATTATCAGCGCCACCCCCACATTGTCAGGCTTTGGGCAGCCGGAGACCAACGTTGAAAGCGCCAGAAGTGTTGTGATTCCAATAAGCGTCCAGACACGATGCATTCGTAGGACTCCTTCAACCCATCCCCGTGCGGTTGGTGTATCTTGCCCTGTTTGTGCCAATCGGCGCACTCCAAGATTCTTGACACAATATGTCCCTAGCATAATGCCAGTTTCCCCGTCCGGTGTCAACAATCTTCCATTAAAAAATGAAAATCTCCCCTTCATTCGCAAACATAATGCGTATTATTATCATTATGTGCCAAAAACAGGCCGCACTCACCCCTTTTTCGCCCTAAACCTTGCCCCATCCTGGAAAACAGGGGCGGCAGGCTTACTGCAATTCAACCGTTTTTTCCACCGCATCCATGCGGACCAGCATGACTTCCAGCGGCGCAAGCATCCGGGGAAACACCACATCCCTTCCCTCCAGAAGATCCCTGCCGGACTGGAGGGGGCCGTCCAAATGGCACAAAACCGCATCGGGCCGCAGGTTGGACAAATAGAGGTAACTCACCCCGTCGCATTCCACAAAGCGGGATTTGATCCCCTCGACCGGATATCCGCTGCCGTTGACCGGGCGCGGGATCCTGGGCAGCACCCCCTGGAAAATCACCGCATCCATGGCATGGAGGTATTCCGTGGGCATGTTCATGCCGCGCACCAGCACGGTGTTTGCCGTGTTGCGGATGACATCCGTCCGGGAGTGGCCCCGTTCATTGTAGGGAATTGGCGTGCCCACGCGGGCCACCGCCCCGCCCTTTTCCACGTATTCCGAGAGCTTGTTAAACGCGGCATCCGTGCAGGCCGGCGTCTCGGGCATCACCAGAACGCGCGCCGCGTCCAGCGCGCCGTTGACAATCTGCCCCTCCGACACAAACCGCACGTTGTAGCCGCAGAAGGAGCTGCCCTCGTAGGCGTACCAGGCGGAAAGAAGGTGGGGAACCCCGTTGTCCATGATTTTTGAGGCGTCGCTGAAAAAGACCAGCACATCCGCCGGGGCCGTCCGGAACGCCTCAAAAACAGGGGCAAGGCGGCGCGCGTCCAACGCGGTCACCGCAAGCGCCTCGGCCGCCTGCGGGACGGACCAAAGCGCCGAATCCGGGGCCAGGGCCAGTCCGGCGGCCCCGGAAAGCATCGCCTCAAGCAGCACGGTGCGGATGAGGGGATACATCATTTCCGGCGGCGTTTCCGGCCCCGGCTTGATGTCCGCGCACAGGTTCAGGAGGGGCCGGTCGGGAACCAGCGACGCCATCATCACATAGGGCGCGGTGGTGCGGGGGTAATCCACCGCGTAGGGCTTCGCGGAGGACGTGACGGATGAACCGAGCGCGTTGAAGGAAAGGAAGGCCGGCAACTGCCCGCGATCCGAACCATGGCGGGTTTCATTCTCGGCGAACATGTTGTCTGCAAAGGTGATGCCGAGCGGAACGCCCCCGCCCCCCAGCCGTTCGCCGAGCAGTTCCATTTGTTTGGCAATCAGCCCGCGGTGGAACGACTGCCACTCAAACTGGTAGGCGCGGCGGTTCTGGTAACTGTGCTCCGGATGATCACCCCAGATGGTAATCTCGTCAAACGCCGCGAGGTGCGCCCGCCAGGCCCTGTTCAGCTCCTGACGGTCGGGATACCGGCTCCGAACTGTTTCAACAAACCCGGCGCGCACCTCCTCGTTGTCATACTTGAACTGCGGACGGTCCGCCAGGCTCAGCGCCGCGGCGTGCTTGTGCCCCGCCAAAACGCCGCCCACCACCCGGACGTGCTCCACCAGGGCGGCGGCAAGGGCGGGGGACGCCAGATTCGGGAATCCCGGCGCAAGCACGTCCGGAGACTTGTCCGAGACCGCCGCCGCCAGCGCGGCCTGGGACACCTGGACAAAGAGATAAACGCCGTTTTTCTCCGCCGCCTCCAGCAGGGGCGTCAGCGCGCCGCCCACAACACCCGCGTCAAAGGGTGCGGAGGCGATTTCTGGAACATCCGCCAGATGCAGCACCGCAAAACGCATCCCATGGCGGGCCATGCGCGCGATGGCCCCGGCCCGCTCCCCCGTGGTGGCGCCGTCAACCGCGCCGCCCACAAGAAACACGGGGCCGCCCGGGGAGGCAAGACTGGGGCCATTGAGTGAAAGGCCGCCCCCGGCGCCGTTGACGGCCTCAAACACTTCGGGGCGAGCCCCCTGGAAAGTGAAATCGGCCTCCATGGAGGGGATGGCCGTCTCCAGGTAATCCACCTGCGCCCCGGCGTCAATCCATTTTTCGGCGGCCATCAGTTCCCGCGCCCGGACCAGCGCATCCGCCGCAATATTCATCCTCACGCGCATCCGCGACTGGTCGCCCCCATTGCCCGCATCCGGCGGACAAAGCGGCTCCAGCACCGCCAAGCGCGCCCCGTATTCCCCAAGTTTTTGGGTAAAATCATCCGAACCGACCCGGCGCAGCGCCAGCAGGCTTTTCACGGGCGGCAAATCATCCGTGTAGGCAAGGGCGAATTCCGCCCGGTACCGGCCGGGTGCCAGGGGGGAGGCGTCCCAGGAAAACACGGCCTGGTTGGCCCCCTGCTCAAGATCCATCACCACGTCACCCTGGTGCAGGACGCTGCCCGCGGCGTCGGTCACCATCAGCACGGCCACCGCGCTTTCAAAACGCATTTTTGCCGATATTTCAAAGGTGAGGGACACGGGCTTGTCAACGGCGTACGACTCCGCCACGACAGGCGTGACGGCCACACGCTCCGCGGTTGTTGTGCTGAGGGGCCGGGCCCAGAGCGATTCATACGCCGCGCCTGCGGCGATCCCCTGAAAAAGCACCCCTGAAAACAACACCGCCGCGGAAAAGACGAAGCCTCCGGTCCAACCGGTCTGAACTCGACGCATTTTTAATGGTTCCTTTCGCGGAAACAGAAGACCGCCTGTTGCATCCGTGCCGGGTCATTGTATAGACAGTGATTAGAACGGTTCAATGGACACGCACGGGCGACACCTCCCTCCAGGGCGGCCCGGACCGCCCCAATATGCGGTATGGGCGGACCCCGGCAGCAACCATGGATTGGGTGGCATGGTCCATAAATAGTGGCAACACGCCGGAAACCTTTTTTTCCGCCGCGGTATAACATAAAAGAGTCATCGTGCGCGGTGACCGCAAGAAAAGTGAGTTACCCTTTTTATTGCAAAGGCTTAGGAAGAGTTCGCCGTTTAAAAACACGGCATCCGCTTCCGGACTGGACGAGCATGACGCGCCGGCCGGCACGCCGGTATGGCGCGGACCCGTCAAAAAGGTCGTTATCCATGCCCTGCGCCCATCCGAGAATATTGGCCGCATCCGAAAAAAGCGGCAAATTATGAGTGCCCGCCCGGGAAATAACGGTCGCAGACTGTTGGCTTTCTGTTGTATTGCGCTGGCGGTGACTGCTGTGGCAGAATCCTTCACCATACCGGCGGAGTCCGTGGACGAACAGAAAATTTTCTGGGGAAACCCCGCAAAATTCGAAAAACCCGCCTCGGTTGACTACAAGGCCATCATCATGGCCACCGAGGAATACAAATCAATCAAGCAGAACAAAATCGAGGCTGGCACCGCCAAGTACTGGCTGTTGATCAGTCAGGCGAGCGAAAAGGCGGTGAAGGTCATCGCCGAGGTGGGAAAAAACAGCGAGTACGACCTTGTGGTCGCCAAGGGGTATTTGGAGAGCCTGAACATCAAGGCCGCCCCCGTGGACATCACCGCCGCCGTGCTGGAACGGCTGCAAAAAGGAAAATCCGGCTAATCAGTTGTCCTTAAACGATTTTGCCCCGAGGAACAGCAACCGTGTCTAAGGCAGAAAAAATCCTGTGTTTGGCGCTTTTGGGGACGGTTTCCCTGTTTCAGGGGGGGTGCGCCTCCGTTGGCGCCGGGGGGCCGGGCTATTCCTCCCCCATGGGCCAGGGCCCCATTTCCGAAACCCATGCGTTGAACGGCTATGCGGCGTCCAAAGATCTGGACACGGCGCGGAGGATGATCAAGGGGGGGCAGTATTCCCTGGTGATTCCCCGGTTGCAGCAGCTCGTGAACCAGTATCCCGGGGACAAGGCGGGCATTGAGGCCCGCTACCTGCTGGCCCTGTCTTATTATCATGTGGGCGGCTACAACGACGCGAAGCGCATTTTTGAGGAGTACATCAGCCTGGTGCCCGAAGGCGAGCAGGCCGACAAGAGCCGGGAATACCTCGGCAAGATAACCGCCACCGACGGCTCGAAAGAGGCGGACAGCGCCGAGGAGCAGAAGATTGAGGCGTTGCGCGCGCAAATCGCCGCCGCGCCGGACAACATGGCGCTCTGGCTGGATCTGGCGAACATTTACTGGAACCTGGGCCGATACGACGAGTCGGGCGCCGTTTACCGGGAGTTGCTTGGGCGGTGGCCGGACCTGATGAACGACACGGTGGTGCGCACCCGGGTGAGCCGCGAGGCGGACGGCACCATCGTGACCCTGTCGCCCAGGGAAACCGAGCGGCGGTATTACGAGCAGGAACCCCTGCAAATCTTCAACATTTCCTCCTTCCGCAGCGGCCGTTTTGAAAACTGGTCCGCCTCGGCCCGCGAACGGTACTACAACGTCACCGGCCAGGCGGTGAACCGGGGTGAAAAGACGCTGGAGGACGTGCGAATCACCGTGACCATTTACGGTTTCGGGCAGATGGTTTACGACACGCAGACAGTGGCCCTTGGAACGCTGAAGCCCGGCGAGGTCCGCGCCTTCAACGTCCATTTCACCCAGTTTGACGACATCAACAATGTCCGAAAGCATGAGTGTGTGGGAACGTTCCGCCGATAAACACGGATAAAACAACAACATGACCAGACGAACAGCAATAACCGCGGGGCTCCTGTGCGCCGCCCTCTGGGTGCTGCCCGGAACCGGGCGGGCCCAGGACACGCCGCAGGTGAATGTCTCCGTAAAAATCATCGAGTTCCAGACGTCCAAGGAGCTTGAGACGGGGCTCAGCGCCTATTTCAAGCAGCGCAACGAGCCGCGCCCCTACGGGCGGGTTTCGAGCGGCAACGGAAACATCACCTCCGCCGCCCTGACCTTCCCGAACGCGACCCAGACCGGCCTGACGGTTCTCCTGGACAAAATCTCCAACCAGTACGGTGATTTTGAGGTGATACTCCAGGCGCTTGTGGACCAGAACAAGGCCTTCATCCTCTCCCAGCCGAAGGTGCTGGTCCCCGTGCCCACAACCGTTCCGGCGGTGATCAAGACCACGCAGGAGGTTCCCTACGAAAACACCATCGTCATCGGCGCCAGCGCGGTGCAGACCACGGCATTCAGGCCCACGGGCGTGACCCTGACGGTGAGCGCCCTCAAGGTGGTGGACGACGACCAGAACCCCCTGACCACCGAGGACATTTTCGTCCAGCTCAAGCTCACCGCCGAAATCAACGAGGAGGGCCAGCGAATCACCGTGGCGCTTGACGAGGCCACCGGCTCCACCAGCAACCTGTCGAAAGTGTCCACCGCCATCAGCGTGCCGGAGTTTGTGTCCCGCAGCGTGGACACCACCGTCTGGGTGCGCAACGGCCAGGTCCTGGTTCTTGGCGGCCTGTTCAGGAACACAAAATCAAAAAACCTGGCCTCCCTGCCCTGGCTCACCCAGGGGGAGGGCATCGTCAATAATCTCGCCGGCCGGGTGCTCCCCTCCGTCAGCAATCCGGAAATCCCCCTCGCCGCGGGCCTGGGCAACAACGACGAGCTCCAGTCGCGCCGCGAACTGGTGTTCATGGTGAAGGCCGATCTCTGGCGGAAATCCTACACCGTCGCCGACGAGTTCGGCTTCATGGAAGAGGAGGAGGGGGGCGATGCCGCCGCCGAAGGGGAGGCCAAAAAGGAGGAGAAACCGAAATCCCCCACGGACGTGATCACCGGGGTTCTTGAGAACCTCAGCGGCATGTCGCAGGGTGTGGCGGGCTCCCTCTCCGACAAGTCCCAGGAAAACATCTCGGGCAGCCTGGGAGGATCCTCAAAATGAAACATCCCGCGCTTTGCACACTCTCCGCCCTGCTGGCGGTGACGGCAATGCTGTTGTTGCTGCCCTGCGCGCCCGCATGGTCCCAGGATCCTGCGGCTGCCGCCGCCCCCGCTCCGGCTCCGGCTCCAGCTCCGGCACCCGCGCCCGACCCGGCGGCGGCTGCGCCCGCGCCCGATCCTGCGGCTGCCGCCGCCCCGCCCCCCCCGCCGCCCCCGCCCCCGCTGGAGGACATCCGGCAGGTGCAGGTGAAGGTGTGGATCAGCGAAACCAACGAGCGAGGACTGCGCCAGATTGGCTCCAGCCTCAAATACACCCGGTTTGTGCGCGGCGAGGAGCAGAACGGCTCCGTGCAGCAGACAAACGTGAACCTGCTCGACAACAGCCAGTATGGAACGGTAAGCCTGCCCTACCCGGACCAGACCAAGTTTGCCCCCCCCCTGCGGCCGGATTTGGACAACAACCTGAACAACGGCCACCAGGACTACGCCGGCGCGGGCCTTTCCTTCAGCATCATCAACTCCGGCTACGGCACCATAGACGGCATCCTCCGGGCGGTTGAGCGCCAGTCCGACGCGGATCTCATCTCCAAGCCGGAACTGCTTGTGGCGAACGCCCAGAAGGCCATCATCAAGGCGGGCGGCCAGGTGCCCTACCAGGACGCCAAGGTCACCCCGCCCTATCCGCCCCAGCTCCAGGTCATCTGGCGCGACGTGGGCGTGAACCTGGCATTCACGCCGAGCATCCTGCCCAACAACATGGTCAACCTGGTGCTGGAGCAGTTGGAGGTGTCGGACGTGAACCGCATCGAGAACCTGCGCGGCGTTGACCTCCCCGTGTTCTCCACCCGGTCGCAGACCGGCTCCGTGTTCGTCCCCGACAGCACCACGCTGGTCATCGGCGGCCTCACCAGCCGGGTGGTGCGCAACACCGAACGGCGCGTGCCGGTGGTCGGGCGGCTGCCCCTGCTGGGCATCCCCTTCCGCAGCCGCAAGTCCGACGCGGAGGTGCGCAGCCTGCTCATCTTCGTGTCCCCCACGGTGGTGGACCTGCGCAGCCCCACGCCGCAGGCCACGAGCGCGATGCAGTTCTGGCGCGAGCGGGGCGCTGAATGGGGCGACGCACCGCGCATTGACAGCGAATCCCAGGCCATGCAGGCCGGTTTGTAGCGCCCCGCGCGAACACCGCCCGGCGCGATGGAGCGGACCGCATCATGCACGGCAACGCACTGCTGGTGACAGAGGTTTTCCACAGCATCCAGGGTGAGTCCACCCGCGCGGGGCTTCCCTGCTCGTTCATCCGGCTCGCCCGGTGCAACCTGCGCTGCTCCTGGTGCGACACCCCGTACAGTTTCAGGGGCGGCGCGCGGCGGACCGTTGAGAGCCTGGTGGACGAGGTGCGCGGCCACAACTGCCCGCTGGTGGAGATCACCGGCGGGGAGCCCCTGGCCCAGCCCGGATGCGTTGATCTGGCCCGGGCGCTGGTGGGCGCGGGGTTTCGCGTGCTCATCGAAACGGGCGGTTCCCTGCCCATAGACACCCTGCCGCCGGAGGTGGTCCGCATCATGGACCTGAAATGCCCCGGCAGCGGCATGAGCCACCGCAACCACTGGCCCAACCTGGAATTTCTCGATCCGAAACGGGACGAGGTGAAGTTTGTCATCGCGGACCGGAACGACTACGAATGGAGCCGGGGCGTCATCCGCCGTTATACTCTTGAAAAGCGCTGCGCCGCCGTGCTGCTGTCCCCGGTGTGGGGACGGCTCAACCTTGAGGAGCTGGCGGCATGGATGCTTGGGGACGCGCTGCCCGCGCGGATGCAGCTTCCCCTCCATAAGATTATCTGGCCGCCCGACCGGCGTGGAGTGTGATTTTCCGTGAAAGCCCACATCATCAAGACCATCTACTTCGAGGCGGCCCGCCGCGTGGACGGGCGGCTCACCGGATACAGTTACCGGGTGGACCTGTTTGCGGGCGGCGAGGTGGACCCCGCGATGGGATGGGTGGCGGACTACGGGGACATCAAGAACCTCTTCGAGCCCGTGCGCCTGCAACTGGACCACCGCTGCCTGGACGACGTGCCCGGACTCGCCGACACCACCCCGGCGGGCGTTTCCGCATGGGTGGCGGACCGGCTGCGCCCCTGGCCCGAATGGTTCGAGGGGGTGCGTGTCACCGTGCTGGGGGACGGTGAATTCGCGCCAACGCCCCTGCCCGCCGACGCGGAACTGGGCCTGCCCGAGCGCACCGCATTCTCCTTTGCCGCCGCCCAGTCCCTGCCGCAGCTGCCCGCAAGCCATCCCTGCCACCATCTGCACGGCCACACCTACCGCGCGGAAATCGGCGCGGCGGACAAGGACGCGCTTGCCGCGGCCCTGCCGGAGCTGCACGCCCGGCTGCACAACCATTACCTGAACGAAATACCGGGCCTGGAGCAGGCCACCTGCGAGCGCATCTGCGCGTGGATTTGGGGGGGCCTCCTCTCGCGGGGAATCACCCCGTCAATTGTGGCGCTTCACGAAACCCCGAACAACCGCTGTGTGTACAGGGGCGAATAAAGGAGACGGCATGGACGCGCAAAACCCCAGGGAACAGTTCAGGGCGCTGGACAAGTCCCTTCCCTTTTCGGGCCCCGAGGCGGTGGACGCCGCCTGCCTGGAATGCTTCCCCTACGACTACGCCGGCACCCCCCACGGCGCGGCCATGGAAATCACCACCACCACCGACGAATTCACCTCGGTCTGCCCCTTCTCCGGCCTGCCGGACTTCGCCCAGGTGACCATCAGCTACATCCCCGGCGATCTCTGCCTGGAACTGCGCTCGCTGAAGTATTACCTCCTTTCCTACCGCAATGTGGGCATCTGGTACGAGCACCTGGTCAACAGGATGCTGGAGGATCTGGCCGCCGCGTGCCGCCCCCGCAGCATGACCGTGGAAATCGCCTGCAACCCGCGCGGCGGCCTGGGCAGCACGGTCGTTGCCCATTATGACGCCGAAACCATGCCCCCCATCCCCCGCCGGGAAGGCTGAAACCCCCTCCTTTTCCGTGTGGTCAAAATCACGCTTGGGAGACGTGTCTCCCGCAAACTGAATCCTGGAGAAACAGCCATGCGTTGCCTTTCCGTGAAACTGACCCTCTCCCTGGCGCTGCTCCTGTCCTGCGCCTGCGTCGCCGTGGCGGAAATCGCCAATCCCGCCGAAACCCTCCCCGTGCTCGGGGCGCGGCAGGTGCAACTGGTGGAGTCCCCCGAAATCACCCTCCTCGACCAGGAAGGCGCGGGCAAACTCTACCAGGCGGGGCCGATCCAGGTGCTGGTGATGGAGGGCACCCCGGCGGAAATGGGCTTCCAGCACGGACGGCTGCTGGCGAAAAAAATTCACCACCTCATCCGCGAGGGATACATGCCGAAGGCCCTCTGGGGGCGCGGTTACAGCCAGGAATATGTGAAAACCCAGTCGGAACGGATGGAAAAGCATTTTCCCCCGGAAATCATCGAGGAGATGAGGGGCATCGTGGAGGGGGTGAAAAAGGCGGGCGTGGAGGACATCGCCTATGAGGACATCCGCCTCGGCGTGACCCAGGCGGAAATCCTGCATTTCCCGCCGGATTCGCCGCCCTCCTGCTCCAACTTCGCCGTGTGGGGGCGGTGGACCACCGACGGACGCCTGCTCCACGCGCGCAACCTGGACTGGAACATCAAGGGCGACGCGCAGGACGACGCGCTCGTGCTCGTCTGGCGGCCCAAGGGCGGATTCCCCTTCATGATGATCGGATGGGCGGGCGGCGTGGGCAGCGTGAGCGGCATGAACGCCAGGGGAATCACCCTCGGTGAAATGACTCTGCCCTCGGCGGACGCCACCTTTGACGGGCTGCCGCTGTTCCTGCAAATGCGGCTCATGCTCGAAAAATGCGACACCCTCGCCAAGTCCGTGGAATTCTTTGAAAAGTGCAAGCGCACCACCGGATGGAACTTCATCATCGGCGACGGCAACAAGCGGGACGGGCGCGCCCTTGAAACGGACGCCAAATACTGCACCGAATTCACCACCATGGACCCCAAGGAAACGGACGCCACCGGACACTGGGGCATGGCCGAATGCGTGCGCCGCACCAACCACCCCGTAGGCATGGACCAGTTGCTGCGCCTCAGCAAGGCCTACGGAGACAAAATCGGTGTGACCGTGGAGACCCCCGAGCAGCTCACCCTCATGGCCCCCCTGCTGAAGGAGCAGGACTCCTGGCAGCGCTACGAATGGCTGAGCAGGGCCGTCGAGGCGCAGCCCGGCAAGATTGACGCCGTCGGCGCCGTCAAGATTCTCGCCACCGGCCCGGTCTATTGCGACGCCACCCTGCACTCCTTCGTCTTCGACCCCTCGGCGCAGACCGCATGGGTGGCCATCGCCGGAAACAACCCGCCCGTGACCGCCACCGACATGCCCTTCACAAAACTCGTGCTCACGGAGTGGTTCAAGTAACCGCCCCTTTTGGTTTGACCCAGGTGAAAGCAGTACGTTCCGGCCTCCCGCGCCCCAACGCGCGGGGGGCCGGTTCGCTTTTAACGGTGAATTTCACATGGACGCACAGGTTGAACAGGATATGATGGGAGGCTGTGTTCCTTGTGTTCCTTGCTATTAATTCTGTTTCGCCAGAAAAACAAGAACGATTGAGCACAGGCAAAATACTCATCGGGGGCTTAAAGAAGACACACCACGGATCGCCTCTTATTTCTCCCGGTCTTTTTGAGGCACACACTCCGTCCGGTCCTGCCCCCGCCCATGCCGCGCCAGCAATTCTTCAAACCACGCATCCCCCTTCACCGATTCCAAATCAGGCTCATCAGCCAGTTTTTCCAGTTCGGGCAATGCCCCCGCCGTCTCAGCCTTTTCCAGCCACCTGCGGCAAATATCATGCTTTCCCTGGAGCGCCGCCACACAGGCGCGACGCGTGAAACTTGAACCGTATTTAATGTTATCCGCATGCTGAAAACTGGCCTCCACCCTGCTCAA
>JBHEKP010000288.1:0-2545 GCA_041859375.1 Candidatus Hydrogenedentales bacterium | reverse complement strand
CATCGTTAGGGGTGCTTGCCCGCTTTTACTGGGTGTCCCACCCAGACCCGATTTCACTAAAGTGAAATCCAATTTTGCGCCGCCCCCGGCTGGTGTTTCATGGTTCCGCGTTGCTCCATCGGAAACTAATACTTTAGCGTCCCCGTTGAAACGCGCCGGACCCCCATAAACAGGGCGCGAAACGCAGTCCAGCGAATCAGTTTCCGATATTTTAACACCACCCAATTTATAGTGTATTATTTCTAATATATAACTACTTAAACCGCTCATAACCCAAAGGTCGTAGGTTCGAATCCTACCCCCGCTACCATAACAGCGGCAGGGACTTGCGAATATTCGCAGGTCCCTTTTTTCTTTGTCTGTGGGGTAAACGCCAAACATCGAACTCCACCGACTCAATCAGGCTTTCCGGTTCGAAGCGCTCATATAGGCGAGAACCCAGTCGTTGAAGTGCCTGCTGGCAAGTTCCGCCGGGGGGGGAACCCGGTCCGGCGAGACGAGCGGCACCGGGTCAATGAAGTCCAATCCTTTTGTTTCCAGCGCGCAACGCCACTCGCGCTCAACCCACGGTGAATCCTTCGCATGATCCGACCAGAACAGGTAGAAGATGTCGTGGGTTGGAATGGTTTGAAAGAGTTCCTTTTCCCAATTCGCGCCGGATCGAAGGGAATGCACGTCCAAGAACATGGAGAGGTGGGGCGCCACCTTGCCGATTCCCTGCACACGCGCGAGCACCTCATCGCGGTCCTCACTGGCGTAGGAGGCAAACGCGCTGGCCGGCTTCTGTGCCACGGAATGGCCGATGCTCGGCGACGCCGTGGAAATGCCATTGAGCACGGACACCGTAAAATGTAGCCTTCCGATCTGGATTCCATCCACACGGAGCACCACGCGCCCCGCCTTTTTTCCCGGCGGGACCTCCCCTGTAACCGCCACCGGGAAAGAGGCATTGGCAATTTCGCCAATCCACAACAGGGAGTCCCGCGGCTCTGCCACGACAAGCCCGTCAATGACCAGTTCGACGGAAACCGTCACGCCGCGATCGAGTTCGAAGGGTCCCTTGCTTTGCATCCGGATTCCGCCGCCCTCGTCCATCTCCCTGGCGCGCCGGGCCACCTCGCCGCGCTGCGCATCCAGATGCGCCCAAACGTCAACGACAAAGAAGGAATCAGGGGGCACGTATGCCGGAACCGTGACACTGAAGTGCACCCCATCCCGCCGTTCCCCGCCGGAAGACACCCCAAGGGCATGGCTTTCACCACGGGCAGTATAATCGCCCTCGGACGGGCCTGCTTTAACGGGCGGCAAGTCACCAATGAGCGTGTGAAGCATGTCGTCAACCCCGCCCGCCCCGTAGTGACTGTCAATGGCTGCCGCAAGCTCCGATATGGCCGCAACAACCACCCCGATGTCACGGCTGGTGATCATGCGCAGATCGTCGATGGCCATGATATTCAGCGGATCGCTCATGGCGAGGGTGAGCATGCCACCCGAAACAGAGACGGGCAGCATTTGATACTGCCGCGCCAGCGCCTCCGGAACCTCCCTTAGCAGTTCCTTCGGGATGGTGTAGTTGGCAATGCGCACGTGGGGGATTCCCAACTGCTCGCTCAGCACAACCACAAGATCCTCTTCGGTCAGATAGCCTTTATCGACAAGTATGCCACCCAAACATTTCCCGGTCTGGCGCTGAATGAGGGTGCATTCGTTTAACTGCTCCGGGGTGACATAAGCCTCCTGAACCAGGATATCACCGAGCCGGACTTTGCGTTTGTTCACTGACACGAAGCGTCTCCTGCCCTCTGCCGAGATTGCCGTGCGCCCAAGCGAGCGCATATAACCGGGCGGCTCCAAACGTGGATGGAGTGTACCATACAATGGCCTGTCGCCCACCGCCATCGTTCACGGCTCACTCCACCCGGACGGTGACAAGGCCCCATGCGGGGACGGAGACGGGGCCGATGATCTTTTCCCTGGGCTGTTCGCTGATGTCGCTGAGGTGGAGGGCGGTTTTGGTGACGGGGGCGAGGTCCACGCTGGCGTCTTTTCCCGCCGCGCCCCAGAGGCGGAGGATGAGGGATTTTCCGTCGTCGCCTGGCTTGAGTCCGGTGAGGAGGACATCATCGCCGGGGACGGCCACGGGCGGGGCGGCGGGGGGCTGCTGGCCCCGCGCGGCGACGGGCAGGAGGGGCTGCCCGGCGGCGATGGCGAGGCGCGCGGCGGCGGCGGGGTCGTAGGCCTGGTGGGGGCGGAGTAGGAAGCGGAAGACGTGGGGCCCCTCCTGGAAGGCGCGGTAGTTGGTGCCCCAGTGGTTGTTCATGGCCCAGGCGTAGAGCTTCTGCGTGGGGCCGACCTCCTTGCGCCAGACATCGGGGTTGGTCTGGGAGTTGAGCAGGTTGGCGGTGAGTCCGCCGACCTGAACGAGGGGCGCGTCGAGGGTGACCCAGGTGACGCCGAATTGGTCGTTGGACACGTCTGCCCAGCGGCCGACGGTGAACCAGTTTTTGCAGGCGCTGGGGATTTGGTCGGCCTCTGGGCGCATGAC
>JBHEKP010000060.1:0-21198 GCA_041859375.1 Candidatus Hydrogenedentales bacterium | reverse complement strand
TTCCCAAAATAATGCTTTGAAAAGACTGGACAATGGATTCCGGATGGGATAGAATATATTCTTGACAATGGTTGTAATTTGGCGGTCCATGTGGCGGTGCGTTTTTCGCCACGGGGCTTTGGATGCTGTTTGCGGCAGGAGAGGGCTTGCACATGGCAAAGTTGACGACAGTGAAGATGGTACTGCTGGCGCTTGTGCTGGCGGGCGCGGCCAATGCGGTGCCCCCGGAGTCGGTGGACCAGTTTGGAAACCCCGAGGAGCCGGCGCTCCGTCCGCTCAAGTGGACCCTTCTCGGCGTGCAGTCGCTGGTGTCCACCACCCATGCGGGTGTGAAGAAGGGCGCGTATGAGAATCCGGCGGCGATGGCCGGTGAAGGCGTCAAGGGCGCGGCCGCGGGGACGGGTTCGCTTGCAACGCACTTGAAAAACGGCGTGCTTTTCGCCCCGCTTCCCCCGAAGAAAGAGGGGAACGACTTGAGTTACGAGCAGGCGGCGATGCTGCACATTGAAAAGCAGACGGCAAAGGAATGCCCCGCCGAGGCCGGCTGCTGCGGCGCGAAGGAGGAGGCCTGCGCCACGGAGGAGGAGCCGAACGCGCAGTTCCGGCAGCCCGCCCCCTCCACCGCTTTTCCGACCCTGGAGTCGGCGGTGGCGGACAAGCGGCTTACGGTCGGGGAGTCGGATGTGCAGAAGGCGCAGCGGCGGTATGTGCCGCTTCAGGCCGGATACCGGGGCAAGAACCGCGAAGCGGGCGACGGCAACCTGTTGAAGCTGGCCAAGTAGTCGTTGCGGAGAGTTTAGCGCAAGTACGCCGCCGTTTTTCCAAGAGGGAAAAACGGCGGCGTTTTTTTGGGGGGTGGACAGGGGTGGGTTTTGCTTGATAAAACGCCACGGGCGGCATCCGTGAAAAGGATGCCGCCCGTGTGAAAGGCCTTGCCGGTGGGGTTATTTCCCGGGGTAGGTCTGGATGTTGATGTTCTTGAAGGAGAGGTTGGTCGTCGGGTCGTGGCCCTGGAGGTTGATGGTGCCGGCGTCGGGCACGTAGCCGTTTTTACCGTCGGCTTCGGCGTGGACCGGGCGGGTGTCGTAGAAGTCGCTGACCTGGTAGCCGTTGATCCATACGGCGATGTGGTTGCCGTTGGCGATGACGGTTTTCTTGAACCATTCGCGGTCACTGGAGACCACCTTGCGGGCGGGGCAGAGTCCGTAGGCGCCGCCGGTGCCGAAGTCAACCGGCTTGGTGCGGTCGTCCTTCACCCATTCGTTGCGCACCTGGGACTCGTATCCCTTCCAGAACACGCCGACGGGGGTGCGGAAGAAGACGCCGCTGTTGAGGTGGTCACCGTTGGAGAAGATGTCGAGCTGGAGGGCGAAGTCCTTGTAAGTGCCCGCAGTCTCAATCTGGCCGTTGCCGTCGGTGATGTTCAGCGCGCCGTCCACCACGGCAAACTTGGACTTGTGGTCGGGGATGATGTTCCAGCCGGTGAGGTCCGTGCCGTTGAAGAGGGGGGTGAGGCCGAGGGGGCGCAGCTTCACCTCGGAGACGGCCAGCTTGGGGGGGCGCTTGTCGCCGTGGTAACGCTGGTACTGGATGGCCACATAGCCGAGGGGCCGGGTGACCGTGACGGGCACGGCGCTGCCGTTGAGGGAGAGTTCCACGCTGCCGCCGACGGCCTTCACATGGATCTCGTTGAACTCGTCCTTGCCGGCGGGAATGGAAAGGGCGCCGCCGCCGGTTTCGGCGGCAAAGCCCTCGATGCCGGTGCGCACGGCGAAGCCGGCGCTTCCGCCGCCGGTGACCCGGATTTTGGCGGTGAGCTCAAAGTCGGCAAACTGCGAGGTGGTGGCCAGGAAGCCGCTGGTGCCCTTTTCGCAGACCAGCACGCCGTCCTTCACCTCCCAGGCCGCGTCGCCGAACTGGGTCCATCCATAGGTGGACTCGCCGTCGAACAGGTTAATCCATTCGCCCTCCGCCACGGTCTGGGCATGGGACGAAACGGCGCAAAGCGCCGCCAGCAGACACACACACAAAGCCAGTCTCACGGTACGCATTGTTTTCTCCTTCGCCGGAACGGCGTCCATTAATAAACAGGGGACGGGGATGCAAACACACAAGGCGGTTACTCTACTGTCCGCCGGACCTTTCATGCAAATTGCCGGTTGGCGCGCGGCGCGCCTGTCACCCGCGGGGGGGCCGGGAGCGTTTTTCTTGCGGGGCGGCGTGTCCGCCGCCAAACAGTTGGATTTGGTTTCCTGTGGTGGTAGAATCTCCACAATTCCCAGTATTAAACCGACCCATGCCGCATTGAGGCGGCGAGAGGATTGCCCCATGAAACGGTTCGCAGTATTGTTTCCGTTGCTTGTTTTTCTGTGTGTTCTGACGGTGGCGGGTTGCAGCGCCAAAGAGGAGCCCGTTCCCGCCGTCAAGGCCCCCGCGGCGGCCCCGGCTCCTGAAAAGGCCGCCCCGGCCCCGGCCGCCCCCGCCGCCCCGGCGGCGGCTCCGGCGGCTCCCGCCGCACCTGCGGCCCCCCCGGCCCCGCCTGCGCCCATCGTGGTAAACCCTGCCAATTCCAACGCCCCCGCCGCGCCCCCCGCGGGTCCCCATCCGGTGCTCACCGTGGCGGAGCCGGTGTTTGACTTTGGCGAAAGGGACAGCGAGGAGAAGGTGGACCACGCCTTTGTGCTGAAGAACACGGGCGACGCGGTGCTGGAAATCAACGAGGTCCGGCCAAGTTGCGGCTGCACGACGGCGCAGCTTGAGACCAAGACCCTCCAGCCCGGCCAGGAAGTGAACCTGAACTCGTCGCTGAGCCTCAAGGGCCGCCAGGGGCACCAGGAGAAGAGCATCACAATCACCTCGAATGATCCCGTGAACCCGAGCGTGGTGCTGAAGCTCAAGGGAACGGCGATGCCGTCGATCCTGGTGGAACCGGACCAGGTGATGTTCCAGCGGGTTGAGGATGACGAGCCGCGCAGCGCGGTCATTAAAATCACGGCGCGCAAGGAGGACATCACCTTTGCCATAAAGTCGGTGGAGCTTCAGCAGCTTGACTTCATGGAGCACACCGTCCGGGAAGTCACGCCCGGCAAGGCCTACGAGGTGGAGATAAAGAGCAAGGGCGCGCTGCCGGAGGGGATTAAGAACGGCCGTGTGATGATCACCACCGACTCCCCGTCGCGCACCGTGATTTGGGTGAATGTTTCCGCCCAGGTCATCGGCAAGCTGCAGATCAGCCCGCCCGCCATCACCATCCGCTTCAGCGAGACCCCGGGCGAGGTGGAGAAGCAGCAGATCGGCATACAGGGCGGGCGCGTGAAGGAGTTCCAGATCCTTGAGGCGGTGCCGCCGATTGACACGATCAAGGTGGAGGTGAGCCCGATCAAGGAAAACCACTATGTTGTGCGGCTGGACAACATGCCCCGCGACAACTCGCTGGAGGGCAAGGATCTGGTGCTGAAGACGAACCTTGCGGACTCGCCGGAGATCAAGGTGCCCTTCCAGATCCTTCGTTTCCCGACCTCGCGGGATGTGATGAAGCGTCGTGAGGCGTCCAAGCCCGTTGTCCTGCCCGCGGCCCCGCCCCCCGGCGTGGCGAATCTGGCGGATACGCCTGCGGCTCCGGCCCCTGCCCCGGCCCCTGCGCCCGCACCCGCGCCTGCTCCGGCGCCCGCCGCAAATTAATCCAAATCAGTTTTCGCCCCGTTGCGTTCGCGCGGCGGGGCGTTTTATTTTCACCGCGCGCCCGCGTCCTCAAATTTCAGCGCCGAGGGGAACCCGCCCCTTGGGGCCTAGGAGGTGAGGCGGGCGTTTGATTCCTTGAGGCGCTTGCTCATGGTGCGCACCACGTTGAGGAGGAGCTGCACCGCGACGCGCTTGGTGAGCAGGTGCTGGAAGGTGGTTTCGGTGAGGACGAAGAGCAGGCTGTCCTCGACGGCCTTCACGGTGGCGCTGCGCGGTTCCCGGTTCACCAGCGCCATTTCGCCGAACATGTCCCCCGGATAAAGGGTGGCCAGCAGCTTCTCACCGTTGAACACCCCCAGTTTGCCGCCAAGCACCACGTACATCTGGTTGCCCGAGGTGCCCTTGTAGAAGATCACCTCGCCCTTGACGACCCGCTCGGTCATGCCCTTGGAAAAAATCCTGGCCACGTCCTCCCGGTCCAGCCCGTGGAAAAACTCCACCCTTCGAATCAGTTCATCCAGTTTCGCGGCATCCATGCTCTGCTCCCCGTGAACGGTTTTCCGGCAACCGGAACGGCCCGGCGCACAGGCAGCCGGGCCGCGATTCCGCCGAAAACGTATACACTCCACCGCGCAGGGTTTGTTCCCGGCACGGGGGGATCACACGATGTAGATGAACCTGCTGCAGTTCGGGCAGGTGTGGATGTGGTCCGAATCCTCGCGGACCTTCTGGGCGAACTGGGAGGGGAGGCGCATGAAGCAGCCCTGGCAGGTGTCCCCCTCCACCGGCACCAGGGCGGGCGGGCGGGCTGTCATGAGCCGGTCGTAATGGCGCATGATCCGCGCGTCCACCAGGCTGCGGATGTTGTCCATCCGCTGCTTGATCTGCTTCTTGCCCGACTTGGCGGACTCGTACATTTCCTGGCACATCTGAAGGCGCGCCAGCAGGATGAGGTCCGCGTGGGCGTCGCGCGCCTGCAGGAGCTCCGGGTCCGCCTTCATCTTCTTGGCGTAGTATTCCTCCGGGGCGACCAGCTTGTTCGACATTTCCATGAGCACGGTGTGGATGTCCGCGGCACCGGGCGCGTTGACCAGGGCCTTGAAATGCTCGGGGATGCGGAGCAGTTTGGCGAGGGTGGCGACGAAGTTCAGGTAGGTGGTCTGCTGCGTCGGGGGATAGCAGATGAGAAAGACCAGATGGACGGGTTTTTTGTCCACGGCGGCGAAGTCAATGCCTTCGGCGACCCGGCCCACCGCGCAGTAGAGGGATTTCAGGCCGGAAACGCGGGCGTGGGGTACGGCGATGCCGTGGCCGATGCCGGTGCTTTCGGTGATTTCGCGGGCCATGATCTGGTCAAGGGCGGGCTCGACCCCCTTCAGTTTTTTCTTCTCAAACAGCAGGTGGGTGAGGTCCTTGAGCACATCCGCCTTGGTCTTGCTGGTCATGGCGGGAACAACGCAACTCAGTTCGATGAAATCTGTCAGCAACATGGGTATATCCTCGCAAACAAGTTGAAAAATGCGAAAAGAAACGCGACCATCCACAGTTTACAGGCATAATTCTATCATTATGATGCATACTTCGCAATGCTTTTCAGTTCCCAAGGGGGAGAAATTCAATTGAAGCCCGAAAAAGGGCTTGTTTTACCGCCATTGGTGATGACATCCCTTTTCGGGAAAATGCTAGACTTTAGGGCATGGCGCAACACAGTGAACATGCCGCAAGCGGAGCGGGTAATGCCTGAGAGAGCCCTTATCCCCCGAAAAACCGCCTCATGGATGGTGGACCTGCTATTTTTGGCCGGTCTTGCGCTGTTTTTAAGGCTTTGGGGCATTACCCATGAATCCGTGTGGATGGATGAGTACATTTCCGCGGCGCGTCTGGACAGTCCGGGTTTTGGCGCGTTCATAGAAAGCCAGAAGGGGGACAACCCCGATCTGGTTCCGCTGTATTACGCCCTACAGTATTACTGTGCGAAACTGGCCCCCGGCTCGATATTGTGGTTGCGGCTGATTTCCGTGGCGATGGGCTGCGCGGCGGTGCCGGTGCTGTACGCCTGGGGCCGCCGCAGTTTCGGGCGGCTGGCCGGGTTTGCGGCAGCGTGCTGCCTGTGCCTTTCTCCGCTGCACATTTTTCACGGGCAGAACATCCGGGTTTACGCCATGGTTACCCTGCTGGCGCTGGTGTCGCTGTGGGCGCTTTCGGAATGGACGGTGGGGGGGCGCGGCGGGAAAAGGTGGCTTGCGCTGCACCTGGTGATGAATCTGACACTGGTGTGGACCCATTTGTTCACCCCGCTGCTTTTTGCGGCACAGGGGCTGTTTCTGCTGCTCTCCGGGCCGAAGAAATGGCGGCGGAACTTTCTCTGGGGCGTGGCGCACGTGCTCATCGTGCTTTCCGTGCTGCCCTGGGTGGCAACGCTGAAACCCGCGCCGGATCCCGGCGTGCCCCCGCCGGAGGCGGGTTCGCTGGCGCGGCTGGTGGCGGTTCGGGACGCGGAGCCGCGGAACGACCTGGCGGGGTTCATGTTCTATCCTGACAACGAGCTGTTGCGCTGGACCATCGGGTTCCCCCCCAAATACAACGAGGCGGAGCTGCCGCCGGGCACCGTGTTCTGGTTGTCGCTGCGCCAGCCATTGGAGCTTGCCCTGGCACGGACCTATCTGCTGGGCACGGTGCTGTGCTTGCTGGTGCTGTTCCGGTCGTGGCGGGAGGGGCGCGGCGGCAGGGCGGTCCACTGGGCGGCGCGTGCGCCCGCCCTGCCCCTGCTGGGGTTTCTCGCGCCGGTGCTGCTGCTCTTCGCGGCGGCGGTGTTTTGGAAGCACCACGCGTTCCAGACGCGGTATGTGATGTTTGCCTGGCCCTGTCTTTACCTTGCCTGCGCCGGCGCGGCGGCGGGGCTGCGGTGGCGCGGCGCCCGGTGGGGGCTTGCGGCGCTGCTCATTGTCCCCCTGGCCTGGTCGGCGCGGCTTGAACTGCTCCTGCCGGTGCGGCAGGATTTTCTTGGCATGGCCGGTCTGCTCCGTGAGCGGGCGGCGGAAACGGACACGGCGCTCACAAATGACTGGAACCTGCGGCGGGTGCTGCTGTTTAACGCGCCTGACTTGGGGGTGCCGGTGCTTCACGAGCCGGACGCGGCGTCCATTCCGGCGCAGACGGCGGCGATCCTGGGGGAGGGACGGGGCGCCTGGTGCCTTTATTCGGGGCGGGAAAGCCTGCAGCAGCGCCAGGAACTGGAGAGCATGCTGAAACGGAATGGCGTGCTCTACGACCGGCATGTCTTTCTGGGCATGCACAACCTGTACGCCTACCGCTGCCTCCCCCCCGGCGGATAGGCGCGGGCCTCAGTCGTACTTCTGCACCTCGTCGTTCATGAACTCCAGGCGGACGCCCGCCTGCATGAACATCTCCTCGGACTCCGCGCCCGCGTGGTAGCGGCGCTCGCAGACCACGCGCACGATGCCGCAGTTGATGATGAGCATGGCGCAGACGCGGCAGGGTGTCATGCGGCAGTAGAGGGTGGCGCCCTCGATGGCGACGCCCAACCGCGCCGCCTGACAGACGGCGTTCTGCTCCGCGTGGACCGTGCGCACACAGTGCTCCGTGACCGCGCCGTCCCCGTGAACCACCTTCTTCATCTGGTGGCCCACGTCGTCGCAGTGGGGAAAGCCCTTGGGCGAGCCGACATAGCCGGTCACCAGCAGGGTGCGGTCCCGGGCGATGACGCAGCCGCTGCGGCCGCGGTTGCAGGTGGCGCGTTTGGCGATGGCGTTGGCCACCTCCATGAAATATTCGTCCCAACTGGGACGGCGGTAGGGCTCTTCCATGGGATGCTCCTTGGGGGTTCGCGTCCGGGAAAAATAATACCCATCCCGCGTCCGCCGGGCAAGCGGCGCGGACGGCCTCAGAAGGGCTCGTTCAGGCGCTTCACGGGGCCGCAGGTCAGAATCACCGCGCTTTGCGGGTGCCGCCGGATCACCAGTTCGTCGTGATCCTCCAGCGCCAGGTATTCCGGCGAGCTGTCAAAGGCGAGCACCGCCGGGCCGCGTGTGATGAGGAAGCGTATGGACACGTCCTGGGCAAGCACCAGGTGGCTGACGGGGTGGGCGGTGGCCTTGAAGGCGACGCCGAGGCCCCGCGTGAAGACGCCCCGCGTGATGGCCTTGAAATAGGCGGTGCTTCCGAAGGGCGTGCAGGCCACAAAGCCGTCGCCGATGATCTCCGCGCCGTCGTCGAAGGGCTCGCCGTCGAGCCACATCCGGAAGCGGACCGCGCTGTTGATGCGGCCCATGTGCACGTTAATCTCGTTGAGGCAGGTGATGATGAAATCCGGCTCGACGCGGGCGGGCTCGGAATAATTTACGGCGCATTCGAGCTTGTCGTACTCGTTACGGACCAGGGTGCCCTCGGCCAGGGCCTGGATGACGGTGGCGGCGGGCTGGGGGATGCAGCGGTGGCCCAGGCGGCTGTTGAGGATGGGCACCTTTGGCCTGCCGGGCCAGCGCAGTTCCGCGCCGAGCAGGGTGCCGTCGCCGCCGTAGGAGACCACCACGTCCGGGTCTTTTTCCACCAGCGTCAACTGGGGGAAGAATTTCAGGTGGGGAACAAGCTGTTCCGCCTCGTTTCCAAAAAGCGCCACCCGAAGCGGCGTGTTCTCACTGGGTATGGTGCTCATAACCCTTTTCCCATGAAGCGTTTCCCGGCGTGTGCCGCGATCCGGAAGGGGCTTTGTCCGGGGACACAACCCTCGCGGCGGGGGCAGTATAGCATGAGGCGCGGGACGGGGGCATGGATTTTTTTTGCGGGGGTTGACTTAAGTCAAGGTATTTACCCCGCAAAGAAGGCACAATTTGCACAACGAACGGCGGTTCAACCCGCGGGAGACGACATCATGGCGGTTAGAAACATCATCCGGATAGACGAGGACAAGTGCAACGGCTGCGGAAACTGCATCACGGGGTGCGCAGAGGGCGCCCTGGCGCTTGTGGACGGGAAGGCCCGGCTGGTGAAGGAAAGTTACTGCGACGGTCTGGGCGCATGCCTGGGCGAGTGCCCCACCGGCGCGCTGACCATTGAGCAGCGCGAGGCCGACGCCTTCGACGAGGCCGCCGTCGCGGAAGCCATGGCGGCGCACGCCGCCGCAAAGGCGGCCCCGGCCCCGCAGCCCGCCCACCACCACGGCCACGGCGGCGGTTGCCCCGGCATGCAGCAGCGCCGTTTTGACGCCGCGCCTCAGCCCGCCGCGCCGTGCGGAAGCGGACCCGCCTCGCAGCTCACCCAGTGGCCAATTCAACTGCACCTCGTCAGCCCGTACGCGCCCTATTACCAGGGAACGGATTTGCTGGTGGCGGCGGACTGCACGGCCTTCGCCCTGGGCGCGTTCCATCCGGAGCTGCTGGCAGGGCGGGCCCTGGCGATTGCCTGCCCAAAACTGGACGACGACGCGGGGTACGTGGAAAAGATCACCGCACTGTTCGCGGAGGCGCGCCCCGCCTCGGTGACTGTGGCGCGGATGGAGGTGCCCTGCTGCGGAGGGCTGGTGCGGATGGTGCTGGAGGGCCGCGCGCGGGCCGGGTCCGAACTGCCCGTGACCGAGGTGGTGGTGGGCGTCGAGGGCGGGGTTGTGTCACAGCGTGTTCTGTGAGTGATTGTGCGACAATAATGACGGCACCCTGATGGTGGGGGGCTGTTGGGATTGGAAAACCAGAAAAGGAGCGAAAGAAAATGGGTATGTTCTGTTACCAGTGCGAGCAAACTTCCAAATCCACGGGCTGCACGGCCTACGGCGTGTGCGGCAAGGATCCGGAGACTGCGGCGCTTCAGGACCTGCTGGTCCACATGGCCAAGGGCATTTCCTGGTACGCGCACCGCGCCCGGAAACTGGGTGTGGTGGACAATGCGGTGGACCGGCACGTGATGGAGGCGCTTTTCACCACGGTGACCAACGTCAACTTCGACCCGGACAACCTCTGCGCGCAGATTAAGGCCAGTGCGGGCATGTTTGAGAAAATCAAGGGCCTTTACACGGCGGCCTGCGCCGCGCAGGGCGTGACGGCGGAGGAGCCGGTGTGCCCAGCGGCCTTCAGGGTTGCGGACACGCGGGACGAGCTGGTGCGCCAGGGCGAGAAGGCGGGCCTTGAGGAGCGCCTCCAGCGCCTCGGCAGCGACGCGGGCGGCCTGCAGGAGCTGATCATGTACGGGCTGAAGGGCATGGCCGCCTACGCCGAGCACGCCTGCGTGCTGGACGTGGAGGACACGGACGTGTACGCCTTCATCCACGACACGCTGGACTTCCTCGCGTCCAACCCCGGCGATGTGAACGCGCTGGTGGGCCGGGCGATGAAGGTGGGCGAGGTGAACCTGACCGTCATGGGCATGCTCGACGCGGCGAACACGGGCCGCTACGGCCACCCGGAGCCCACCAAAATCCGCGTCACCCCCGTGAAGGGCAAGTGCATCGTGGTGTCCGGCCACGACCTGCGCGACCTTGAGGCGCTGCTCCAGCAGACCGAGGGCAAGGGCGTCAACGTCTACACCCATGGCGAGATGCTGCCCTGCCTGGCCTACCCCGGCCTGAAGAAGTACCCCCACCTTGTGGGCAACTACGGCGGCGCGTGGCAGGACCAGTGCCAGGAGTTCGACGCCTTCCCCGGCGCGATTCTCATGACCACCAACTGCATCCAGAAGCCGAAGCAGAGCTACAACAGCCGCATCTTCACCTGCGGCCTGGTGCAGTGGCCCGGCGTCACACACATCGGCAACCGCGACTTCACCCCGGTCATCGAGGCCGCGCTGGCCGCGCCGGGATTCGCCGAGGACGCCGAGCCGGCCTACGCCATGACCGGTTTCGCGCGCAACGCCGTGATGAGCGTGGCCGACAAGGTCATCGGCGCGGTGAAGGCGGGCCAGCTCCGGCACATATTCCTCATCGGCGGCTGCGACGGCGCGAAGCCGGGCCGCGACTACTACACCAACCTGGCCACCTCCGTGCCGGACGACTGCGTCATCCTCACGCTGGCCTGCGGCAAGTTCCGCTTCAACAAGCTGGAATTCGGCGACATCGGCGGCATCCCGCGCCTCCTCGACATGGGCCAGTGCAACGACGCCTACTCGGCCATCCAGGTTGCCGTGGCGCTCGCGGGCGCGTTCAACTGCGGCGTGAACGACCTGCCCCTGTCGCTGGTGCTGTCCTGGTACGAGCAGAAGGCCGTGTGCATCCTGCTCACCCTGTTGCACCTGGGCATCAAGAACATGCGCATCGGGCCGTCGCTCCCCGCCTTCATCGGGCCGAACGTGCTCAAGGTGCTTGTGGACAATTTCGGGCTCACGCCCATCTCGACACCGGAAGCCGACCTGGCGGCAATGCTTGCATGAGCCGCGGCGGTGGCAGGGAGTGACGGACATGCCGGGGCATGCCTTTGACAGCAGCGCCCGCTGGTATGACGTGTTGGCGGGCGGCGCGCGGCGTCTCGAACGGGAGGGAAACCTCCTGCTCGGGGCGCTCCGCCGCGCTCCCTCCCGCCGCGTGCTCGACAGCGCCTGCGGCACGGGGATCCATGCCCTGTTCCTGGCGGAAAACGGCGGGGAGGTCGCCGCGTGCGACCTCTCCGCCGAAATGATTGAATATGCGCGGGAGCATCGCCCCCACCCGTCCGTCCGGCACACCGTGGCCGACATGCGCACCCCGCCGCCCGGCCCTTACGGGCTGGCGCTCTGCCTGGGCAACTCCCTCTCGCTGCTGGACGGCGCCGAATCCCTGGAGGCCTTCTTCCGCAACACCGCCGCCGTGCTGGAACCCGGCGGCCTGCTGCTGGCGCAACTGCTCAACTACGCCAACCCCGCCCTGCGCCAATACCGGCAGCGCGTGGAAAACGGCGGGGGCGAGGAATTCCGCGTGCGCGCAGAAAAAACCTTCACCCCCCGCGCCGACGGCACCGTGCTGCACATTGAGTTCTCCGTCACCTCCGGCGGTGAAACGCTGAACACCGGCCAGACCGTCCTGCTCCGCCACTGGGACCGGGCAACACTGGAGCGCGCCGCCTCCGCCGCCGGGCTGCAACCGGAGGAGTGCCTCGGCTCCTTTGACGGCGCGCCTTACGCCCCCGAAAGTGCCCCCGACCTGATCATGCTGTGGCGGCGGGACTGAACCGTCGCGCCGGGAATGATCGGAGGGGGCCGGATTCCGCATAATGGGCGCATGAACGGCGGCGGCACAGCATCATCCACGAACGGCAAAGGCCCCGGAACACGCCTCTTTTGGGGCGGCGCGGCGGCGCTGTGCTGCTGGTATGGGGGGATGGCCCTGCTGTGGCTGGTGGGGGTGGAAAGCATATACGCCCACCCCACGCCCTTTTACGCGCTGTACTTTCCCGCATTTTCCACCGTGGCGGCGCCGCTGGCGGCGTTGGCGCTGGCGTCGGCCCTGGCCGTGGTGTGGGCGGACCGGACGGGGAACGGCAGCGCCTCCTCCCGGTTGCGCGGCATTGCGGCGGCTACGGCGGCGGCGGTGCTGGCCCTTGCGGCGGCGTGGCGTGATCTTGCGCTGCGTGGCCTTTCGGCGGGGCGGTGGCTGGGGGATGCCGGGGCGGAGTTCGCCTTTTGCCTTGCGCCCCTGCTGCTGGCGCTGTGCCTGGTCCATCTGTTGCACCGAAGAGATCTTGGCGGCATGGCGGCGGGGGACGGGGGGGACGCTCCCAAGCCCTGGCGGCTCGCGCTGGGCGCGGCGCTGTTTCTCTTTCTCTTCGCCTGCGCCACGGCGATGATGCGCGGCGGCGTGGAGGGCATCGCGCGGGCGTACCACCGCGAGGCCTACGAATACATCGGTGACATCGGCAAGACCGGCACCATCAAGGCGCTCTTTGAGCGGTACCTCGATGTGCGGCCCTACCTTTCCATGCACGCGAAGGTGCATCCGCCGGGGCCGGTGGCGCTGCTGTGGCTCATGTCGTATGTGGCGGGCCGGGGCGCGCTGGCGTTGTCGCTGGCCACGGCTGCGGCGGGCGCACTGGCTGCGGTGCCGCTGTACGGTTGGCTGCGGCGCTGTTTCGGCGGACGGGCGGCGCTGGCGGGGCTGGTGCTGTACGTGTGCTGCCCGGCGGTGGTGATCTTCACCGCCACCAGCGCGGACATCCTGTTCACCCCCTTCACGCTGGGCACGCTGTGGCTCTTTGACCGGGCGCTGCGGGACGGGCACGCACCCTCGGCGCTGGCGGCGGGCGCGGGCTTTGCGGTGATGTCGTTTTTGAAATTTTCCCTGCTGGGGGTGGGGGTGTACTTTGCGCTGGCCGGGCTAATGATGCTGTGGCGGGCGCGCCGTGTCGCGCCGGTGGCCCTGACCGCCGCACTGATGCTCGGGGCTTTTCTGGCGGTGCACGGACTGGTCTGGTGGTGGTCGGCTTTTCCCTATATTGAGGCGTTTCAGGCGGCAAAGGCGCAGTTCGACGAGGATCAGTTTCATCTGGATCGTCTGACGCCGCGCTATCCCGGCTGGACTTTCCGCCTGTTCTTCAATCCCGCAGCATGGTTTTACTTCGCGGGGATTCCCGTGTCGCTGCTGTTTTTGGGGGGTGTGATCAAAGCGGTGCGGGGGACGCTCCGTTTCCGGAACGATGCGGGCGGGAATGCGCTCTTAAGTCCCCCTTTGAAGGGGGATTTAGGGGGATGTTCATGCGGTGAGGATGTTTTGCCGGACACGGCAAAGCGTGAACGACATGCCGGTAATTCAGAAGGGGAAATAGTGGTGTTTGCGCTCACGGCGCTCGTGCTGAATTTCCTGTACCTTGCCCGGGGCGAGGGGGAGCGATCCGCGCTGTATCTTTTCCCGTTCCTGATCGGTCCGGCGGCGTGGCTGCTTGCTGAAATCTGCCGCACGGCCCGCAGCGCCGCGCCGCTCTATGCCACGGCGGCTTTTCTGGCGCTGCAAACCTGGCTGACGGAGCTGTATTTTTTCACCTACTGGTGAGCGGCCTCACAGGTGCTTGTCGGTCACCGCGCCCTCGGAGGCGGAGGTGACCAGTTTGGCGTATTTTGCCAGCACGCCGCGCGTGTACCGGGGTTTGGGCGCCTTCCAGTCCTTCTTCCGCCTGGCCAGTTCGGCCTTGGGCAGGTCCAGGGTGAGGGTGCGCTTTTCCGCGTCGATGATAATGGGGTCGCCGTTCCTCACCAGGGCAATGGGGCCGCCGTCCTGCGCCTCGGGGGTGATGTGGCCCACGACAAAGCCGTGGCTGCCGCCGGAGAAGCGCCCGTCGGTGATGAGCGCCACATCGTTGCCCAGCCCCCGCCCCATGACCGCCGAAGTGGGCGAGAGCATCTCCCGCATGCCCGGCCCGCCCTTGGGCCCCTCGTAGCGGATGACGATGACGTCGCCCTTCTTCACTGTGCCGTCCAGAATGCGCCTGAGCGCCGCCTCCTCGGAGTCGAAGACGCGAGCGCGCCCCTCAAAGCGGAGCCCCTCGTTGCCTGAGATCTTCGCGACCGCCCCGCCCTCGGCCAGGTTGCCCCGGAGCACGACGAGGTGGCCGTCCTTTTTCTTGGGATTGGACAGGGGCCGCACCACGTCCTGGCCCTTCGGGTAGGGCTTCACGCCGCGCAGGTTTTCAGCGAGGGTTTTTCCCGTGACGGTGACGCAGTCGCCGTGAAGCAGGCCAGCCTTCAGCAGTTCCCGCATGAGCGGCGTGACCCCGCCGATTTTCACCAGTTCGTTCATGACATGCTTGCCGGAGGGCTTGAGATCGGCCAGCACGGGGGTGCGCTTTCCAATGCGGTTGAAGTCGTCCAGTTCGAGGCGCACCCCGGCGGTGTGGGCCATGGCCAGCAGGTGCAGCACCGCGTTGGTGGAGCCGCCCAGCGCCATGACCACGGTGATGGCGTTCTCAAAGGCCTTCCGTGTCATGATGTCGCGGGGTCGCAGGTTCAAATCGAGCAGGCGCAGCACCGCAGCGCCGGCGCGGCGGCAGTCCTCCGCCTTCTCCTCCGAGACGGCGGCCTGGGCGGAGCTGTTGGGCAGGCTCATGCCCAGCGCCTCGATGGCCGAGGCCATGGTGTTGGCGGTGTACATGCCGCCGCAGGCGCCGGGGCCGGGAATGGCGCAGGATTCGACCGCCTTGAGTTCCGCGTCGTCCATCGCCCCGCGCGCGTGGGCGCCCACGGCCTCGAAGACCGACACGATATCCACGTCTTTTCCCTTGTGGCAGCCTGGAAGGATGGTGCCGCCGTAGACAAAGACCGAGGGCCGGTTCAGCCGGGCCATGGCCATGACGCAGCCGGGCATGTTTTTGTCGCAGCCGCCGATGGCGACCAGCCCGTCGAACTGCTCGCAGCCCGCCACAGTCTCGATGGAGTCGGCGATGACCTCGCGGGAGACGAGGGAGTATTTCATGCCCTCGGTGCCCATGGAGATGCCGTCGGAGATGGTGATGGTGTTGAAGATGACGCCCTTGCCGCCCGCGGCGTTCACCCCCTTTTCGGCCTCGCGGGCCAGGCCGTCAATGTGCATGTTGCAGGGGGTGACCATGCTCCAGGTGGAGGCGATGCCCACCTGGCTCTTCCTGAAGTCGCCGTCGGAAAAGCCCACCGCCCGGAGCATCGCCCGGCTGGCGGCGCGCTCCGGCGTTTCGGTGATGTTGGACGAGTACAGGCGGTGGCCGGACTGTTTTTTCTGTGGCATGGGGTGATCTCCTTGCGCGATGGTTTCTTGCGCTTTCTTTAACCCAGTGAAAACACAAAAGATGCGGCAATTCTTCCCTTCCGGGGAGGTTCGGGAGCGAAACGGCACAAATTCCGGTTTGCGGCGGGTCGTGGCGAACCGGTAGTATGATGCCGGTTCCGGTGAATAGCGGCTGCACCGGGGCCGCTTCAATCCAACGGGCCACCACCAACTGCGAGGGCGACTTCCATGGGCGGATTTTTCGGCGTTGTCTCCACCGGCGACTGTTCCACCGACCTGTTTTACGGCACGGACTACCATTCCCATCTGGGCACCTGCCGGGGCGGGCTGGCCGTGCTGAACGGGGAGGGGTTCCAGCGGAGCATCCATGACATTTCGAACGCCCAGTTTCGCACGAAGTTCGAGGACGACATCGTGAAGATGAAGGGAAACTCGGGTATCGGCGTGATCAGCGACAACGAGTCGCAGCCGCTGATTATCGGGTCGCACCTGGGGGTGTACGCGCTGGTGACGGTGGGGCGGATCAACAACCTGGACGAGATCGCCCTGCGCGCCTTTGGCAAGAAAAGCACCCATTTTTCGGAGATGAGTGGCGGAGGCATCAACCCCACGGAGTTGGTGGCCACGCTGATCAACCAGGGAAACAGCTTCGAGGAGGGGATTCAAACCGCCCAGCACATCATCGAGGGGTCCTGTTCCATGCTGCTGCTGGCGGAGGACGGGTCCATCTACGCCGCCCGAGACCGCTACGGCCGCACCGCCCTGATAACCGGCAAAAAGGAGGGGGCATGGGCGGTGACCATGGAAACCACGGCGTTTCCGAACCTGGACTATGACATTGACAAGTATCTGGGGCCGGGCGAGATCGTGCGCATCACCGAGGAGGGCGTGGAGCAGCGGGTGGCGCCGGGGGACGACCTGCGCGTCTGCACCTTCCTGTGGATTTACTACGGGTTTCCGGCGTCGAGCTACGAGGGGCTGAGCACGGAGGCCATCCGCTACCGCTGCGGCGCGGCCATGGCCCGGAGGGACACGGTGGAGGTGGACCTGGTGGCGGGCATCCCCGATTCGGGCACGGGCCACGCCATCGGCTACGCGGTGGAGAAGAAGCTCCCCTACGGGCGGCCCTTCGCCAAATACACGCCCACATGGCCGCGCAGTTTCATGCCGCAGGTGCAGGAGATCCGCGATTTGGTGGCGCGGATGAAGCTGATTCCCATCCGCGAGCTCATCCAGGGGCGGCGGCTGCTCTTTTGCGAGGATTCCATTGTGCGGGGCACCCAGCTGAGGGACACCATCCAGCGGCTTTACGCCGCGGGGGCGCAGGAGGTGCACATGCGCCCCGCCTGCCCGCCGCTGGTGCACGGCTGCAAGTTCCTGAACTTTTCACGGTCCAAATCGGAGATGGATCTGGCGACGCGGCGCGTAATCAAGGAGCTGGAGGGCGATGCCGGGGCGCATCTGGACGAGTACGCCGATCCCGACAGCGACCGCCACAACACCATGGTGGAGCGGATCGGCACGCAGTTGTCCCTGACCACGCTGCGCTACCAGCGGCTGGATGACATGGTGGAGGCCACCACCCTGCCCAAGAGCAGGCTGTGCACCTACTGCTGGGACGGGTGCGAGGGCGGCTGCAAGCGCGATTAGGCGTGAAAAACCGGCCTGAAAAAAATTTGTCCGGCCCGTGCGGCAGGGCTGCCGAACGGACCGGACTCGGTCAAGGGGGGGGAGGGGGAGGTCAAACCTTCATCGCACGGTAAAACCATGCGGCTATTTTGTCTTCAGGGAACATGAACAACTTGTCCCTCAGGCGCTCGGCCAGGTCTTCCGACTCGTCAGGGGGATTTTCCATGAGTTGCTGGAGCATGTCACGCACCCGTTTGGCGCCGAAATTTTCAACGCCCCAGTGGGCAACCCACAGCAACTTGTAAAAATCCAACCCCGGTCTGCCGGACAAGGCATAGGCTTCTGTGAACTCTTTAACGAGTTCGAAGGCCTGCTGTCTTGCATCCTGCCCGACCATCCCAAAGGTTCCTTCCATCGTTAAACTGTCTTGTGTCTTCTCGACTCTGCCTAAGAAAACACAGCCTCCCCCCAGTTTATTCGCAACGATTCCTTTTACTGATAAAAATTTTAAATATATGTATGTGATTGCAACGCAATGGTTTATGTAAATTATTATGGTTGGGGCTATGATAAAGACAGAAAAATTTTTGAGGGGCAGACAAATTTTTTTCAAAAAAGACGCCAAAAAGAACAGCTTTGGACGTGAGTATGGGGGGATGTTTTGCGGACTGGACGTGTACAATGGGGCGTTATTGGAGAAATTGGCCATGAACACGCTGTTTGGCAAATATCCGGAACTGCAGGAAAGCATCCCTGTAAGGGCGTTTGCAGCCCTGCCCACGCCGTTGGAACCGCTGGAGAGCCTTGCCAAAAGGGCCGACGCGGCGGGGATATGGGTGAAACGGGACGATCTTACCTCGCCGGTGTACGGCGGCAACAAGGTTCGGAAGCTTTCCTGTCTTATGGCGGCGGCTTTGGGGCACGGGGCCAGGACGGTGATTACCTTCGGCGGGGCGGGGTCCAACCATGCGCTGGCCACGGCCCTGACGGCTTCGCGGCTGGGGCTGAAGTGCGTGAGCATTTTGGGGCCGCAGCACAATGCCCGGTCGGTGGGGCGCAACCTGCTGGCGGCGCACCGCGCCGGGGCGTGCCTTTGCCCCTGCGCCTGGCGGGAGACCGCCGCGGAGACACGGCGGCGTTTTTGGGAGGCGGCGAAGGAGGACGGGGTGACACCCTATGTGATACCGCCGGGCGGCTCGTCGCCGCTGGGCGCGCTGGGCTTTGTGGATGCGGCGCTGGAACTGATCGCGCAGGCGGAGGCTGCGGGGCTGCCCATGCCCGGCACGGTCTACGCCGCCTCGGGCACCATGGGCACCTGCGTGGGGCTGGCGCTGGGATTCGCCCTGGCGGGTGTCCCGGTGCGCGTGGAGGCGGTTCGGGTGACCACCTCCCCCTACACGAGCGAGGGGCATGCCCGGGCACTGTTCCGGGCGGCCAACCACTGGCTGCATGACGCGGATGAAACCGTGCCGTTGGTTCCCTTTCCCGGGGACAGTTTCCGCATCCGTGATGACTTTTTTGGAAAAGAGTACGCCCTCTACACGCCGGAATCGGCGGAGGCGGTGGCGCGGGCGCGTGGGGAGTGGGGCTTATCGCTGGAGGGCACCTACACGGGCAAAACCTTTGCCGCGCTGCTGCACGACGCGGAAACGGGCGCGGTACGCGGCGAAAGCCTGGTTTTTTGGAACACCCACAACAGCCGCGACCTGTCGCCCCTTACCGCGGGCGCGGACTATCACGAACTGCCCGTGCCGCTCCACCGCTATTTCGAGGAGCCGGTCCAGCCGCTGGACAGGGGGTGACTAAAAGAGCCAGGGATTTTTCTCCCGCTGAACAACAGTCCAGTCACCGGATTCCTTGTTGTTGTGCTTTGTGTTTGCCTCGCACCATTTCCAGTCGCTGACCGTGCGCTGATCATAAAGAGCCACAACAGGCGCATCCGGCACGCCGTCCACATTTCTCGCGGGATTTGAGATGGTCACTTGGACGATTCCCTGCACTCCTCCCCCGTTTTTGTTGGCGGCCATCTCATCAAGCCGCTCGTTCAGGGTGACCAGCATTTCCTCGGAGGCGTCATTGCCTCCGGTCAGCACCTCCGCCAACGCGTAAGTGCCCGGTCCACTCACCCCGTTGAGAATGACCACAAGGGGGGCGGGCCCCTGAGAATTTTCCTCCGTGAAGGGATTACGCATGATAAGAATGTGCGACAAGAGGCAGAAACCATCCGGCGGGATCCTTGCCTCCTGGGCGTAGTACCTGGTGCGCAGCAGCAGATTGTTGCCGCTTTTGCCCTTTTTCCCGATTTTAAAGCCGCGGTACTCGTTCCCCTCAAACTCGAGCGGTTCCCCGTCCCTTGCAACCCTTGAGAAAACGCGCTTCCCCGGAGTTTTCTTTTTCACCCCGCCCTCGCCTGTTTTTTGCCCGGAATCGGGCTTTATCGCGATGACCATGTCTTCCGGACAGTCGTTCAAGTCACAAAACATGTCATCAGCGTCCCCGTCAGGGAAATAAGCCTTGGAGAGAAGAATCTCCGTCAGGGCGTTCACATCCGCGGACGCGACAATAATGCAATTCTTGCCGCGCAGCGTGTTGTCCACGCGGTTGACATAGTCCGTGTAAAACTGCCTGTCGGGTGCAAGGGCCTTGGAACCCTTGTTTGATGCCAGCCAGCAGTATTCGGGTGAGTAAATTGGGGGCTCCAAAACCGGGGTCACCGTTTCGTCGGTTGATGAAAGGTAGCGCACCAGTTCAGAAACGGTGCGCTGGTCCCAGTCTCCAACCATTTCCCGCTTCAGGTTGTCAATATGAACGGCCCCGGTGAAGATGCTCACCTCCCGTTTTGTGGTGAGCCTGCCCCAGAAGCGGTTGCGCTCAAGGCGGGGCAAATCCCTGTTGATAAGTTCGCTGAAAACACTGCAAAGCAGTTCCGCCAGGCGCTCCGCCTTGTCGTTTGTGTAATTGATGTACCAAAGAGCCCTGATGTCAAAGGCGAGCACATTGGGCCGCTGGACATTTTGTCCGTGCCTGTTCTGTTCGTTCACCTCGATGGGCCTCGGGCAGGGCCTGTATAAAATTGGGGGCGGGGTCCGCCTCTCCACGTCCCATACGGGACGGTGGATGGGGATGACGTTGATGCACCTGGAATGGCAGTAGCCGAGCCAAAGATAGGCGAGGGGCGTTTCGTCCGCCAAATCAACAATGCAGCAAAAGGTGTTGTTTAGCTCCTCGCGCACCGCCACAAATGAGTTGTAATTCTGGCCCTGGCCGTGCACGGCGACATACTTGTGGCTTTGGGGGTCAATGTTGTTGCTGTTGCGGAGCCCCTCGTACTTTCCAATCTTGACGATTTCCTTTTCCAGTCCTTCAAGTTGCCGTTCTAAACCACGTTCTTCCTCCTGGTCATGGTCTTTTGCATCCGCGATCTTCTTCCTGAGGTTTTCCGCATCCCCGCGTTTGCGTTCGATGATGCTGTTTATGGCCACCTCCATGGCACCGTCCAGAATGCTGGCGAAATTGAGCTGCACGTCGTTTTCCTCGGTGGACAAGGCGACGTCCTCCGCGAGCCCCATGAGCTTGATTGAGTTGACGGCGCGGGTTGCGGGCGGCAGCCTAAGGATATGATCCTTTATCTTGATGTCCTCCCCTTTAATGAAACCGACCCCCGGATACATGAGCAGTTTTCCCTGCCCGGGGGTTCCAACCGGTTTCAAATAGTTGAACAACGCCTCCGCAAACCCGGAGTCCTGGGGTTGCTGGCTGTGAATCAGCAGAATGTCCTTTTCGAGGCCAAGCGCCAGCCCCAACTCATACATGACGTTTTCATTCGGAATGGAGACATCCACGACAACCAGGCTGGCGTCCTGTATGGGGCGGCAGATCTTCTCGCAGGTGATGGCTCCGATATGGGCGTACTCATCCGCCCGTTTGACATCGACCTCCCTGCCCCATATCCGCTTTAATTTGTTTTCAAGGAAGGGCTTCAGGCTCCATGCGTAGCACATGGCGAGGTTGGGGCGGTATGGCATGGCGACGAAAACGGAGGGCTTTTCATTTTTTTGCGTGTTTTCCGAACCGCAGAAGATGCATTGCTTGCCGGTCATGAAGCACCGGCGGATGCGATTGTTGCCTGAGGATGGAGTGAAACAACCCGACTGCCCGCCCGAACCAGCCATGACCAGCTCCTTATTACCTGATGAGCCCCATTTATGTGAACCCCGGTTTTA
>JBHEKP010000227.1:0-3602 GCA_041859375.1 Candidatus Hydrogenedentales bacterium | reverse complement strand
GACATGGCAGTCACCCTGCACGACATTGAAACCCGCAGGGCGGATGCGGAAAAGCAGATTGAAGTCCTCTTTGACCGCTATCTGGGTCCGCGCTCCGATCTGTCCCGGCTGCGCGATGAATTCCGCAAATGGAACGCCGTCCGGGAGGAGACAATTCAGGTGCTTCGTGCGGGAAACAGGGAGGAGGCCTTTGCCAGAACCACAAGGGCGGGGGTGGGCGGCGCCCAGGCGGAGGCTGTGATGGCCGCATTGCGGGAGGTGGACAACTTTGCCATAGGCAAGGGCGACGCTCTCTTTAAGACGGCCACGGAACTGCACGCCGCGGTGAACCGCGGGACAGTCTTGGTCATCGCCCTTATCCTCATCCTTTCTATGCTCATTTCCTGGCGGATTATCAAGGGGATCAGGGAACCGCTGGGCCTGCTGACCGCCGCCGCGGACCGCTTCCGCAACGGGGACACGGGCGTGCGCGTCGGCTGGGATTCCAAAAACGAGCTGGGTTCCCTTGCCGCCGCGTTCAACGCCATGGCCGGGGAGGCGGAAACGCGGCTGAGGGTCGGTGAAATGTCCGCGCGGCTCGCCGCCGTGATGCTCCGCGAAACAGAAATGCGCCCATTCTGCCGGGGGCTGCTCGCGGCGCTCATGGAGCACACCGGCTCCCAGATCGGGGCGGTTTACCTCTTGAACCGCGGCGAAAGCAGGTATGAGCATTACGAGTCAATCGGCCTGTCCGCCGCCGGGCGCGCCCACTTCTCCGCCGACGGCTTCGAGGGGGAGCTGGGCGCGGCGCTGGCGGCGCGCAAAATAGTGCGCATCACCGGCGCGGGGGACAATGAGCGTTTCATCCTCAAGGGCGTTTCGGCCGACATCGCCCCGAGGGAAATCATCACCATCCCCGTCCTTTCGGAGCATGACGTTGTGGCGGTGCTGTCCCTCGCCTCGGTCACGGCCTATGCGCGGGAGGCAATCCTGCTGGCCAATGGGGCATGGGATCTGCTGAACACCCGCATGAGCGGCGTCATGGCCTTCGAACAAATCAGGGAACTGGCCCGGAACCTTGAAAAGCAGAACACCGAGCTCGACGCCCAGCAAAGGGAACTCACCGCGCAGGCGGACGAGCTCACCCGCCAGAACACCGAACTGGACATGCAAAAGAGGCAGGTGGAGGAGGCAAACCGGCTCAAAAGCACATTCCTGTCCAACATGAGCCATGAGCTGCGCACCCCCCTCAATTCGGTCATCGCACTGTCCGGGGTGCTGCAGAACCGCCTTGCGGGAAAAATACCGGAGGACGAGCATGGCTACCTGGAGATTATCGCCAGAAACGGAAAGCATCTTCTTGACCTGATCAACGACATCCTTGACCTTTCAAGGATTGAGGCGGGCAGGGAGGAAACCGTCCTGGAGCAGTTCTCCCTCCATGCCCTTGTGGAAGAGTTGCTGGCCCTGCTGGAGCCGCAGACATGGGGCAAAAACATCGCCCTGCGCAACCTGGTGCCCGGCGACTTCCCGCAAATCGTGTCCGACAGGGAGAAGCTCCGGCACATTCTCCAGAACCTTGCGGGGAACGCGGTGAAATTCACGGAGGCCGGCTCGGTGGAAATCGCGGCGTTCAGGGAGGGGGAGAGCATCCGTGTCACCGTGAGCGACACGGGAATAGGCATCCCGGAGGATCAGCTCCCGCACATTTTCCAGGAATTCCGCCAGGTCGACGCCGGCGCTTCCCGCAAATACGGCGGCACAGGCCTCGGCCTGTCCATTGCCGACAAATACGCGGCCTTGCTGCACGGGGGAATCTCGGCGGAAAGCGCGCCCGGAAAGGGAAGCTTGTTCACACTCACCCTTCCCGTCGGATTTTTGCCCCCCGGTTCCGCGGAGGGGGGGGGGCCGCCGCCCAGCCCGCGGCGCCGGCGCGGCGGACGGGTTCGGTGCTGGTGGTTGACGACAACGAGACCGCCGTCATCCAGATGACGGATTTCCTCTCGGGGCATGGATACACCGTGCGGGTCGCGCGCGGGGGCGCGGAGGCGCTGGCGGAAATCGAAAGCAGTCCGCCGGACGCAGTCATCCTCGACCTGATGATGCCGGAGATGGACGGGTTCAGGGTGCTGGGGCAAATTCGCGAAAACCCGAAATCCGCCTCCCTGCCCGTGCTCATTCTCACCGCAAAGTATGTGAACAAGGAGGAGCTCGCCTTCCTCAAGGGAAACAACATCCACCAGTTGATCCAAAAGGGCGCCGTGGACAGGGCCGGGTTGCTGCGGGCCGTGGACGGCATGTTCCCCCCCCAGGCCGCCCCTTCCGCACCCCCGGTGGAAACAGGACCGGATGAGGGCGGGGCCCCCCTCCCGAAGGTGCTGGTGGTGGAGGACAACCCCGACAACATGAGCACCATGAGGGCGCTCCTCGGGGGGCGCTTTGACATGATTTGCGCCGTGGACGGGCATGAGGGTGTGGCACAGGCCCGCAGGCACAGGCCCGACATCATCCTCATGGATCTGGCGCTGCCCGTCATGGACGGGTTCGAGGCGCTGGCCGCCATCAGGGCGGACGGTGCCCTGCGCGCCGTCCCCGTGCTCGCCGTCACCGCCAGTGCGATGAAGGGCGACAGGGAGACGGTCCTCGCAAGGGGCTTTGACGCGTACCTTTCAAAACCCGTGGACAGGGATGAGCTTTTCAGGGTCATTTACCGGTTCCTGAAGGGAGACGAATCGAATGAAGATACTGGCAATAGATGACAACCGGGACAATCTGACCGTGTTGGGGGCGGTTGTCGCCGACAGACTCCCCGGTGCCGTGCTCCTTTCCGCGAGCAACGGCGGCGACGGCATCGAGATTGCGCGCGCGGCGGATCCCGACGTGATCCTGCTGGACATTGTCATGCCCGGAATGGACGGGTACGAGGTCTGCCGGCGCCTCAAGCAGGATGAAACGCTTGCCGCCATACCGGTCTTGTTTCTCACCGCTATCAGAACCGACCGGGACAGCCGTGTGCGGGCGCTTGAGGCCGGGGCCGAGGGATTCCTTTCGAAACCCTTCGACGAGGTGGAACTGACCGCGCAAATCAGGGCCATGGCCAAGGTTAAACAGGCCAATAGGTTCAGGCGCATGGAAAAGGAGCAGTTGGAGGCACTCGTTGCGGAGCGGACACGGGAATTGGAGGAGGAGTTGCTCCGGCGGACCGCCGTGGAGGAGCAGCTGCGCCACCGGGGCGGGGAGCTCGAAACAATCCTGGACATTCTCCCCGCCGTGGTCTGGATTGGCCATGATCCCGACTGCCGCCGGATCACGGGCAACCGCGCCGCAAACGAACTCACCGGCGTTCCCGCCGGCGCGAATGTGTCGCAGACCATGGCTGCGGACGGGGAGGCCTGCTATCTCCGTCATTTGGACGCGCAGGGGCGGGAGATGAAGCCCGGGGAACTGCCCATCCAGCGGGCCATTGCGACGGGAAAGCCGGTGGCCAACGTGGAAATGCGCTTTTCCCTGGCTGATGGCAGGCTTGTCGATGTGTATGGTCATGCGGCCCCCCTCTTTGACGGGCAAAACCGGGTGCGCGGCGCCGTGGCCGCCTTCACGGACATAACCGACCGAAAGCGGGC
>JBHEKP010000077.1:0-13588 GCA_041859375.1 Candidatus Hydrogenedentales bacterium | reverse complement strand
AGCGTCCCAAATCCGTGCTGTTTGGTCCTCAGAGGCTGTCACAACACGTTTTCCATCCGGGCTGTATGAGACATCTAGGATGCTAAGCCTGTGGCCGTTTAATGTGTTAAGCAGAACACCTGATGCGACATCCAATATGCTGGCAAAATTATTAGTTCCCGTAAATATGATCACACGATTCCAATCAGGGCTCATTTTCATACAATATCCGCCCACATTAATCTCATTCGAGATAGATTTTCCTGTGGTCACATCATATATTGAGAAACCCCCTTTCTTAATTACAGCGATTTTTTTGCTGTCGGGACTAAACTCTATCCCACCAATCCATCCTGTGTCTGAAGAGTCTTTCGATATTTCCACCAATATTTTCCCGGAAGCCATGTCATGTAGATTAAGAATAGGACCTTCCGAAAGTGCCGCCAATAGTTTTTTGTCTGGGCTCAACAGCACAGCTCGCGCCGGACTTCCCTCTAATACTGAAGAGTAGACGCTCTTTTGTGATGCAAAATCCCATAAGTCAACCCTGTTGCCGTCCAAAAGACGCACGACCTGCTGGCCATCGTAGCTTAATGTGTCTTGATACCCCGCGCCCAGTGGGTTTGATATCACAACTTTGTCGATGCCGGTCTGTACATCCCAAATTCGATACGTCTTGTTTCTTGAGGCTCCCTGGCCGAAGCCCGATTCCTGCGAAACGCTGTAAACACTTTTCCCATCCAGACTAAAGGCCGCGCGTCTTGCCGCGCCTGCGTCTCCCACCAATGCCATCGAAGCAGGGCGCATGGACATGTCCCATATTTTTATGGTGTTGTCATCAGAGCCACTTGCGATAAGGCGTCCATCGGGACTAAAAACCGCACAAGACACCCTTGCGGTGTGGCCGGTCATCGAGGATATCTGCTGGCCGGTGGCCACGGACCAAGTCTTGATATTCCCCTCGTCGGATGAGGTCAAAATACGCCTGCCATCGGGGCTGAACATACCAGCCCAAACTGCGGACTCATGTCCCACTAGCGAACACAAAAGGGTTCCTGCATGACCATCAAACACATTGGCCGTCTTGTCCATAGAGGTGGTGACAAAATGATTTCCATCGGGACTGATGTCTCCAAGATCATCCGGCGCGCCATGTTGCGGTGTGGTGGTGAAAAGCGTTTTCCCCTCCCGCAAATCCCAAGCACGAATAATGCCCCCGTCGCATCGCGCGAGAATTTTCTGGCCGTCGGGGTAAAATCTCACATCCTGTGTGCCCTGTTTGGGCACCTGCAATTCAAGGGGAATTTCCATGCCTGTTTGGGCATCCCATATTTTTACTGTATTGTCCCACGCCGAAGTCACTATTCGTGTTCCGTCTGGACTGTAGCGCGCGCATCGTATGGGGGCTGAATGTCCTTTTAAGGCAAGCACTTCCTGTCCAGTTTCAACATCCCATACTTTCTCGACATTATTGGAACATCCTGTGATTGCATGCTTGCCATCAGGGCTCAACCATGCTGTTGAAGCTGGATTAACATAGTATCCGCCTCCAAGATCAGGGACATAAACGGGAGGGGACGCGACCATACGGCCAGTGCCGGTTTCCCATATCATAGTCGTGTACACACCTGCGGTATCGTAATACCCAAAAGTTGCAAGAACATATTTCCCGTCCTTGCTAAACTGGGCATTAACTACTTGGCCTTTACAATTTAGCGTTATTAATTCCCTGCCGGTATCCACATCCCATATTTTTGCCGTGCTGTCACTTCCACCACTGAGTATTTTTTTGCCATCGGGACTAAACGCGAGGGCTGTTATGGATGCTTTGTGTCCGCTGAGTGTTGCCAAGAGAGACTCGTTGGCGCAGGCCTGCAGATATCCCCATTCCCAATGGCGCAGATTTTCCGGGGTTTCTGCCATCGTTTTTTTGGCCATATTCGATGTTTGGGCGGCAATTTGACTTTGCGCAAGAAGCAGTCCTGTCTGATATCGACGCCGCTCCGAAGCCTGTTGGGCGAGCTCCGCTTTTTCGCGTGCTTCTCCCTCGGCCTTTTGGGCCTTTTCCGCCTGCTCACGGGCCAGTGTTTCTTTCTGTCCGGCCTCGACGGCGCGGTCGCGCTCCTGGACGATTCTTACATAAGACGCCACGCCACCCGCAGCGAGTAAAAGCAATGCCGCCGCAACGGTGGCCAGAATGGCTTTGTGCTTTTGCACAAACCGCCCAAGGAGTTCGCGCATCCCATAGTGGTACCCCTGCACCAGTGCGCCGGAAAGGAATCGTCCAATTTCATCGGCCAGTTCCCTGGCAGATGCATAACGATCCGTCGATTGTTTACACATCGCCTGATTGCATATGGCCACCAGTTCCGGCGGCGCCATTGGCTCGAGAGAATGAACCGCGGGTGCCTGTTCCTCAATTACCTTTTTCAGTATGGCGTATATGTTGTCGCCGGTGAACGGCGCATGGCCGGTTAGAATCTCATACATCACCGCGCCGAGACTGTACACATCCGAACGCTCGTCCACGAGGTCCAGTTTGCCTTCCGCCTGCTCCGGCGGCATGTACGTGGGGGTTCCCATGGCCTCGCCGTAGGCGGTGTGCACCCCGTCTGTGTCCTTGCCAAGGCGCAGCGCCAGCATGGTCTTTTCGATTTCCCCGGCGTGGATGTCCTCCCTGCCCCTGGCCTTGGCAAGCCCCCAGTCGATGACCACCGTTTCGCCAAACTGGCCCACCATGATGTTCGCCGGCTTGATGTCCCGGTGGATGACGCCGAGACTGTGCGCATAGGCCATTGCCTGGCACAAGTCGAGAAAATGGGGAAGGAGTTTCAGCCGGTCTTCCAGCGACTTGCAGGCTTTGAGTGCGTGGGAAAGCGTCTCACCCCGAACAAGTTTCATGGTGTAATAGATCGTTCCATCCCTGCGGCGGCCCAGTTCATAGACCGGGATGATTGACGGGTGCTCAAGCTGGCCCGTGATCCGCGCCTCCTGCAGGAAACGTGCCACCATCGGCATGGCCCGGCGCACGGGGCTGGGGGGATTGTCACTGTCCATGCCGCCCAGGGAGGGCAACAGTTCCTTCATCGCAATATCACGGCCCAGATGCTGATCGTGAACCAGCAGGATTCTGCCCATGCCCCCGTGTGAGTATTCCGAAACATGGGTGTAGCGTCCGGGGATTTCCTCCACAGCATCCAGATGCTCGAACTCGTTCCAACCGGCCGGAGTTGATGGGCCGTGCCCCATTGTGACTCCGCCTGCGGGTGTCCGAATTATGCTCCCGGCAAAGGAGCGAAAAACCTGCTCTTCCCCGCCAAACGCATTAAGCGTGGCAGTTGGATCGCCGCCATGGCTTTGAATTGCCCGATCCATCACATCGGAAATAAAATTACAATCCTCCTTGGTCATTATCCCGGCTTCAACCAAGCGGTCGGGAAGGTTGCGGGAGGGGTCCATGGCCCAACTTCCCGCAATATCCACCAGTTGCACCGGAGTCACCTTCCGCAACTGCACCGCCAGCACGCCAAACAACAGGTTTTTATCATTGTTCATCGCCAAATTCCTTCCCGATCAACAGGTTCAATCTGGCCATCGCGCATTTTATGCGCCTTCGGCCCATCGAAGGGACAAAAGGCCGATCGCTTGCAACCCACTTTCACCAAATATGGATTCGGGCTTTCCTGAAAATATATTAGTGAGGCGGAAAGAAAAAACCGTGGTGGACCCCAAAAAAACATCGTTGTCCGCATGCTTATTCGCTGATTCATGGGAAGCGCCTCTGTGACTGCATGCTCCAATCATCTGTAGATACAATAGCCTTGAGATTTCCCATAGTCAAGACTGTTACCATCGATCTGCTGGCACTTCTTCCACCTTTGGCAGTCAACAAGACATGGCGCTAACTTGACAATCCATATAGACATGGTAAAATATTTACGCAGAGGATGCGCGGCAGAGTCAGGCAGGGGCCACCAAGGGAGGATCGGTGAGATGAAGACGGTGAAAAGCGGACTTGTTGTGATTGCCGCGGGGCTGGCCTGCCTGTCGGGACTGGCCGCGCCGCCGCCCAACGTGGTGCTCGTGGTGCTTGACGCCTGCCGCGCGGACGGGATTGACGGGACACGCGGCGGGGTGCCGCTGATGCCCAACCTTGCGGCCTTCCAGGGGGTGCGCTTCACCAATGCGGTGGCGCCGGGTTCCTGGACCACGCCGTCCATGGCCTCCCTGCTGACCTGCGCCCATGTGGACACCCACCAGGTGCACGAGGGCACGCTGATCCTGCCGGAGTCCGCGGAAACGATGGCGGAGTACTTCAAGCAGGCGGGCTACGCCACGATGGGGGTGCAGACCAACAGCAACCTGACCCCGGAGCGGGGCTTCGCGCAGGGCTTCGACCAGTACATCTACCAGGTGGACGCCAAGGCGGATTTTGTGACCAGCCAGGCGACGCAGCTCATGACGGAAACCGGCACGCCCTTTTTCCTGTATGCCCACTACCAGGAACCCCACGTCCCCTATTATCCCCCGGAAACCTACCGCACCATGATGGGCTACCCGGATCCGGCGCTCACCCCCGCGGAGAAGTCCATCGCCGAGGACTTCGCGCCGTACATGCTCGATCACCTGAAGTATCACCTGGGCATCAACCCCTCCCCGGCCTTTCCGCCGCTTTCGGCGACGGGCCGTGAGGCGGTGCGCACGCTGTACGACGCGGAACTGCACTACAACGACGCACAGCTGGACATCCTGCTGGACAACCTCCTCTTTTTCCATCCCAACACCATTGTGGTGGTTCTCGCGGACCACGGGGAGCACTTCTGGGAGCACAACTCCCTGGGCCATGTGACCACGCTGTACGAGGAGCTCACCCACGTGCCCCTGCTGATCCGAGCCCCGGGCCTGGCCCCGGCGGTGGTGGATTCGGTGGCGGGCACGGTGGACACACTGCCCACCGTGGCCGCGCTGGCCGGGCTTGCGCCGCGCCCCCAGTGGCAGGGACGCAGCCTTTTCGCCCCGCGCGACAGCGCGGGACCGGCCCACTCCTGCGCCAAGTCGCCCCCGCCGTGGCTGCGTGATCTGGAGATGATCCGCTTCGGCGGGATGAAGCTCATCCGCGAGTACAAGACCGGCGCGGTGGAACTTTACAACCTGGACACGGACCCGTCCGAGTCGGTGAACCTCGCGGCGGCGCAGCCGGACACAACGGCGCTGCTGACGGAGATGCTTCACCTGCACCTGCGCCGGAACGCGCGGGCCAACGGAGCGGACGGACAGGTGGAGGCGTCTCCGAACGTGCTGTTCGAGGAGGGCACGGCGGTGACGCTGACGGGGCCGGAGGGCACCGGGCATGTGTGGTTCAAGGACGGGCTGCCGGTGGCGGACGACGCGCCCCGCGTGACGGGCGCGGGCACGGCCGCGCTGCGCATCAGCGCCCTTGACCCGGAGGACGCGGGCGACTACGAGTGCATGGCGTCCGACGCGGCGCTGCACCTGAACATCACCGCGCCCTTCAACCTGCGCGTGGCCCCGCCCGACAGCGTGCCCGCGGCGGGCGCGGCGGCGCTGGCGGGCATGGTGTCCGGCATCGCCGCGGCGGCGTGCGGCCTGCTCAGGCGGCGCGCGGGGAAGCAGGCCCCGGGGCGCGGCGGCGCCGCTGGTAATGAAGCGTGACGGCGGCGGTGACGGCGAACAGCAGCAGGTAATACAGGGAGAAGGCCAGTTCGGAAGCGTTGGATTTCGGGCCCGTGACCAGTTGCGCGAGCACGTTCAGCACAACAAGCGTGAGCCACATCAGCCGGTGGGCCCGGGGAAAGAGATCCTCCAAAACGCCCGGCCGCCGGGGCCGCAGGCGCACCGCGACCAGAATGGCCGCCAGCCCCAGCAGCAGGCCGGGACCGAACCAGCGCCATAGTTCCGCGCTCCAATAGTCCTCGTTGCCGAGATAAATGTTGGCCCAGCCCTTCAATCCGTTGCGCGCCGACAGGCCCAACCCCAGCAGCAGCCCGAACCAGGCGCCGAAGCGCTCCAGGTTCGGGCGCGGGTTGGACAGCTCGTTCCAGCGGCGGGCTCGCTCCACGGTGGAGAGGGGGCGGTTCACCAGATAATAGGCAACGCCCAGGGCGACGCCGATGCTGACACCGCCCGAGGACTCCCAGCAGCGCCACCAGTTGAAACTTGCCCCAAACAGCCCCCGCGCCCAGGTCCAGTTTTGCAGCAGGGCCCATCCCGCGCCGTTGATCAGGCCGACCGTGAGGATGAGCGTGACGTTCTTCCGGTCCCGCCGCGCCGCCTCAAAGGCCAGGAAGCCCAGATAACAGCCGAGGTGCACAACAGCCAGGCGGCAGTCGCCGACCAGCCGCTTCAGCGAGGGGTTGGCCGTGAAATCCTGGTAGTTGTCCCGGAGGGTGTCATAGAGGGGCAGGAACAGGTGGGGCAGCCTGTCGAAGAGAAAGCCCGCCAGCAGGACTCCGGCGACGCCGCAGGCGATGCGGAGCGCCCAGTCCCGCGCACGCAGGGGCCGCTCCGGCCCGCACCATGCGAGCATGCACGCGCCGATGCCCGCCCAGGGCACTCCCGCGATAAAAAGCCACAGGAAGCCATACGCGGTGGAAATGGGCACAAAGGCCCCCTCCGCCGCGTTGGTCAGCAGGCGCCCCTCAAAAAAGTTGGGCCACTGCGCCCAGCCGCGCGCGCCCGAGACGCCGATGCCGATGGTGAGCGCCGGAATAATCCAGCCCGAGGTGTAGCGGCGCGCCTGCACGCCGCCGGGCGTGCGGGAGACGTACCACCACGCCGCGCCCCAGCCAACCCCGGCAAACATGCACCCCGCCAGCGCGCCATAGCCGGAACAGCCGCGCACGGCCCAGGTCATGGCCCCCAGGGCCGCGAAGAGCAGGGTCGGCAGGACCAAGTCATGCGTCAGATCACGTGGGATGTTTTTTTTCATTCCGCCACCGCCGGGGGTTATTTCGCCTCAAGGTGCAGCGCGAATTCGGATATGGCCGGGCAGGCCGCCGCGCTGGTAATCCGCAGGCGCACCCCGTCCGTGGTGATTGCGTCCCCGCGCCAGAGGCGGCGGTTGCCGATGGAGGTTCCCTTTGCGAATTCCCTCCACTCGCCCCCCTCGCGGCGGTCCAGCGCCCAGTCGTCCACGCGCAGGCCCAGGGGCAGGTGCTCGCGCAGGCTGACCACGTCGAAGGTGGCCGGTCCGCCCAGGTCCAGCACCAGTTCCGGCGTCAGCGCGTCGTCGTCGGAGCACCAGTAGGTGGCGCGATCGCCGTCGATCACCCGCTCCGGGGCGTACCGGGGATCGTTTCCCCGCGTGTTGGACGCGGAGGCCTTTGCCCCGCGCGCCAGATCGGCGCCGAAAGTGGCGGCAAGCCTGCGCCCGAATTCGGAGAGTGAGGCCGTGTCGTTTTCATGAAAGCGTCCGCGCCGGTCGGGGGGCAGGTTGAGCAGGAGCGACGCGCCCCGCCCCACGGACTCGAAGTACAGCTTCATGAGGTTGTCCGGCGTGCGGACCCTTTTGTCCTCCTTTTTGTGGTAGAACCATCCGGGACGGATGGACACATCCACCTCGGCGGGCATCCAGAATTCGCCGTTGCGCGTGCCGTTCTCACCGAGCTGGTAGACGGTGTTGCCGGGGGAGGGCGCCTTGCCGTCCTTTCCCTGGGGGGTGTAGGTGGCCCAGCAGGGATCGCCCGCATAGCCGGCCTCGTTGCCCACCCAGCGGATGTCGCAGCCCGCGTCGCCGAACATGACCGCCTCCGGCTGGAGTTCCCGCACGATTTTCCAGGTGTTCCCCCAGTCGTAATAGCCCGCGTCAATGGTGCGCTTTTCCTTCGCGCCGCCATACCAGCCGTCGCCGCCGTTCGCGCCGTCAAACCACACCTCGAATACCGGGCCGTAGTTCGTCAGGAGCTCACGGATCTGGTTGCGGTAATACTCGATGTAGGCCGGGCGGCCGTATTCGGGATGGTTGCGGTCCCAGGGCGACAGGTAAACACCGAATTTGATGCCCGCGGCACGGCACGCGTCGGACAGTTCACGGACCACGTCGCCTTTTCCGTCCCGCCAGGGACTGGCGGCCACGGAGTGTTTGGTGAACCGTGACGGCCACAGGCAGAACCCGTCATGATGCTTGCAGGTGAGGATGAGGCCCCGCATGCCCGCGTCGCGCGCGGTGTTGGCAAGCTGCGCGGCGTCAAAGTCCGTCGGGTTGAACACCTCCGGGGACTCGTCTCCGTAGCCCCACTCCTTGTCCGTGAAGGTGTTGGTGGTGAAATGGACGAAGCCGTAAAACTCCAGCTCGTGCCATTTCATGTGACGTTCCGAGGGCGTCACGCCGTGGGGCGCCGGGGGTTCAACCGCCGCGGCAAAAAGCGGGGCCAGCGCCAGCAGGCCCGTCATGGCGATGCTCATTGCGGTGTTCCTTTCCCAGGTCCGCGCCGCCCAATCGCGCGCGGCCGTGAATATTATGTGGGTTTGCGCGGCGCGGAACAAAGCGGCCGCACCCCCGGGGGGGCGCGGCCGCGAAAGTAATTCCGCCAAGGGATGAAACGGCGCTCACACCGGCGGGCCGGGCATCACCATGACCGGCACCGGCAACAGGTCGCTCACTGCGCCGTCGTCATCCGTCACCCGCAGGTAGACGGTGCTGGGCCCCACGGGAAACGAGAGTACCGTCTGCGGCGTGGGCTGCGCGTCCAAAACCACATCGTTGACGATCCATTCATAGAGGGCGATCGTCCCGTCGCTGTCGGTTGAGAGGCTGCCGTCGAGCATCACAACCCCCATGTTTCCGGGAGGTATGGCCATGCCGGGCTGGGGCATCAATGCGCCGGCAACCGGTGGGTTGTTCACCGAAACGGTCACCGAGGCGGTGCCGCTGGTGGCGCCGTCGTTGTCGGTGACCACAAGGTAAAAGGTGTAATCGCCCGCGCCAAGGGTCACCACCGGGCCCACAACATCGTCCGGGTCGATCACACCGCCGCTTTCCGTCCAAGTGTAGGCGGTGACGGTCCCATCGTTGTCATACGACAGGCTTCCGTCAAGGGTCACGTCAACCGTGGTGGCTTCAAGGGGAAGGTTGACGTTCTGGGACAGGCCCGCATCGGCCACCGGCGGCGTGTTTATCTTTATGGTCGTGGTGTCGGAGGAACTCACCCCGCCGGGCTTGTTCTCGGTGACAGTCAATGTCACCGTGTAGTAACCGGGATCCGGACTGGTCATCATGAACATGAAGCAGGGCGCCGGCGAGGTTTCGGACGGGTTGAAGAACCCGGGGACCGGATTGTTCAACGCGTCGGTGACGGCCCAGCTGTACGTCAACGCGTCATAGTCCACATCATAGGAGGCGGACCCGTCAAGGCAGGCCGTCACCGGGCCGAAACCGAGGGGTGACGCGACAACATCCACCCCGGCATCGGCCACCGGCGGGGTGTTTCCGTAGGTGACCACATACACGTCCGCCACACTGGAAACCTTCCCGTCACTGACCACCAGTTCCACGGTATAGTCGCCGAGGACATCGGGGGTCAGGGTCGGGTTGACAATCGCCGGATCGGACACGTCCGTGACGGCACTTCCCGGGGGCGCAGAGGTCACCGACCAGGCATAACTGGTGATGCTGTCCCCTGCATCGGGATCAAAGGACGTGCTCCCGTCCAGTTGCACGGTTTCGGGGACAGCCGTCCTGGTGTAGCCAAAGGCCAGCCCGCCATAGACCGTCCCGGAATCCCAAAGAAGCGTTTCCGCCCCGCTGAAATCATCCGTTATGGCAACCGTGGACAACTCGCCCATAAAGTCGTTGTCCTCCGCGAGGAAGAATGTGCTGCTGCCGGATTCAAGCGCCAGCGCCATGGCCCACATCCAGTCGTACTCAGTCGCCGGAGATGCGGGGGGGATTGACAACACGTCCAACGTGACAGGATCGAGCAGTTCCAGCACCGAAACCTCATCCTGGTTCCTGTAGGCATGGGCCAGCAAAGAACTGCCGGCGACTCCCGTGATCGCGTCAAAGCCCATGGGGTCGGAGTCACTGAATTCGAGGACTTCGGTCAAGGCTCCGGTGGTCTTGTCCACGGCATAGAGGGTCGGGACACCCGGCGCCTTCGCGCCGGACAGCATGGCCACGGCATAGAGGGTGCCGTCGTCCGTAAGGGCCAGATCGTAGGGGCGCAAATCCATGTCGCCGTATTCGGCGACATGGCGCGCGACGCCCGTGTCCGGGTCCAGTGTTGCCAGGACCATCCGGAACCCGCTTGATTTTACCGGTGAGAAGGAGTCCATCGCCTCAATGAGCGCCCACATCGTTCCGGTGGTGGGATCGACAGCCAGCCCGTATCCACCCGTGAGCATCCAGTCGTAGCCCGCCAGGACCACATCAACCGACCCGACAAGGGAGCCGTCGGCGGGGTCAAGATAGTCCAGAACGAGCTCGCCGCTTGGGTGTTGCTGCAGCCCGTAGAGCACCGTCGGATCGTAGGTGAGCACCGGCGGCTGCGTTGTGTCCGCATGGGCCGGGTTGGGCGTGCCCGTTATCACCGCCACAGGCGGGGAATTGATTGTAATTGTCACCGTGTCGGCCGCGCTGGTTGCGCCGCTGTTGTCGGTGACCACCAGCGTGAAGGTGTGCACGCCCGCGCCAAGGTTCACAACCGGCCCGACGACATCGTCCGGATCGGGCGAGCCGGTCCATGTGTAGGCGCTGATGGTGCCGTCCGGATCAGAAGAGGCCGCGCCGTCCAGCGTCACGGCCATTGAGGCAACCACCGGCCCCTTCACCGGCGGAGAGGCAGGCAGATCCAGCTGCTGGTCAGGCCCCGCATCCGCCACGGGTGACTGGTTCACAAAGATTGTCACCATGTCGGGCTGGCTGCCGGCTCCGCGGTCGTCCGTCACCACCAGGGTAAAGGTGTGGTACCCCGGGGAGAGGGTGACCGTCGGGTTGACCGTGTCATCCGGATCGGGGGTGCCGGTCCATGTGTAGGATGCCACCGTTCCGTCCGGGTCGTTGGAGGCGCTGCCGTCCAGCGTCACGTCGGCGGTGGTGACACCCGCGGGCAGATCAATCTGCCGGAAGGCACCCGCGTCCGCCGTCGGCGGCGCATTGACCGTGATGGTCACCGTGTCGGCCGCGCTGTCCGCTCCCATGTCGTCCGTCACCACCAGAGTGAAGGTGTAAACACCCGCTGTGAGGTTCAGGGTGGGCTGCTGCGCGTCCGCCGGATCCGGCGTGCCGGTCCACGTGTAGGAAACGATGGATCCGTCGATGTCGTAGGAGACGCTGCCGTCCAGTGTCACCTCCACAAAGTTCAGCGCCTTTTCATCCATCACCGGAGTGATGGTGTACAGGGCGTCCGGGCCGGCATCGGCCACCGGCGGGGTGTTGACGAAAATGGTCACGGAGGCAAAGTTGCTGACCGCGCCGTCGTCGTCCGTCACCCGCAGCGTGAACACGTGGTAACCCGCGCCGAGGGACACCGTCGGCGAGACCACATCGTCCGGATCAGTCGCGCCGGTCCAGGAGTAGGCGGCAATGGACCCGTCCATGTCGAAGGAAGCGCTGCCGTCCAGGGTCACATCCACCGCGGATTCTCCCAGCGGCAGGCTGACGCTTTGATCCTCTCCGGCGTAGGCCACGGGTGCCACGTTGACATGGATTGCCACCTCGTCGGCGGCGCTGACCGCGCCGTCGTCGTCGGTCACCACCAGGGTGAACACGTGGGTGCCGGGGCCGAGGGTGACCACCGGGGAAACCACGTCATCCGGATCGACCGTGCCCGTCCAGGTGTATGCCGCAACCGTGCCGTCGGAGTCATAGGAGTAGCCGCCGTCCAGCGTCACGTCCACCATGCCGGGCTCGGCCTTGCTTGGCGTCTCAAAATACGGAATGTCAATGTCCTGGTCCGGACCGGCATTCGCCACCGGCGGCGCGTTCACGGAGACGGTCACCGTGTCCGCGGTGCTGACCGCGCCGTCATCGTCCGTCACCACCAGCGTGAACGTATAGGTGCCCGCGACCAGGGAAACCACCGGCGAGGCGACGTCGTCCGGATCAATCGCGCCGGTCCAGGAGTAGGCGGCAACGGACCCGTCCACATCGAAGGAAGCGCTGCCGTCCAGGGTCACATCCACTGCGGATTCGCCCAGCGGCAGGCTAACGTTTTGGCCCTCTCCTGCATTGGCCACGGGCGCCATGTTGATGCGGATTGTCACCTCGTCGGCGGCGCTGGCCGCGCCGTCGTCATCCGTCACCACCAGCGTGAACACATGCTCGCCGGGGCCGAGGGCGACCACCGGGGAGGCCACGTCATCCGGATCGACCGGGCCCGTCCAGGCGTATGCCGCAACCGCGCCGTCGGTGTCATAGGAGAAGGATCCGTCCAGGGTAACGTCCACCATGCCGGGATCGGCCTTGGTGGGATTTTCATAATACGGAATGTCAATGTCCTGATCCGGGCCCGCATTGGCCACCGGCGGCGCGTTCACTGAAATGACCACCGTGTCCCCGGCGCTCGCCGCGCCGTCGTCGTCCGTCACCACCAGCGTGAACACATGGATGCCCGCGCCAAGGGAAACCACCGGGGATACCACGTCATCCGGATCGGGGACGCCAGTCCAGGCATAAGCAGCGACCGTGCCGTCGCTGTCGGAGGATCCGCTGCCGTCAAGCGTCACATCCACCGTGGACGCGCCAAGCGGAAGGTTAATCTGCCGGTCAAGGCCCGCATTGGCCACCGGCGGCGTGTTCACAGAGATGGTCACCGTGTCCGCGGCGCTGACCGCGCCGTCATCATCCGTCACAACCAGTGTGAACACGTGAGCGCCCGCGCCAAGGGTCACAACAGGATTCACTGCGTCCGCAGGATCGGGGGTGCCGGTCCAGACGTAGGTTGCAATGGTGCCGTCGCTGTCGGAGGATCCGCTACCGTCAATCATCACATCCACCGTGGATGAGCCAAGGGCAAGATTAAGGTTTTGGTCCGCACCCGCATTGGCCACCGGCGGTGCGTTCACGGAGATCGTCACCGTGTCCGCAGCGCTCGCCGCGCCGTCGTCGTCCGTCACGATGAGCGTGAACACATGGTCGCCCGCGCCAAGACTCACCACAGGGTTCGCCGTGTCTGCAGGATCAGGGGTGCCGGTCCAGGTGTAGGTTGCAATGGTGCCGTCGCTGTCCGCCGAGCCGCTGCCGTCAAGCGTCACGTTCACCGTGGACACGCCAAGGGCAAGGCTGAGACCCTGGTCGGGCCCCGCATCCGCCACCGGCGGCGTGTTCACGGAGATGGTCACCGTGTCCGCAGCGCTGGCCGCACCGTCATCATCCGTCACCACCAGCGTGAACACATGGGTACCCGCACCAAGGGTCACGACAGGGGACACTATGTCCGCGGGATCAGGGGTGCCGGTCCAGGTGTAGGTGGCAATGGTGCCGTCGCTGTCCGTCGAGCCGCTGCCGTCCAGCGTCACATCCAGCGTGGACACGCCAAGGGCAAGGTTCAGGCTCTGGTCCACGCCCGCATTGGCCACAGGGGCCATGTTGACATGAACGGTCACCTCGTCGGCGGCGCTGACCGCGCCGTCGTCATCCGTCACCACCAGC
>JBHEKP010000180.1:0-4290 GCA_041859375.1 Candidatus Hydrogenedentales bacterium | reverse complement strand
TGCGTTCAGCAGCACACCCGCCGGACCTGAAAAACCCGCCGCCGCGCCCATGACCACACCGCCCCAGAGCAGCGCCAGCAGGGAGTTGAGCGGTATCCAGCGCAATTCCGGGGAGAAGGCAAAGAGTCCGTCCAGTGCCATCCATAATGCCAGCCCCGCCGCGCCGAGCAGCGGACCAAGGCGCAGGCAAAGAGGCCTCAGCCGCGCATGCCCCCCCGGCTCCCGCATGAACACCGCCAGTAATGCGCCGATGCCCAGCGTGTCCAGACTGGCGGGAGGCAGCGTGTTGGCGGCGACAAACCCCGCCCCGGAATACCAGCACCAACCCCGGTAGCAGGGCGCGAGAAGCATAAAAAACAACAGCACGGGCACGATGCGCCGCCGGGGCAGGAAGAGGATGAGAAAAGGCCAGCACAGGTAAAACTGCATCTCCACCGCCACCGCCCAGACATGGTTCAGGAAAGTGACGCCCGTGGCGGCGCGCCAGAAGTTCATCACAAGCAGGGCGTGCCAGGGCCATGCTTCGCGCATGATCCCGTAGTCCATCCCCGCCAGCACAAGCAGGATGAGGTAATACAGGGGCATGATGCGCAGGCAGCGCCGCAGGTAAAAGTTTCTGAGCGCCGCGCCCGCTCCGCAGGCCCCGGACTCCACCGCCGCGCGCCGGTCCAGCAGGATGCCGGTGATCAGAAACCCGCTCAGCACAAAAAAGAGCTGCACCCCCATCCCCCCCAGGGGCAGAAAGGCGGGCCACCATGCCGCCTGCGGGATGACAAAATGGGAAAACATCACCGCCAGGCACCCCGCCGCGCGCAACCCGTCCAACTGAGGCATGCGCTGGGGTGCCAATGGCGCTTCGGCTGTTTCCGCATGGGTCATGGGATCAGTATACTATGGCGCAACCGTGAAAATCGGAGATTACAACATGGGCAAAATCAGCAGACGGACCTTTCTGGGCGCGGGGGGAATGACGGTGGCCGTGGCCGCTTCGGGCGGGGGCGCGCGTGCCGCGAAACAGCGGCCCAAGCCGGAGCCCCCGAACATTCTCCTGCTGATGGCGGACCAGTTCCGGGGCGACTGCCTCGGAGCGGACGGCAACACCCGCATTCAAACGCCGAACCTGGACGCCATCGCCCGGGACGGCATGCGCTTTTCGCGGGCCTATTCGTCCGTCCCGTCCTGCACCCCGGCGCGCGCGGGGCTCCTCACCGGCATGTCCCCCTGGGGCCACGGCATGATCGGCTACGGCCGCGTGGGCGAAAAATATCCCGTGGAGATGCCCGGAGCGCTCGCCGGCGCGGGCTACCACACCTTTGGCATCGGCAAGATGCACTGGCACCCCCAGCGCAACGGCCACGGGTTCCACGGCATGGTGCTGGACGAGTCGAGCCGGTCCGAGTCGGTGGACTTCCGGAGCGACTACCGCGCCTGGTTCATGAGCGAAGCCCCCTGCCTCAACCCCGACGCCACGGGCATTGGCTGGAACAGTTACAAGGCGGGCCCCTACGCGCCGCCGGAGCATCTTCATCCCACCATGTGGACCGGAAACACGGCGGTGCGCTATCTGGAGGGCTACTACCGCCCCGAACCCTTCTTCCTGAAGGTGTCCTTTGCGCGGCCCCACAGCCCCTACGACCCGCCGGAGCGTTTCTGGCGTCAGTACGCCGACGCGCCCCTGCCCGAGGCGGCCAAAGGCGAATGGTCGGCACGGTACGCGCCGAAAAGCAGCGACAAGGACGAACTTTGGCACGGCGATTTGGGCGCGGAAACGGTACGCGCCGCGCGGCGCGCCTATTACGGGTCGGTGTCCTTCATTGACGAGCAGGTCGGGCGCATCATGGAAACGCTGGAGCGGCGGGGCATGCTGGAGGACACGCTCATCGTGTTCACCGCCGACCACGGCGACATGCTCGGCGACCACCACCACTGGCGCAAGACCTACGCCTACGAGGGCTCCGCGCGCATTCCCATGCTGCTACGCTGGCCGAAGGGGCTCGCGCCGGAAAACCGGGGGACGGTCTGCGACCGTCCGGTGGAACTGCGCGACGTGCTGCCCACCTTTCTGGACGCCGCCGGGGTGGAGCCGTCCCGGCCCCTGGAGGGTTCCAGCCTGCTCGCACTGGCGCGCGATCCACAGGCACCCTGGCGGGAAATGCTCGACCTTGAGCACGACACCTGTTACGACAGCAAAAACCACTGGAGCGCCGTCACGGACGGAAAACTCAAGTACATCTACCACACCGTGGACGGGCGGGAGCAGCTCTTCGACCTTGAGGCCGACCCGCACGAGACCGCAGATCTTGCGGGGGAAGCCGCGCGCGCCGGGGACCTGGAGCGGATGCGCGCCGGACTCGTGCGCATCCTGGAGCCGCGCGGTGACAAGTTCGTGAAGGACGGACGTCTTGTGCCGCGTCCGGAAAGCATCCTCTACTCGCCGAATTATCCCGGCTGTTCCTGCCACCCGGACACGCTGGAAAAGGTCGGCAAGTTTTACAGTGGTTGAAGGTCATGACGTTCCCCGGCCCGCAAAACAGGAAAAGATTGCATGGCTGAATCGCGCGGAAAAGTGTACGGCTGCCTTGTGGTACTGCTGCTCCTGCTTTTGGCGGGCGGCGGGGCGGGCTGGTATTTCGTGCTGCACAACAAGGGGCTGAACCGCGATTTTGACGCCGAAAGCATTGCCCGGTCGGAAACGAACATGTGGCGGGCCTACTACGGGGGCCGGGGCGCGGAACTGGCCTTCGAAATGGTGTTGGTGCTCCGCGAGCAGATGGGCGTTTCCCTGCTGACGGCGAAGGCGGTGGTGGAGCCCATGGCCCGGGGGGCGATGGCCTTTCACACGCAGCGGGAGGGCTACGGGCAGACGGTGCTTCCCCTGCTGGAGGAGTCCTACGCGGCGCTTGCGGAGGCGGTCGGGGAGGATTGGGATCCGCGAAAACTGGCCGAAGCCGAACTCGCCTGGTGGGTGGCGCGGCGCACGCCGGGGGAGGACAGTCCCGAACAGGTGGGCGCGAAAATCGCGGAACTCTACGCCCTCATGTACGGCGCGACCAACGGGCACATTCAACGCGCGGGCCTGCTCCGCGCGCAGGCGGCCGCCCTGCGCGACGCGGGCGGGAAAGACGCCGACTGGCGGCAGGTGGAATCGCTGTTGCTGGAATCCTACACCGCCCTGCTGGAGGGCGTCCGCGGGAACCGCTGACTTTTATCACACCGGGAGAGTTGGATGCCTTCTTTGTTTTCCAGGCTTCAGGGAACCGGCGGGTTGTGGCTTGCCGTGACGGCGGCGGGCATGCTTGCTCTCTGCTTCTGCAACATGGGCTTTTTCCTGGACGACTACGCCCACCTTGCGGCAGTGCGCGGAGAAAACCCCATCGCGGGCCCCTACGACGTGTTTTGCTTCGCCCGCGGCGACGCGGAGAGCACCCGCCTGCTCGTTGACAACGGCCCCTACCCCTGGTTCACCTCGCCCGACATCAAGGTCCACTTCTTCCGCTTCCTTTCCTCCGCCCTCATGGTGCTGGACCATGCCGTCTTTGGCCGCTGGGCGCCGGGATACCACCTGCACTGCGCCCTGTGGTACGCCTTCATGGCCGGGATGGTCGCCCTGCTCTTCCGCCGTTCCCTGGGCGGGGGGCTGGCCGTGCTGGCGCTGTTCCTCTTTGCGGTGGACGAGTCCCATGCCTTCCCCGTGGGCTGGTGGTCAAACCGGAACGCGGTGGTGGCGGGAGCGCTCTGCCTGGCGGGCGTGGCGGCACATCTGCGCTGGCGCGAGGACGGCTGGAAACCGGGACTGCCCCTGTCGCTGCCACTGTTTTTCCTCGGCCTGCTGGCCGGGGAGAGCGGCCTCTGCGCGCTGGGCTATGTGGCGGCCTATGAGCTTGTCGGCGCGCCGGGCAAATTTGCAAAGCGCGCCGCGTGTATTGCTCCGGCCACCCTGCTGGTCTTTGCCTATCTGGCCTTCTACAAATGGGCGGGCTTCGGTGTCGTCGGCATGCGGGTCTACCTCGATCCCACCAGTGACCCCGTGTCGTACCTGCTCAGCGCGCCCCTCCGCTTTCTTATCCTGGCCGGCAACCAGTTCATGACCATCCCGGCGGAGATCCCCTCGCTTGCCCCCGTGCTGGAATGGCCCGCGGCGCTTGCGGGGCTGCTGGTGCTGGCCGGGGTGGCCGCCGGGCTGCGTCTGGCCTGGCCGGGGCTGACGGACAAGGAGCGGCGCGGCCTGCGCTGGATGCTCGCGGGCGCGGTCCTGTCCTCCCTGCCCGTGCTGGCCGCCTTCACCTCGGG
>JBHEKP010000309.1:0-9904 GCA_041859375.1 Candidatus Hydrogenedentales bacterium | reverse complement strand
GTGAGCAGGGGCTTTTTCTTCGTTTCCTTCTGCCCCTTGTCCCCTTTTCCCTTGTCAGCCATGTGTGATTCTCCTTGTTGGGTGCCGGACCGTTCCCACAATCTACGCCCGGACACGGGAAAAGAGCAACCTTTTGCGCGCCCACGGCCCGAAACGGCCATGGGCGGTGTGAGCCGGCCGCCCCGCATCCGGTAGAATTGCGCAGCAATCCAGACACATGGGGAATCGCATGTCCACAGTCTTCATAGACGCCGACGCCTGTCCGGTGAAAAAGGAGGCCTGCCGCGTGGCGGCGCGCCACGTCGTGGCCGTGAAGATTGTGGCGAATTCCCCCATGGCCGTCCCCGAAGGCCGGGTGGAGCTGGTCGTTGTGGGCGACGGCTTTGACGCGGCGGACGACTGGATCGTGGAAAACGCGGGACCGGGCGACGTGGTGGTGTCGGATGACATCCCCCTGGCGGCGCGGTGCCTGAAAAAGGGCGCGCGGGTCGTCGGCACGCGGGGGCGTGAATTCACCGAGGAGGCCATCGGCGACGCGCTGGCCACCCGCGAGGTGCTCTCCCAACTGCGCGATCAGGGGCTGGTCGGCGGCGGTCCGGCCCCCTTCGGCCCGAAGGACCGCTCCCGTTTTCTTGACCGCCTGGACACCCTGCTGCGGGCGGTTTTACGCTCCGCATGACGGGACCGGGCCGACCCCGCCCTATCCGGTTTACCCCCCAAAAAGAACGTCAATGCCGCCGCTGGTCACGGAGGGGCACCAGTGGGTTTCAATGTGGCGCACCACCAGTTCGGTGCCCTCGTCGTGGGGCACCCTTGGGGCTTGCGCTGGGTTGTACATGGTGTCGGTGAGGTCGCGGACCAGCGCGCAGTTGAAGCCCCAGCGGGTCATCTGGCGGATGCCGAAGGTCCGGTTGAGCACGCACATGTTGGTGTGCACGCCCGTGTAAAGGATGTTTTTGACGCCCTGCTGCCGCAGGTAATTGTAAACCTCGCGGCCGTTGTCGGAGATGACGTCCTCCGCCGCGATGGTGATGGCGGGATGCTGGCGCGTCCAGGCCGGGTAAAACGCCTCATCGCCGGGGCACCCGCCGTCCGAGTCGTCTATCGGCAGGGGCGGATCCTTAATTTCCCCCGCTTCGGGCAATTCAGCGGCGGGGACGGCGGCAATGCGGCGGCGCTGCGCGCTGTCCTGGTAAAAGCCCAGGGTTTCGGAGGGGCAATGAACCACCCGGACGCCCGCCGCGCGGAGTTTCCCCAGCAGCGCGTCCACCTTCGGGGCGAGGGCGTCCACCCCGGCGGTGGCAAAGTCGCACCAGTGTTTGTCCCACATGTCGCAGACGATGATGGCGGTTTCATCGGCGGGCCATTCATGGGTGGCGGTCTGCTCCCCCGCGCCGCCAACGGCGCGTGAGCGCAGGGAAAGACGGAGCGCACCGCCCCGTTTTTCCAGCGGAGCGGGGGCCGGAAGCGCCTTCGGGGCCGGGGGGCGGTTGGCGGTCCAGAAAAGGGCGTTGGCAATCATGCGGCAAAAGGCGCGGCCCTCAAAGTCGCCCACCCCGCCAAGGGAGGTGTAGAAGACCCGTCCGCCGTTGTGCATGCGCGTCCAGGCCAGGGGCTGCCGCCCGCCGGATTCGGGGGTGCGGCCCGTCATGAGCACGGAGGCGTTCCCCGCGACCCCCTTGTTCTTGTACAGGCTGCACCGGGACCGCAATGGTTCCACACCCTCAAGAACGGGATGGCCCTTCCCGGCGGGCATCACAAAGGTTTCCGTGGTGGGGCCCTCGCCGAAATGGCCCTTGTAATTGCCGCCCAGCACCCGCCGGTCGAAGGCAAGCCAGTTCTGGAACCCGTGGCTGGCGGTGCGCACCCCCACCAGGGGCCTGCCGGAATCGCAATATTTTTTAATGCGGTCGAGCTGTTCCCCCGTTATTTCCAGCCGCCGGGTGAAAAACAACGCCGTGTCGCAGGCGTCGAGCGCCTCAAGGCCGGGTAGGTTCTCCCATCCGGCGGCGCGCAGCAGGACGCACTCAACCTCGAAGTTCTCCTCCAGATAGGCCTTGAAGATGCCCAATGCCTTGTCGGAGTCATACTCAAAGGAGCCGGACACGAGGCACACCCTGAGCGGGGCCGCCTGCGCGGGGGCGGCGGAAACGCACAGACACAGGACGGCAAGGCAGGCGCAAAACTGTCTCATGGCGGATCTCCGGGGGCTTTTCACCCTCAAACCTGTTCTGGAACGGCGTAGGCTTCGCGGTAGTCGCGCTTGAAGAACTTGTTGGCCCCGTCGTCGCCGGACACGGCCAATGTCTGCGGGTCAATGACCATGCGGCATCCGCCCGCGCGCACGCCCATGTTGCCGTAATGGACCAACAGGTTGCTGGTGACGCCAATCTCAATGTCGGCGGCGGGCCTGTTCCGTGTCCGGACGCAGTCAAGGAAATTGGCGCGGTGCTCGTCGTTCGCCTGGCGGCCGTAAAATTTGTCCGTCTCCTTGCCGTCGGCGGTGATGACCTGCCATCCGCCGCCGTGGCGGCCCAGATACATGAGGCCCCGCGTCCCGTAGAGTTCGATGCGTGTGGCGTTGGTGGGCCAGAAGGGAAACTTGTCGCCGTTGCGCACCTCGTCGGACTCCTTGATCATGTAGGGCGCGTATTCGGTGAGCTCAAAGGTCATGAGCTGGCGGTCGTACTCAAAGGAGATGACCTGGGTATCCGGCACCTCCCGGTCGTCCTGGAAGGCAAGGCGGCCGCCGCTTGCGGTGACCACTTTCGGGACGGGCTTGTCCCCCAGCACAAACCGGGCGAGGTCCAGCTGGTGGATGCCGTCGTCGCCCATGTCGCCCCCGCCGTAGGCCCACCACATCTTCCACCCGTCGTGGAAATGGCCCCTGTTGAAGGGGCGCGACGGCGCGGGCCCGAGATACAGGTCGTAGTCCACCGACTTGGGCCGCTCCGAGTCGGGCGGGCATGTGAAGACCCCGCCGCCCTTCATGTTGTACACCTTGACGAGGGGGATGTCCCCTAGTTTGCCGCTTTGGATGTACTCACGGGCGCTGTGCGCGAATTCGGCGCTGCGGTTCTGCAGGCCGCACTGGACGACGCGGTTGTATTTCCGCGCCGCCTCGACCATGCGCATCCCCTCCCAGATGTTGTGGCAGGGCGGCTTTTCCACATACACGTCCTTGCCCGCCTGGCAGGCCCAAATGGTGGCCAGACCGTGCCAGTGGTCGCATGTGGCGATGAGGACCGCGTCCACGTCCTTGTCGTCAAAGACGCGCCGCATGTCCTGGACGGCGCGGGGGGCGCGCCCCTGGATGCGCTCCAACTGGCGGGGGTAACTGCCGATGCGCTCCTCGTCGGCGTCGCAGACGTAGGCCATCTCCACATCCCTGCGGTTCACAAACTGGCGGGACACGTCACGGCCGCGGCCGCCCGTGCCTATCACCGCCATGATGACCTTTTCATTGGCCGAAACCGCCCGGGCCTTTCCGGGAAGCACCGCCACCGCCACCCCGCCCGCCACGGTGAGCATGCTCTTCGCCGATTTTGAAATGAACCCCCTCCGGCTGATGTCTTCCATGGCCTTGGCCCCTTTCATGCCTCGCGGCAGCTTTTGAAACATTGGACGGAATGCCGCCCGCGCCGGTTGCACTATACCAGAGCTCCCCGGCCTTTTCATGTGCGCAATCCGTGCGCACAAGGGGCCAGATGACGCCCGTCATCCGGCGGGAGGGGTAATTTTTAACAAAATTTTCACTTTCTTGTAACGTTTTGGGTGTATAATGTTAAACAGTAAGGGGCCGCATGGTCCCGGTTGGCGGAAACGGTACAACCAATGGAGACTGCATGCCATGAAGCGACGCACGGGTTTCACGTTGATTGAACTGCTGGTGGTTATCGCGATCATCGGCATTTTGGCGGCAATCCTGCTGCCCGCGCTGGCGCGGGCGCGCGAGGCGGCGCGGCGCTCAAGCTGCCAGAACAACCTCAAGCAGATGGGTGTCATCCTGAAGATGTACAGCAACGAGTCGAAGGGGCAGATGATGCCGCCGATGCAGGGCATCGCCCCGTACAACACGGACGGATCGGGCGGGCTCCCGGCGGGCTGCACCAGCCAGGCGGAGCCGGAGCTGTCGCCGCTGGTGACGGCCATCTACCCGGAATACCTGAGCGACTGGCAGGTGCTGGTGTGCCCGTCGGCGCCGGACGCGGGCCCCGCGGCGGACGCGCTGGCCATCATCACGGACGAGGAGGGCGCGGTCTGCCAGAGCCAGTACAAGGGCCTCGCGGACAACCCTTCGGACCATTACCACTACCTTGGCTGGATGGTGGACCGGGGCGATGCGAGCTTTCCCCAGACACCCCTGGATCTGATCTCCTCGATTATCGGCATCACGCTGCCCGCGGGCAGCACGGGACCGTCGCAGGTGATGGCAGTGGCGCTGCCGCTCTACCAGGGCGGCGCGCTCGGCACCGGGCCGGTTCCCAATGGCGCGGCGGTGCGGGAGCTGCTGGACAGTGACATCAACGTGACGGACAGCCCGCTGGCCTCCATCATTGTTGATGCCGCCAATTCCGGCAACGGCGGAGGCGAAATTGTGTACCGCCTGCGCGAGGGCATCGAACGGTTCCTCATCACCGACATCAACAACCCCGCCGCCAGCTCGAAGGCCCAGTCCGCGCTGCCCATTTACTGGGACAGCGTGAGCAGCGTCCCCGGCGGGGGCGCGGCGTTCAACCACATTCCCGGCGGCGCGAACACGCTTTACCTGGACGGGCATGTGGAGTTCATCCGCTACGAAAAGGAAGGGCGCTTCCCGGCCAACGGCCCCTGGGCCAACCTGTACGGCACAATCGGCAACGGTTTCTGAGGCCCTGTGACACGCCGGAAACGGCACCGGGGACCGGAGTTTTCCCTCCGGCCCCCGGTTTTTTTCACAATGCCCCGTCCTCCGGGGTGAGCCCGAGCCGGGCCAGATGGGCGCGCACCTGCATGCCTGCGAGGCGCGCGGGCGCGCCGGGCGTGTCCGCATAGGCCCGGGCGGTCAGCTCCGCCACGGTGCGCGCCCCGGCCTCCCAGGCCTCCAGGATGCGGCGCTCCCGTTCCATCCGGTGCCGGATGAGCCAGAGCAGGCGCTCCCGCGCCACCGGTCCGGTCATGTTCATCCCGTGGCCGGGTACGATCATGCCGGCGTCCACCGCCGCGACACGCTCCAGGCTCGCCAGATAGGCCGTCATGTCGCCGCCGTGCTCCGGCGAGACGACAATGGTGCCGGGGTTGGCGAAAAGGTCGCCGCAAAACAGCGTGGACCCGCCCTCCTCGAAAAAACAGAGGTGGCCCGGATCATGGCCGGGCGTGTGCAGCGCCCGCAGCCGCCATGGCGGGTCGCCGCCAAGCTCAACCGCCTCCCCGTCCGCCATCAGCCGGTCCGCCCGCAGCCCATCGGGCAGCGCCGCCGCCGGATGGGCCCACACCGCCGCGCCGTAGCGGTCCCGGATGAGCCGCGCCGCGTCCGCATGATCGCGGTGGCCGTGGCTCAGCGCCACCGCCGCCACGCGCCCGCCCAGCGCGACGAAGTCGTCCAGCCGCGCCACGAGCCGCGCCCGCTCCTCCGGGTCCGACGGGCCGGGGTCCACCACGCAGAGGTCGTCCCAGCCGACAACGGCGCAGTTTGTGTGCGTTGCGGGGGGCAGGGTTTCGGTGCGCAGGGGCATGATCACGATGCCCGCGCGGGGCTCCATGAAGGCCGCCGCATCGTCCGTGCCGGGCACGCGCAGCATGCGCGCGAGCGCGTCCCCCGGCGGAAGACGGTCCATGCTGCGGAGCGTGAAGGCGGTCGGCGTGGCCATTTTCACGCGCCCGGCGCGCCAGCGGCGCAGGGCCTCCCCCGGCGTCATCCAGTCCGCCGCGGCCGTCTCGCCGCCGGGATCGGGCGGGGTCGGATCGCGCGGCCAGCCCCGGTCCTCCACGAGATAGTGCCGCGTGTCATAGCGCACGGGCATGAACACGGGGGTGATCCAGCGGCCCGCGGGCCGGAATTGGGCGGCGTCAATCCGCGCGCCCAGTTGTGCCAGCATCGCGGCGAAGCCCAGCCTGCCCGCCGTCAGGTCCGCGCGCATCCGGCGCAGTTGCCCCGGCGGCGGCGGCGCGCAGGCCGCCGGCAGCACCCCCGCCTCCTCGAAAAGCTCCCGCGCCGCGGCGGCGATGTGGCGCGCGTCCTCCGGGTCCGGCGCGTTGTCCACGGGAACCAGCGCGTCCTCCGGGTCCACCCGCCCGCCGGGAAACACGTGGTGCCCCGGCATGAAGGAAAGCGTGTCGCCCCGCCGCACGAGCAGCAGCGAACCGTCCCCGCGGCGCAGGACCACGCAGGCCGCGGGGCGCTGCGGGGGCCCCGCGTCCGGGTCATAGATGCTTCTGGGAAGCCCGTCCGCCATCATTCAACACTCCCGGTGCGGCGCGGTCTCATTCTCCCGCCGTCGCGCGGGGGGCCTTCCTGTTGACCGGATAGAGGGCGATGATGCCCATGCCGAGGAGGCCGAAGAGCCCCGCGAAGGGCCCCACGAGCAGCACGCCGGTGTGGCGCTCCACCGAGTTGCCCCAGATGCTCATGGACTGGGAGGCGAGCAGGATGGAGCCCGCCATGGACGCCTTCCAGATAAACGCGCTCAGCCCGTTGTAGAGCGCCTCGCGGCGCTCCCCGGAAAGGCGCTCGTCATGGTCGATGATGTCGCCCATCATGGGCACCATCATCACGTAGATCAGCGCCTGGCCCACGCCGCAGTAGCCGAAGAGGATCATGCCCCACAACTGCCGGGTCGCGAAATCCGCGTCCGACACGCCAATCAGCCACATGCAGGGCATGCCCGTGGCGATGATCAGCAGGGCGGTGAACATGAGCCATTTCATGTGCACGAAGCGCGCAACAAAGGGGATGACGGCGTAGGAGGCGATCGCCACGACGATGAAGGGCACGAGCAGCATGGTGATGGTGCCCTCGTCGCCGTCGAGGCCGAGTTCGGCCCAGTAGGGCAGGGCGCGCTGCACCGCGAGAAAGCCGATGGTGAAGAAGAAGAAGGACGCCGCGTAGATGATGAAGGGCTTGTTGCGCAGCGCATCGAGCAGGGCGCGCCCGTGGGGGACGGGCTCGCTTTGCACCGCCTCGCTGTCGTAGCGCTCGCGGATGAGCAGCACGGGCAGCAGGAACAGCGCGAAGGAGAGGAAGGCGAAGATCACCGCCACGCGCCGGTAGCCCGCCGGGGAGAAGGACTCCTCCACCCGGTCCACCCGCACGCCCGGACCCGCCCACTCCATCAGCCGCGCGTGGGTGAGCGCGGCGCGCAGCGCCTTGGTGAACGCCACGGTCCGGGGGGGCGTCCCGTCCATGAGAATCACGTTCGCCCGCACGGCCTCCGCCGCCACCGCGTCGAGGATGGCCGCGCCAACCTCCCCCGCCGGGCGCACGCCCATGGGCGGCTCCACGCGCACCCCGCCGCCGCCGCACTCCGCGCGCATGGTGCCGGACACGCCGGGCACCGCGGCGAGCGCCGCCCCCAGGCGCGCCGCATCCATCCGCTCCGCCAGCGCGGTGGGCCAGGAAACGGAAAACACGTTGCTGTCCGCCTCCGTCTGCGCGGCCGGCTCCAGCACCCGCCGCACCGCGGGAACCAGCCCGGCGAGGATGCCCTCCACCGCCGCCGCGTCCGGGCCCGCCCCGGAGAATTCCGCGCCGGACCACGCCTTGCGCGACACGGGTGCGTATGCGCCCGCCAGGGACGGGGGGAATGCGTCCCCGAGGGCCGCCGCCTCGGCCTGCGCGGCAACCCGGCCGCCCAGAGCGCCCCGGAGGGCCACCACGAGGCGGTCCCCGCCCGGACGGGACAGTTCAACATCCGGCGCGCCCGCCAGCCGGAAGGCTCCGGCCTCCTCCGGCGGCAGCATCCGGCGCACCGCCCGCTCCGCGCCGGACTCGGCCTCCGGCCCCGCCAGCTCCAGGCTGAGGCTGCCCTCCACGCGCCCCGGGTCCAGTTTTGCGATGAGCACCCCGGGCAGCGCATTGGCGAGGGCGAGCCCGAGAATGAGCCCCACGGCGGTCCAGGTGCCAATGGCGACGCGCGCCCGCTCCGAACGGGCGATTTCGGGGCCGAGCGCGTTGAGCGGCACCACGGCCAGCGAAAAGAGCACCCAGTGGGCGCAGAGCAGCACGGTGCCGTACACCAGGTTCAGAACGGAGGTGCCCTCCACGGGGGGGAACCAGAAGCCGATCATGGTGACGATCATCAGGAGGCTTCCCCAGAAAATGTAGGGGAGGCGCCGGCCGGGAATCGGGACGAGGCGGAGGCGGCCCGGCCGGGTGGGCGTCTTGTCGGAAAGCATGCCGATGAGCGGGCTTCCCGCCGCGTCCACGATGGTGCCGCAGATGAAGATGATCCCCACCAGCCCCACGGACACGTAGATGGTGCGGCCCACGCCGCCCGAGGGCGAGTAGAAATAGAGGCCCCACTGGTTGATCACCTCGCTGCAGAGCTGCACGCCGATCATGGCGAGGCAGATCGCCAGCCCCTCCACCCATGAAAATTCCCTGTCCGGGGACCGCATACTGACGGACTCCTCCTGTTTGTACGGCGGTTTGCGTTTCGCGGCGGAATCAGCCGATGCGCGTGCCGGAGGGGATGACGGCGTCCTTGAACACCACCACAATCCCGTCGCGCACCGCGTAGCCGTCCCCGTCAAAGTCCTTCATCCTGTCCGAGCCCCGGATCACCACGTTGTCGCCGATGCGGGCGTTGTGGTCCACGATGGCCTGGCTGATTTTCACGTTCCGGCCGATGCCCAGCGGCGGGACGCCCGCGGGGGCGGCGTCCTCGTAGTAGTCCGCGCCGAGGATGATGCTCCGCTCAATCACCGTTCCGGGGCTGATGCGGGAGCGGATGCCGATGATGCTGTCGCGGACCGTGGCGTTTTCGATGCGCGTGCCGCCGCAGATGATGGCGTTGTCCACCTTCGCGTTCATGATCTTCACGCCCGGCAGCATGCGCGCGTGGGTGTAGATCATGTGGCCGGGGTCGTGGAGCTCGAAGGGCGGCTCCGGCGAGGTCATGGCCATGCTCACGTCGAAGTAGGAGCGCACCGTTCCGATGTCCTCCCAGAAGCCGCTGAACATGTGGGCGCTCACCCTGTAGCCGCGCAGCGAGTTCGGGATCACCTCCTTGCCGAAGTCGATCCACTCCAGGTTGCGCATCAGCACCTCCTCGAGCACCTCCGCCTTGAAGGCGTACACGCCCATGGAGGCGAGGTAGTCCTTGCCGCCCCCGGCCTGGAGCCCGAAGTCCGCGAAGACCTTCTTCGGCGTCACCAGCGCGTCCAGCACCTGCTCGTCCCGCGGCTTTTCCACAAACTCGCGGATGGACCCCGACGCCGACACCTTCATGATCCCGAAGGACTTCGCCGACTGCCGGTCCACCGGCAGCGCCGACACCACGATGTCCGCGTCCTTCTTCAGCAGCGTGTCCAGCATCTGCCGGTAGTCCATCCGGTAAAGCTGGTCGCCGGAAAGGATGATGAAATACTTGAGGCCGCGCTGGCGGATGTGCAGCATGTGCTTGCGCACCGCGTCCGCCGTGCCCTGGAACCAGTCGCCCGTCTCGTTCGTCTGCTCCGCCGCCAGAATCTCCACCGAGCCGCCGCTGAACTCGTCGAACTTGTAGGTGTTCTTGATGTGCCGGTTCAGCGAGTGGCTGTTGAACTGCGTCAGCACCAGGATGCGGTTGATGTCGGAATGGATGCAGTTGCTCAGCGGGATGTCGATCAGCCGGTACCGGCCGCACAGCGGCACGGCGGGCTTCGAGCGCACCTTGGTCAGCGGGTACAGCCGCGTGCCCCGGCCGCCGCCCAGCACTATCGCCCC